>NZ_CAUPIY010000005.1:0-155332 GCF_963511525.1 uncultured Mobiluncus sp. | reverse complement strand
AGCCGACACCGGATCCGAGTGTGGAGCCGACACCGGATCCGAGTGTGGAGCCGACGCCGGACCCAAGTGTGGAGCCTATCCCCAACCCGAGTGTGGAGCCGACTCCCAACCCAAGTGTGGAGCCGACGCCGGATCCGAGCGTAAAGCCGACACCCAACCCAACACCGAATCCTGTTGAATTGAAGGTTCGATACACCTGGTATCCATCCCAAGTTGAGAAAACTACTCAGAGTAAGCAGGACACCCGGGTAGATTTCCGTTTGGATCAGCTGCCCCAAGCGGTTCAGAGTACACAAATTCGCCTGGACGAAAACGGAACGTGGATTGATGCCAACTATGACAGCCGTAGCTCCGACATCACTGGGACTCTGCCACAGGTTCCCCTGGGCAAACACAGTGTTTGGGTTCGCGTCACCTTCACGAACGGAGCAATTGGGGAAGCGAAGGTAAAAGACTTTTCCATCGTGCCGAATGACGTGACCATCAAGGCTACCCCCATCGCTCCTGAAATCCGTCCGGATAAGCAGTGGGCTAAGGACGCGTCCGTGTTCGACGTCTTCCCTGCGGAGGAATTCAGCTACCGCATCGAAATGGTGAACCCGAACGTGGATCCGGTTTCTTTCAACAAACTATCCATCCAATTGCCCACCGGATTTGAGTGGACGGGGAAGCGGAAAGCGGGTGGACTGCTGGCCGGCAGCGACCTGGTAAAGGACGGTAATCGTCTGGTCTGGAACGCGAACGAGGCCGTGAGCAACACGAAGGGTGTGGTGCTTGACGAAATCGTCATTCGGGCGGCGCAAAGCACGAAAAGCACTCGGGTGGCTCCCTCCTTGAACGCTACCATACAGCCTCTGGCCAGCGGGGTGGCCCCCTCTGTGTATATCTACACAAATTCGGCCTACGTGCGGGTTTTAGAGCGCAGTGTCCCCACCGCACCAAAGGCTAGCCCCATCATGCAGTGCGGGAAAACGGGTTCGGTGGAGATTCCCAAGGTCAAAGGGGCTACCTACACCATGAACTCGTATTGGTCTCGTGAAGGCAAGTGGAGCGCTGAGGCAAAACCGCTCTCGGGCTACTTCTTTGACCGGGGAACCACAACGCATTGGGAAGGCGACTTGGGTCAATTCCGTTACTGTCAGCCGAGCCTGAGCATCGTGTCTCCCACGGCGGGTCAGCAGTTCAAGAAAGGCGAATCTATTCCGCTTTCTGGTGTAGTGTCTGCTGGTGTAGTGTCTGCGGGAGGTAGCTCCCCGAAGATTAATATCGCCGTCCTGATTGACTACTCCGGGTCGATGGGTGGCCAGCGCGAGCAGGCAGTCACCAAGTCTCTGAGGAAGATAGAGCAGTATTTGCGCCAGATTCCCGGATCGAAGGAAAACATTCGCATGGCTATCGCGGATCAGACGCGGGGATTTTTCTATCGAAGTGATGGATCCGGAATCGACACGAGCGGCAAGGCTGACGTGTGGATGTACCCCGGTCAACCCGCCACTATGTCCGGCTACGATTCCTTGATTATGCAGGCGCGAGCCAAATCAGGATATGGGGGCGACTCCTATCCCGGCCAAGGTATCGAAGCGGCCTTGCAGCGAATGCAGAGCCTGCCTGGGCAAAACTTTGTGTACGTACTCACGGATGGGGAAGCCGATAAACCTCCGCGGGAAACCCTGCAACACATTGGGGATTCCGCAGTGGCAGTGCGCGGATTTGCGATGCAAACGAGTCAATGCGATCAGGGCAATGCGCTGTGGATGTACACCGATGCCTCGCGTGAGCGCTGCATTCGGGTGGATAACCCCGATGACCTGTCTAACGATATGTTGGGTTATCAAAACAACCACGTTACGAAGCTGACTGGGCAATATGAGGGCAAACAGTTTGACCTGAGCCTGGATAGTTTCGGAAACTTCAGCGTTCCGGCGGGTGTGGATTTGCGAGCTAATACCGAAGGTGTCATTCCGTTGACGGTGATGGTGCATCTGGCGGACGGAACCACGGTTCCTCAAACGGTGAAGATTGAAGTGGTGGATGCCAACGGAAACCTTCCCACAAATAACCCACCAATCAATGTGAATCCTGCACCTCAACCGTCGGTTACCAAACCTCAGATTCCGGGGTGGAAGATTCCCAACGCTCCCCAGCCAGGTCAACCTCCAGTTGCTGGGGTAACTGAGGACTCGCAGGCGCTGAGAGTTGCAGGGGCTGATAGGGTTCAGACTGCACTAGCGGTACTGGGTAAAGGCAATTGGGGTGATACGGCTATTTTGGCAGTGTCCACAGACTTTGCCGATGCCACCACCGGGGCGACTCTGGCCGGGCCGTTGCACGCTCCCGTGGTTTTGACCGGCGGAAAGAGTTTGGAACCACAGGTGCGGGAAGCCCTGGGCAAGGCAGGCATGAAACAGGTCATCATTTTGGGTGGTACCGGTGCTATATCCGAAGCTGTGAGCCAAGAACTGACCCAGAATGGCATGAAAGTTGAACGTATCGGTGGTCAAAACCGTTACGAGACAGCCACGTTGATTGCGCAACGAGTAATGCAAGAGGCACCCGCAAAAGCGGCGGAACCCAAACCTGTGTTTGTTGCGGACGGTACGAATTTCCCTGATGCGATAGCAATCGGAAACGTGGCGGCGCAAAAGGGAGGAGTGCTGGTGTTGAGCCAGCACGTGAAACTTGAAAAGTTCACTGGAGCCTACCTTGAAAAAGCCGGGTTGACTACATCCTCGAAGCTGGCTCAGGATGGTAAATCCGGTCAGCCTCCCCAGCTGTTTGGGGCGGGCGGCCCGGCTGTACAAGCCTTGATTGGGGCCGGTTACCAGGCTCAGGCAGTTTCCGGAAAGGATCGTTATGAAACCGCGGCCAAAGCGGCGGACTTACTGCCAGAATCTCATAAATCTGTGGTTATTAACGGCCAGCACTTCGCTGACACTTTAGCCGGTGGAGCTCTGGCTGCGAACCAGCAAGCTGTAGTCATCCTCACTCAAGCTAACGTTCTGCCCGATGTTAGCCGAGAGGCTATCGCTAAGCGATCCCAGAATATCTGGGTGATAGGCGGAGCTGGAGCTGTGAGTGACCAAGTGCTGACGCAGGTATACACGCTGCTTGGTAAAACTCAATAATCTCTCTGTACAGCCGCAATGCGGGGTGGGATGCTTCTGGCTCCCACCCCGTTTGGCTCGGTTGGGGAACCGAACCGGGGAAAACGTTTCCTCTTGACCGTGACGGTACACCTAGCCGTGGGTTGCCAAACGTTACCGCGGATTTTCTGATATGTAGCGGGAAACGGATTTTATCGAATTCAGGAAGGCTGTTTTTGTGAAGTAGTTGCCGATGTTGAGGAATCGTTTATTTGCTATGGCATCGTTTGCCAGCTTGGTGGTTGTAGGAGGGATTGCCCCTACCCCGGCCGCTCTCGCTGATAACCAGGCTACGCCGCCGTCAGGAGAACTCACGATTGATGCCTTGCTTTAGCACAAGGCTTTAATGTGAAACACCAAAAAGCAACAACTAAACTTAGGTTAGACTAAGTGACGGCACAGCCATTGTTCGCGCAGAAAACACAGGACGGAAGCTTATGCAGCATAATCAGGAAAGTCAGGAATCCAGCAACCCCCACGAACCGCACGGTTCAGGCGGCCATTCGCACACTCATACTCACTCGCACAAGGCCGGTCGTGGACAGCTCCGGGCAGCACTGGCGGTAACTTTCACGGTGTTGCTGGCAGAAATTGTGGGCGCGGCCATAACCGGCAGCCTGACCCTGCTGGTGGACTTGGGGCATATGCTCACCGACTGCGCTGGTCTGACTTTTGCGCTGGTGGCAGCCAGTTTGCAGCAGCGTCCGGCAACGGATCGGCTCACGTGGGGGTGGCGGCGCGCCGAGGTCATCTCGGCAGCTTTGCAGTCCCTGCTGCTGATTTGCATCGGTGTGTTTGCCTCCATCGAAGCCATTAAACGCCTGATACAACCCGAACATATCGAGGCCCAGACGCTGCTGGTGGTGGGCATTATCGGCTTGGTCGGCAACTTGATCAGCCTGACCATCCTGTTGAGTTCCCGACAAAACAACCTGAATCTGCGCGCCGCGTTCCTCGAGGTCTTGAACGATTCCCTCGGTTCCGTAGCGGTTATCGTCAGCGCGGTGGTGATGCGCCTGACCGGGTGGACCCAGATTGATTCCGTGGCGGCACTGGTCATCGCCGCGCTCATCGTGCCTCGAGCCATCATGATTTTGCGTCCGGCGGGGGCGATTTTGCTGGAATCCACCCCGCGGGATTTGGACTTGGACCAGGTGCGGGCGCACCTGTTGGAGCTGCCTCACGTTTTAGCCGTGCATGACCTGCATGCCTCCGCGGTTTCCTCGGACCTGCCGGTGCTGAGCGCTCACGTGGTGCTGGCTGACGAATGCTTCCATGACGGGCACAGCCTGGAGATTTTGAGCCGGATAGAGAACTGCTTGCAGAACCATCACGGCATCTCGATTTTTCACACCACGGTGCAACTGGAACCGGCCTCACGCGCCCAACTGCACCGCGAAAACTGGCACTAAATCCTGCACTACCAGGCTTAATTGGGTAATTGTGAACGCCCTAATACCAAATTTGGGGCGCTTATAATCCTAAATTTGTGGCGTCTGTAATCGGTAAAATGTGGCGCCGGTAGTGGCGATTGGGTTGCTGTTGCGTTCGCCATGAACGGAGATATTCCAGAGCTAAAATTCCTAGAACGCGACCTTGCCGATGAGAGCGATGGCACACAAAATGATGGCCAGCGGCACATAGACGAAACGCCCCACCGATAGCCAGAAAGTTCCGCGAGGCCGCGCAGCTCCCCGATTAATCGCCTCTAACAATTCGTCCTTTTTCATGACCCAGAACCAGGTGATGGCGCCCACGCTCGCCCCGAGCGGAATGATGTAGATGGAGACCAAATCCATCCACGGCCCCCAAGAGCTAATCGCCTCCATGCCCAAGCCCGCTCCGAGCGCCAGCACGCACAAGCCGACCAGCACGACTACGCGGTTCAGGCGCGGGAACCGGTGCAGCAGCGATTCGCCCACGGCTTCAAACATATTTTGCAGCGAACTGACCCCGGCGAAAATCATGGCGACATACAGAATTACCGCGAACAGCTGACCCAGCGGAATATCTTGCATGATGGCGGGCAGGGTCACAAACAGCAGGCCCGGCCCTGCTCCGACGTCAGTGTTATAAGCGAAACACGCGGGGATAATGACCAGGGCGGCCACGACAGCCGCGAGAGTGTCAAAGAAACCGGTGCGCTGCGACACCTTCACCACGTCCTCGTCATCGGGCAGATAAGCGCCGTAGACAATCATGCCGCTGCCGGTAATCGAGAGAGAAAAGAACGCCTGGCCCATCGCCCACACCCAGACAATAGGGTTGATGAGAGCCTCCCAGCGCGGGGTCAACATAAAGATATAGCCCTCGATAACGCCCGGCATCAGAGCCACGCGAATTGCCAAAATCACAAAGATGATAAAGAAAACCGGCATCATGATGCGGTTAGTTTTTTCGATACTTTTCGCCCCGAGGAACAGGGTAATCAGCGTCCCTACCACGACTATGATGTGGAACGGCACGACCGAGAAACCGGTTCCAGAAAAAGATTCAAACCATTTTTCGGTATCAGTTTTCATCAGTGTCCCGGTCAGGGAATCGAACAGAGCCTTGCAAACGTAGGCCACAATGACGGCGTACCCAATCGCGATACACAGCGAACCGGCCAATGGCAACCAGCCCAACGCGCTTCCGACCTTAGCGGCTCTGTCCCCACGAGTGGCCCAGGCGGACCGGTAAGTTCCCAAGGTTCCGGTGCGGGCGCGCCTGCCGTTGGCAAACTCGGCTGGCAGACCCACGTAGGTAAACAGCACGACAAAGAAAATATAGATGAGCAGGAAAGCGCCCCCGCCATTATTGCCGAGCTTATAGGGGAAACCCCAAACGTTGGCCATGCCCACGGCGGAACCTACGGAGGCCAGCACGAAACCCCAATGGGTAGCGAAACGGTGCGCGGTCTGTGCGCCGTGGTGGCTGGGTTCTGATGCGGTGTTGTCGGCCACTACAGGCGGTTCGGAGGGGGAAGGAGGGGTCGTCACAAGGTTTCCTTAATCTAGCTCAGAATCCGGTGAGGCGTGTGCATGCCACAGTTTTCCCTTATCGTAGCCGAAAGGGTGGTGAAACAGAGAATTCTCTAGCTTACAAGGAAGGCTGGGGTGCGCGGGGATGCTGTCAGAGGGAACTGTTGTCGCGGGAGGGTAAACTCCCTGTTCTGCGCCTTTTGAAAGAATTTGATAGCCTGGAAAAGGCCGATTCTCAAACTGGGACGGCAATTAGAAAGGAAAAATTGATGGGACAGCTCATTGGAATGATTGTAACCGGCGCGGTGATTGGCGCTCTAGCCAGACTCTTTAAACGCGGCGAGCAGCCCATCGGCATCTTGTGGACCATTATCCTCGGAGCGCTCGGCGCCGGTATCGGCGGCTGGGTGGTGCGGCAGTTTGGCTACACCAATGCCAACGGCGGCGTGCAGTGGATTCAGTGGATTGTGTCGATTATCGTCGCCATGATACTTATCGGCATCTATATGGGTGCTACCGGGAAAAAGAAATAACGCCACACCCGTGCCGCCTAAAGGCCGGCAAAAGTCGCGGTGGGGAAAAGCTAGGATAGTTTCATGAGCGATTTCCCACTGACTTTTCCGGTAAAAATCTTGCTGCTCGGCGCGGGCGAGCTGGGCAAAGAACTGACGATTTCCCTGCAGCGACTGGGCTGCCAGGTCGTCGCTTGCGATTCATACGCGGGGGCGCCCGCCATGCAGGTCGCCACCGAATATCGCGTGTTGGACATGACCGATGCCGAGGCGCTCGAGGCCGTGATTGTCGCTGTGCGTCCTGACCTCATTGTTCCTGAAGTCGAGAAACTTGCCTCCAGCGCGCTGATTGCGGCTGCGGGGGAGGGGACGCGGGTCGTGCCTTCCTCACGAGTGGTGGAACTGACTTTTGACCGCCAAGGCATCCGCACCCTGGCCGCCACGACAGCAAACGTTTTGACCTCGCCTTTTGCTTTCGCCGACTCGTTGGCGGCACTGCAGGAGGGAGCCGCAAAGGTCGGGTTTCCCTGTTTCGTGAAGCCCACCATGTCCTCCTCGGGGCACGGCCAGTCTCGTGTGGAGCGTACCGAGGACCTGCCCGCCGCTTGGCAGGAGGCCTGCTCCGGGGCTCGTGCCGATACCGGGCGGGTCATCGTGGAGGGCGAAATTGCTTTTGACTACGAAATCACCCTGTTGAGCGTGCGCCACCTGAATCCTGACGACCCGACTCAGGTTCGCACCAGTTTTTGCGCGCCAATCGGGCACAGGCAGTCCTCCGGGGATTACGTGGAATCCTGGCAGCCCCAAGCGATGAAACCTGAAATCCTTAAGAAAGCCCAGGTCACTGCCCAGAAAGTCCTCGATGCCCTGGCAGCCGACACCGCGCGGGCGGCCGCGGCAAGCGACAAGTCCGCAAATGCGGACGCCGAAAATCCGATGCTGGGCATTTTTGGGGTCGAGATGTTCGTCAAAGGCGAGGACGTGTATTTCTCGGAACTCTCCCCGCGCCCCCACGACACCGGCATGGTCACCATGATTACCCAGCCGCAAAACGAGTTTGACCTGCACGCGAGGGCAATTTTGGGGCTGCCTGTGGACACGGCCATGTTCCCTGATGTCAGGGCCGGAGCTTCGGTGCCCCTGAAGTCTCCCGTTGAGTCCGACCAGCCGCGCTACACAGGCTTGGGCGCGGCCCTGCAGGTCAGTCCGGACGCGCAGCTGAGAATCTTTGGTAAACCGGTGGCTCACGAGGGCAGACGCATGGCGGTGGCCCTGGCGACCGGGGTCGACACCGACCAGGCGCGCGCAACAGCCCACGAGGTCATCGGCAAGGTCACCATTCACTAGGGGTGAGCGCGGCTTTTCCCGCTGGCATTCGCGGGGGCGTTATCGCGTTGCGGGGTCTTTTGCGAGACCTCCCTCGTGCTTACGCCCACTCTTAATCACCGTTTTAATGTCTTGTGCGAATTTGTTGATATGACGCGACTTTCGGGTCGCTAGGCCGTAAATTGTGGGGTCATGGTGGAGGTGTGTTGGTCAGATTCACGGTTTCCATGACGCCTGGGCAGCTGAGCTGACCGGTCAATACAAATTTTATTTCGTGCGCGAAATAAACCCACGCAGCGGCATAATTTGTTGAAAACCTGCGGAAATCAGTTCCTAAAGGAATGCACCGGGGCGGGAATCCGCCCGCCGCGAGCCGCGAAATCGGCGGAGGAAAATTGGGAAACTTCCATCACCGGCGCCCACCCCAGCAGTCCTCCAAAGTTGGCGCTGTCCCCCACGCCCTTGCCCGGAACCGGTATGACCCGTACCGCGGTAGTCTTGCCCGAAGCGGTGCCAATAGCGGCCTCATCAGCGATTAAACCGGTAATCGTAGCGGGGGAAGTGTCGCCGGGAATCGCAATCATGTCCAGGCCCACCGAACAAATTGCCGTCATGGCTTCGAGCTTTGCCATCGTGATGGAGCCGCGCTGCACGCCGTGAATCATATTGATGTCCTCCGAAACGGGGATGAAAGACCCCGACAAGCCGCCCACCATCGAGCACGCCATCAGTCCGCCCTTTTTCACCGCGTCATTGAGCAAAAACAGTGCGGCGGTAGTGCCCGGCGCGCCGACTGCAGAGACGCCCATTTCTTCCAGAATCGCCGCCACGGAATCGCCGACTTCCGCCGTAGGAGCCAGCGACAAATCCACGATTCCAAAAGGTACGGACAGGCGTTGCGCCACGGTCTGCCCTACCAGCTGACCCATCCGGGTTATCTTAAATGCCGATTTTTTGATGGCTTCGGCGCATTCCTCAAAAGGGCGCCCCCGCACCGTCTGCAAGGCGCGCTGTACCACTCCCGGCCCAGAAATCCCTACTGAAATGACCGTATCGGGCTGGCTGACCCCGTGAAAGGCCCCAGCCATGAACGGATTGTCGCCCACCGCATTGGCGAACACGACCAGCTTTGCCGCCCCAATCCCGTCAGCCGCGGCGGTCGCTTGTGCTGTATCCACGACCACCTGACCCATGCGCCGCGCCGCCGACATATTGATACCCGTGCGGGTAGAACCGATATTAACCGACGAACACACGATATCCGTGCTGGCCAGAGCCTCGGGAATGGAATCAATCAAGGCCAGGTCGCTGTGCGTGGCCCCCGCCTCGACCAACGCGGAATACCCGCCCACGAAGTCGACCCCGACAGCTTTACCGGCGCGATCCAACGCTTGCGCAAAGGGCAGCGGGTTTGAAGTGCGGCAAGCGGCCGCCACCAGGGAAATCGGCGTGACCGAAATCCGCTTATTGATAATCGGTACCCCGAACTCCCGCGACACCTCGCCGGCGGTCGCCACCAGGCGCGAGGCGGCCTTGACGATACGATCCTCGATACGGGCGCAGGCGCGCTGCACGTCAGAATCGGCACAATCCAGCAGCGACAGCCCCATCGTGACGGTGCGCACGTCCAGTTTGTCCTCGGAAATCATCTGGATGGTTTCCATGATTTGTCGCTCGGTGTCTAAGCTCATTGTCTTGCTCCAATAGGGGATTCAGAAGGGTTCCCGGTCATCTTCCGGGGCGGATACGGGGTTCGTGGTGGGGATAGTGGGCGATTACAGGGTGTGCATAACGTTGAAAATAGCTTCAGATTGCACCCGGATTTCCAGGTTCTGGGATTTTTCCACCTCAGTCATGGCCTCCTGCAAGTTCGTCAGGGAGGTGGGGGCATCGTCCAGCTCCAGTTGCATAATCATCGTGAAGTACGAACCCATCAGGGTCTGGGAAACGTTGGTGATATTGGCGTTCTGGGCGGCGCAGGCATTGGCTACCGCCGCAATAATCCCGGTGTGGTCGATTCCGGTTACAGTCATGATTGCTTTCATGGCTCAATTATGCCCTCCCTGCGCCGCTCAGTTCGGTAAAAGTCGGCTGAGACAGTGGCGTTGTGCCGGATTCTCGCGAAATGCATTGAGGGTTTTAGGTCAGGTGCAGAGTCTGTTCAACTGGCGCATAGTGTTGCATGACGGCTTGACGGTAGGCGTGAACGTCACCGTTGATGGCAGCATTGAGCATAGCCCGGTGAGATGTCGCGGTGGTGATGAGGCTTTCCGTAGAAGGAGTACCCAATTGGGGAAGTGAGGCAACATTGACTTTCCAAAATGACCCCACCAGTTGGCGCATCACCTCATTGTCGAGTAGCGCGAGGATTCCGTCGTGAAATGCGTAATCTTCATCTGAAAACAGTTTGCCTGCTTTGGCTCGCCGTTCCATCAACTCCACCAGAGTTTCCAGACCCGGTTGAGGGATGCCTTTGAGGGTGTCACAAACCTTTTGAGCCATGCCTAAATCAAGGTAACGGCGAACCTTCACGATTTCGCGCAATCCTTCCAGGTTATTTCGGCTCATCATAACGGTGCGGAAAGCCAAGGTTTCCACCAGCGGCGACATGGACAGCGAACCGACGAAAGCGCCGATTCCGCGGCGAACTTCCACAATTTGTAATGCTTCTAAACGCCGTAAAGCCTCTCTGACCGAGGAGCGCGAGACGTTGAGGATTGTGCATAGATCAGATTCGGAGGGCAGACAATCCCCAGGTGAGAGATTGTTTTGGGTGATGTAGTTCTTAATTTTTTCTGAGCTGTCCTCAACGGCAGTGCTTCGAGTTTTTCGGAGCTTCTTTGCTGGTGAACCTGTTTCTGAAAGCATGATGGAACTATAGCAGGTTATCAGACAGGCTATAGGGCATATCAGTATAACATCACTATTTAGAGAATTGTGAACGACTGTTCTGGTGCGAATAAACGTTGTCATTTCAATAGAATTCAGTGTATTTTCAGAAAATCATCCAAAATGCTTGTCAGACAAGTTGTATCCTGTTACTCTTGTAGGTAATCCAGTTCGTAAGGATTAACTACTACTCAACGAGGAGAGCAACGAAAATGACATCCCCCTTTAAGAAACGTCATCTGTCTGGCCTGGCGGCATTTGCAGCTGCTTGCGCCCTGACTCTGAGCGCTTGTGGCGGAGGCGACGCGCCGAAGGACAACGCTGGAGACAAACCGGAAGCTGGCCCCACCGGCACCCTCAACGTGTTCGCGGCTTATGACACGACTAACTGGCACCCTCTAAACACCTCCTCAGCTTTGGCTGTCGGGGCGAACCTACAGGTAGTAGAGGGTCTTTACGAGTTTGATTACTCTGATTTCACAGCTCATAAAGCTTTGGCAAAAGACGATGAGCCGACCAAGATCGACGATACAACTTACGAAGTCGCGTTGCGTGACGGAGCCAAGTTCAGTGATGGAACTCCCGTTACCTCTGAGGATGTCGTGACTTCCTACAAGCGCATCGTGGACGGCGAAAAGGACTCTAGTGGAACCGATGTGACCAGCCCCTACGCGGCTTTCATCACTTTCATTGATTCCATCGAAGCCAAAGATGACACCACGGTGACGATTAAGCTCAATCAGCCGATGGAATTCCTCAAGACACGTTTGGCTGACATCAAAGTCGTTCCCAAGGACTCCACCTTTGATGACATGACTTCCAAACCGGTTGGTTCAGGCCCCTACAAGTACGATTCCATCACCGATACCACGGTGGACATGTCGGTCAACGAGAACTACAACGGACCGACTCCGGCCACGGTGGAAAAGATTCACTACGACTGCAACCGTGACTCTAACGCTCGGCAAACCGCGGCTTTGGATGGCACCACAGATGTCGTCGAAGCTGTCGATCCCTCTGGCATTTCTGATTTGGAAGCTGCTGGATGGAAGGTCGAAGGCGCGACTGGCTACGGTATCGGCATGATTGTGTTCAACACCACAAAGGCGCCGTTCAACTCCAACAAGACTCGTCAGGGCGTGCTGACCGCTATCGACAAGAAGACCCTGATTGATACCGCTTTGGTCGGAGCCGGTACGGAACCGGATTCTTTCTTGCCGGAATACAACCCGATGCACAAGAAAGCCGCAACGCAGTTTACTTTCGACGCGGATAAAGCCAAGTCCCTGCTTAAGGAAGGCGGCGCGGAAGGCGCGACTGTTAACGTGCTGACCACCACCGATACCTGGATTGCCGCTATGGGCCCCCAGATTAAACAGAACCTGGAGGCGGTGGGCTTGAAGGTACACCTAGACAGCAAGGCTTCCGGCGACGTGTGGAATAACAACGTCGCTCAAGGAGACTTTGACATCGTTATTGCTCCTGGCGATGCCTCGGTGTTCGGTGCCGACCCCGGCATTCTGACTGCGGGATGGTTCTACAGCCCGTTGTGGATGGACGAACGTTTCCGCTTGAGCGAGTCCGACCCGGCTGCCGCTAAGGCCCTGGTTGACGCGATGGATGCTGCCGGTAAAGCCACTGGCGATGATGCCAAGACCGAGTGGGGCAAGGTGCAGGACGCCATCGCTGAACAGGCGGCAATGTACCCGCTGGTGTTCCACACTCTGTACACCGGTTACAAGGAGGACAAGGTCAGCAACCTGACACCCATTGGGGTAACTGGCCTGCAGCTTATCGGCGTAACGGTTAAGTAACCCGCGCCGCCCCAGAGTTTGTCGGGAGGGATGCTTTCCCTCTCGCGGGAACGCCCTCCCGACAAACCTGTGCCACTCATCTTTAGTTACGGGACAGACCCACGGCGAGGCGCTTGGTCCACCCAGAAAAAACCTTTCCGATAACTCCTAAAAGGAGTGAAAACTTGTGAATAACCTGCTTCGACTCATCGGGCGGCGATTGATTGCCTTGCCAATTATGGCAATTGGGGTCACGCTGCTTGTATTCTTCCTGATGGAGCTGTCGCCTCTGGATCCTGCTTGGATGGCTTTGGGTGACAACGCTTCAGACCCCGGCCAAGTAAAGGCTTTCAATGTTTCCCACGGATACGTCATCGATGACGGAAGCCCTACTGGCAAACCTATTCCCGTGCTGGTGCGCTACTTTAACTACCTGGTCGCTCTGTGTCACGGTGACTTTGGCATTTACGGCGTGGGCACGTCCCACCAGGTCACTGACCTGATTGCCCCGGCGCTGCCGGTGACTTTGCAGCTGACTTTCCTAGGCCTGTTTATCGCGGTGCTGATTTCTTTCCCGCTGGGCGTTTTGGCTGCTATCTATCGTGACCGTTGGCCTGACCAGGTCATTCGTGTTCTGTCGGTTATCTTTATCGGCACTCCTAGCTTCTGGCTGGCGACCATGCTGGTGCTGTGGATTCTCGGTTCTTTCAAAGGAATCCTGCCAGTTTCAGGGCCGGTCCCGGGATTCTTTGATGACTTTGGCGGGTGGTTGACCCGTATGTTACCCCCTGCAATAGCGCTGGCCACCCCCGTTATCGGTCAGATGACCAGGGTGGTGCGAACCTTGGTGGTCGAAGAACT
Organism: uncultured Mobiluncus sp.; assembly: GCF_963511525.1. Lineage (NCBI taxonomy): Bacteria > Bacillati > Actinomycetota > Actinomycetes > Actinomycetales > Actinomycetaceae > Mobiluncus > uncultured Mobiluncus sp. Next base: position 141,845 of record NZ_CAUPIY010000005.1, on the reverse strand, counting down.
CGATCGTGACTATGTGCGTACCGCGCTCGGCGCTGGAATCCCGAAACCCGTCGTCATCGGGCGCAACGTTTTGCGTAACGCTTTGATTACCCCGGTGACGGTCTTGGGCCTGCGGGTCGGCTATCTGATGGGTGGCGCGGTCGTTATCGAAATCATCTTTAACATGAGGGGCATGGGTCGCGTCCTCGTGGACGGCATCACCAAGAGTGAGGTTTCCATAGTCCAGGCTGCGGCCCTGGTGGTAGCTTTGGCGTTCATTGTGGTCAACATCATCGTGGACATGCTCTACCTGTTGATTAACCCCCGGATTAGGTCGGTGTAGTGCTATGACGAGTCAAACAAAGAAACTTGTTACCGCGGTCGAATCAGGGAAAAAGATTCGTTTCCGGCGTTGGAACAACATGTCGGTCAGTGCCCGGATTGCTGTCATTGTGCTGCTGGTACTGGCGCTTATCTCGGCCTTGGCTCCGTTGTTGGCTCCCTACTCCGCCAGTTTCGTCGATACCGACGCGATGGCGGCGGCGGTGAAGGCGACGCGCAGCAAGGAATCAGCTCCCAGTATGATTCACCTGTTCGGCACCGATTCGGCGGGACGTGATGTATTGTCCCGGCTGCTGTTGGGCGGGAAATACTCCATGATTATCGGCTTGTCTGCGACCTTTATCGCCCTGGTCATCGGATCCATTATCGGTTCGGTTGCGGCCGTGGTTCGCAAATGGATTTCGGAAGTCATCATGCGCATCATGGACATCATCATGGCTGTTCCCGGCATCGCTATGGCGGCGGTTATGGTTCTGGTCTTTAGCGGGATATTTCCTCCCGGCAATAGAGTCGGCTTGGTTACGGTCATCATTATCGCAATTGCTTTCGTTTATATTCCACAGCTAGCTCGAATTGTGCGTGCTAATGTCATGTCCGCTTACGGTGAAGATTACGTGCGGGCTGTGATTGTTTCCGGCGCTAGAGCTCCCTGGATCTTGACAAAGCACGTGGTGCGCAACACCGCGGCTCCGGTCCTGGTTTTTGCCACGGTGCTGGTGGCAGACGCTATCATCCTAGAAGCCTCCCTGACCTTCATCGGCACCGGCCTGAAGTCTAGCTTGGTTCCCACCTGGGGTAACGTCTTGTCTGATGCCTCCACGAACGGCTCCATCAACCATGGCGCCTGGTGGACAGCGCTGTTCCCCGGCTTGCTCATCATGATTACCGTGCTGTGCTTGAACATTCTCTCAGAAGGCATCACGGACGCAATGGTGGCAGCCCCGGCTTCAGCTCCGGTAAAGGTCGAACAAAACACCGCCGACCGCGAAGCCGACGCCCTGTTGCTCGACCCACGTCGCGCTTACCAAGAACAGGCCGAATCATTGCGTGCCCGCCTCGATGCGCTGCGCGAAGTCGAACAAAAGCGCCAAGACCGCATGCAGGACGACTTCACCGGTGAACCGCTGCTGGAAGTGAAAGATTTGTGCATAAAGTTCCCGCGCCACGGCGACGTGAACGTGGTCGACCACGTATCTTTCGCCGTACGGCCGGGAGAAACGATGGGTCTGGTCGGAGAATCCGGCTGTGGCAAGTCGATTACCGCCCTGACGATTATGGGCCTCATTGACCCGCGGGCAGAAATCTCCGGCGAAGCGTTCTACCAGGGCAAAGACCTGTTTAAGATGACACGGAAGGAACGTCACGCCCTGCTGGGTCACGAAATGGCCATGATTTACCAAGATGCCCTGTCCTCGTTGAACCCGGCGATGCTCATCCGGTCACAAATGAAGCAGCTGACCAAGCGCGGCGGCACCCGCAGCGCCGAGGAACTGTTGGAATTGGTGGGATTGGATCCGAAACGAACTTTGGATTCCTACCCCCACGAACTTTCCGGTGGGCAACGCCAGCGCGTACTCATTGCGATGGCTCTGACTCGTGACCCGCAGCTGGTTATCGCGGACGAGCCCACCACGGCACTGGACGTGACTGTGCAAAAGCAAGTCATTTCCCTGCTGAATGAACTGCGAGACAAACTGGGATTCGCCATGATTTTCGTGTCCCACGATTTGGCTTTGGTGGCCGAAGTCGCCCACAAGATTACCGTCATGTACGCCGGTCAGGTGGTGGAACAGGCTCCGACCGTCGAGCTGCTGGAGAATCCGACTCACGAGTACACTCGCGGCCTGTTGGGTGCGGTGCTCTCTATCGAATCCGGTTCAGGACGTCTGCACCAGGTTCCGGGGACCGTTCCTTCCCCGCAGGACTTTACGGTGGGCGACCGGTTCGCGCCACGTTCCTCGCACCCCGACTACGGCGCGGACATCCCGCTGGAGTTCGAGTTGGTCGGTCCCGAGCACGTCTATGCCGCCCTTCCCAATAAGGAAGGGGTCTATCAGCGTGCACCCCGATATGTTCCGAATGGAAAGGAGGAACAATCATGAGTGAGGCTTTACCTGCTGAAACAGATGCTCAGAGCCTGATTTCTGACCCGGACACCCCCATCATCGAACTGAAAAACGTTGAAGTGACGTTCAAAGCCCGGACCGGTTCACTCTTCCGTCCCAACCACGTCCACGCGGTGCAGGGAGTGGACATGAAGATTATGCCCGGCAAGGTGCTGGGTATTGTCGGCGAATCCGGTTGCGGTAAATCCACTACCGCCAACGTCATGTGCGGGCTGCAGGTGGCGACGAAGGGCCAGGTTTTCTTTATGGGCAAGGACGTTACCAAGCGTAGCGCCGCTCATCGGCGCCACATTGGTTCCGTCGTGTCCGTGGTGTTCCAAGATCCCGCAACCGCCTTGAATCCGCGAATGACAGTGCAGGATCAGTTAGCTGATCCGCTGCGTGTCCATAAGATTGGCACCGAAGAAACTCGGGACAAACGGGTGCGGGAATTGCTGGGGCTGGTGGGTTTGCCGCTGTCAGCTCTCAACGCCCTGCCCGGTCAGCTTTCCGGGGGGCAGCGGCAGCGTGTGGCTATCGCCCGTGCCCTGTCCCTGCACCCGAAAGCCATCATCGCTGACGAACCCACGTCCGCTCTTGATGTTTCCGTGCGCGCCCAGATTCTGAACTTGCTGTCTGACCTTAAGAAAGAACTGGGGTTAGCGATGGTGTTTATTTCGCACGACATTCAGACTGTGCGCTACATTTCGGATCGCATCGCCGTGATGAACGCGGGCAAGGTGGTTGAGGAAGGCGACGCAGACACCCTTCTGAACCACCCATCGGACCCCTATACTCGCAAGCTCTTGGGGGCCGCGCCATCCCTGCTGCATCCGCAGTTGGATTAAGCACTGGCAGCCGGACCAAAACAGAGGAGAATGAGGTATGTCTAAAAAAATTAGCGGCATCGTCCCGCCCCTAACCATCCCGTTAAAGGGTGGCGAACTCGATGTGCCTTCGCTGGAACGGCACATTAACCGCCTGGTTGCAGCCGGTATCGATGGCTTGTTTGTACTGGGATCATCGGGAGAAGTGGCGTTTTCCACGGATGAACGCCGCGGGCAAATCCTCTCTGAATCCAAACGTATCGTGGCTGGTAGAGTCCCCATTATGGCGGGGGTTATCAGCACGGAGACGGAACGGGTCTTGGAGCACATTCGCCAAGCCGAAGACATTGGGGTCGATGCAGTGGTCGCTACCGCCCCGTTCTATGCCCTGCAAGGGGTGCGGGAGATTCGGCGGCACTTCGAAATCTTGCGAGAAAGTACGGACCTGCCCATTTGGGCATACGACATTCCCGTATGTGTCCACTGGAAGCTGCCCAATGACCTGGTGATGGACCTGGGTAAAGCCGGGGTCCTCAGCGGGGTCAAGGATTCTTCCGGCGACGATGTCGGCTTCCGTTTCCTCTCTCGGTTGAACGCCGAGGCGGGACACCCGCTGCAACTACTTACCGGTCACGAGGTCGTGGTGGACGGGGCGTATCTGTCCGGTGCGGACGGCTGTGTGCCCGGCTTGGGCAACGTCGATCCGGACGGCTACGTGCGCCAGTGGAAGGCCGCCCTCGCTAAGGACTGGGAGACTGTCCGCAAGGAACAGGACCGGCTGGCAGATTTGATGACGATTGTCCAGGTCAAAGACGTGCAGGGCTTCGGTGCCGGAATCGGTGCGTTTAAGACTGCCTTGCAGCTGCTGGGGGTATTCGAGTCTAATGAGATGCCTCGTCCCGTGGCGGCTTTGAGCGGAGAGAACGTAGAGCACGTGCGCGGCGTCCTGCAAAAAGTTGGATTGTTGTAGGAACCCGGCTATGACCACGGATTACGTCATCGCCATAGACCTCGGCGGCACGAAAATTGCTGCCGCCCTGGCGGATCGGGACGGCAATCTGAGCCTTCCTTGCCGGGTGGACACGCCCGCTCACGAGGGCGGTGCGGCCGTGGTCGGAGCGATTAACGCCTTGGTGGGTGAGGTCCGCTCGCAGGCTCACAAGGACGGTATCGACCGGATTTTGGGTGTCGGGATTGGATCAGCCGGGGTAGTAGACCTGGCGGGGCAGCGGATTATTGCCTCCACCGATGCGATTCGGGGCTGGGCCGGTACCGAGGTCGTATCGCTGGTGGAATCAGCGGTGAATCTGCCCGTCACTTTGGAAAACGATGTTAATGCTCATCTGCGTGGAGAAGCCTGGAAAGGTGCGGGAGCCGGGAAAAACTACGTTGCCATGATGGCCCTGGGTACCGGTATTGGCGGAGCCCTCATGATTAACGGGGAAATTCTGGTCGGTCCGCATGGGACCGCCGGTGATTTCGGGCACCTACCAACTTTGCTGCCTACCAAACGGGCCTGCACGTGTGGACGCGGCGTGCCGCATCTGGAAACCGTGGCATCGGGACCGGGGTTATATGCCTGGTACTTGGAAAACGGCGGGGACCCTACTGTCGGCGGTGCTCGTGAACTGGAAAAACGAGCTCTGTCAGGGGATGCGCTGGCTGCGCGCATTTATACGGAAGTGGCCGCGGAAACCGGGCGTGCTCTCGGATCTATCGTCAATACGGTTGACCCGGAAGTCATGATTGTCGGGGGAGGCTTGGCTAACAGCACGGACATCTGGTGGAAATCTCTCCGGGCGGCTTATCAGGACCAGTTGGTGAATATTCTTCGTGACGTGCCGCTGGTGAAAGCGACTTTGGGTAATGCGGCTGCCCTGGTGGGGGCCGCGAAAAAGATTTGGAACCGGGTGGAGGGTTGAACGAACCCGGCGCGAGACTGTGCACCGACTACGGAAGGGGAAACAGATGAATACACAACGGCAAGCGGTGATTGACGCCATTAAGGGACGGCTTATCGTCAGCTGTCAAGCATATCCGGGAGAGCCGATGCGGCGGTCTGACATCACCGCCGCGGTGGCACAGTCAGTTGTGGCCGGAGGAGCCGCCGCGGTCCGTGTCCAGGGGATAGCGGATATTGTGGCGTGCCGTCAGGCGGTGGAAGTTCCCCTGATTGGACTCATTAAGTTTGGTCACGAGGGGGTTTACATAACGCCCTCGATTGCTCACGCGCGTGCCTGTGCCCTAAACGGCGCGGATGTCATCGCTATCGATGCCACTTTGCGTGAACGGGGGGAAGGTGAGACGTTCGCAGATGCGGTGAGCGCGATGCACGAGGAATTTCCCGGGGTGGCAATCATGGCTGACTGCGCGTCCCTTGAAGATGCGAAAGCAGCCGAACAGGCCGGAGCGGACTTCATCGGCACCACCCTGTCCGGCTACACCCCCGGATACCAACATGCCCGCGCCGCGACTGCGGGACCCGACTTCGATTTTATTGCGGCAGTCTGCCAGGCAGTCCACGCCCCAATCGTGGTGGAAGGCCGGATTCACAGCCCCCAAGACCTCGCTGAGGTTTACCAATACCCGATTCATGCGGCGTGCGTAGGCACCGCCATCACTCACCCGTGGCGTCTCACTGAATGGTATGTAGACAAACTGCCGAAAGCCTAGCTGCGGGGGCTGCCTGTCTCCATTCACGAGGAAGGCTGCTGGTGCAGGAACATACGGCTCACAATACTTGCGGACAAACTGAGAGGAAACCGGAACAACATGACAATCTATCGCGCAGACACGTTATTTGATGGTAACCAGGTCCTAGGACCCGGGGCAGTGCGGGTGGAAAACGACCGTATCGCTGAGGTTTTCAGCGGGCCGGCGGCCGCACAAGTCCGGGCGGACGTGGATTTTGGAGCAACTATCCTCGCCCCCGGATTCGTTGACATTCATTCTCACGGCGGCGGGGGAGAGGCTTTCACTAACGGGGCTGAGGCGGCCTGTACCGTCATCGCCACCCACCGTAACGAGGGCACGACTTCCATTATGGCCAGCCTGGTCACGGACACTTTGGACCACCTAGAATCCCAGATTCAGGATTTAGCGCCGCTCTATGACGCCGGCGAAATTTTGGGCGTCCACTTGGAGGGTCCGTGGATGGCAGAGGAATACAAGGGAGCCCATGACTCCAAGCTGCTGCGCGACCCGGCTCTGGACGAGGTCCAACGCTTGTGCCAGGCTGGTCCGGTTAAAATGGTGACCCTCGCTATTGAACGTCGCGGCGGATTGGAGGCCGTGCGCTGGCTGGTGTCACGGGGAATCATTGCCGCTCCAGGACATATGAACGCCGACTACGACACGATGAAAGCTGCTCTGGCCAACGGGGCGCAGAACGTTACTCACCTGTTCAACGCGATGAAACCGATCCATCATCGCCAGCCTGGGCCGATTGTGGCCGCCTTGGAAACGCCGGGATTGCCGGTAGAAATCATCGCTGACGGCGTACATTCCCACCCCGCCACCGTGAAGTTCGTGTTTGATGCCAAAGGGCGGGACACAGTCTTGGTTACTGATGCGATGGCGGCCGCGGGCTCGCCGGACGGAGATTACCTGTTGGGGCCCCTCGAGGTCGAGGTTCGTGACGCGGTGGCACGTTTGAAATCTAACGGATCCATTGCCGGCTCCACCCTAACCTTGTCCCGGGCGATACGTTTTGCAACTTATACCGCAGGAGTTGATATTTGGTTGGCGATTCACGCTGCTACGGCTCGACCTGCGGCTGTGTTGGGCAGAACAGATATCGGGGTGTTGTCGCCGGGGACGTACGCGGACTTGGTAGTTGAGTCGAGCGCCCTACAGGTGCAACACGTGTTTCGCCGCGGTCAGCAGGTGCGGTGAGGTACGACTCGGAGCTTAGCCGGACAATCGAAAACAACGGAAGGTATTCATCATGGAAATCATTATTAAACCAACGGCACAAGAATTGGCGCTGGTCGCCGCTGAGGCCATCTGTGAGGTCTACGCGGACAATCCCGCTGCCGTGCTAGGGGTGGCGACGGGGTCCAGCCCGCTGCCAATTTATCAAGAACTTTCACGCCGGGTTAAGTCCGGGAGTCTGTCTCTAAGCCGCGCCCAGGCTTTCCAGCTCGATGAGTATGTGGGACTGCCTCAGGATCATCCCGAGGCTTATCACAACTTTATTCGTCGTGAGTTTGCCGATATCACGGATATAGACCCGAATGCGGTATATGGGGAAGATGGCCTGACCGCCGACCTGTTAGCGGAGTGTCAGCGCTACGAACAGGCCATTGTTGATGCCGGCGGAATTGATATACAGATTTTGGGTATAGGAGCGGATGGACATATTGCGTTCAACGAACCTGGTACTTCCCTGCATTCCTTGACACACCCCGCGGTGCTGACCGCCCAAACCCGCCGCGACAACGCCCGATTCTTTGACGGAGACATTGATAAGGTGCCTCGGCACGCGCTCACGCAAGGGGTGGGCACCATCTTGCGGGCGCGAAAAATCCTGCTCATCGCTACTGGCTCTAACAAGGCTGACGCGGTTCGGGACATGGTGGAGGGTCCCGTTTCTATCTCTTGCACCGGTTCGGCTTTGCAGCTGCACAACAATGTTAAGGTCCTGCTGGACGAGGCAGCCGCTGGGAAGCTCGAGCGCCTGGATTTCTATCGTGAGATTTATGCCAATCGTCCCCAAGGGGCGTGGCTGGGGTTATAGCCCAGCATCTGCGGATGCAGCCTCCCCGTGGAGCTGGCCAGGAATTCCATTAGACTAAAACGCATGGAATTTTCTGAACTGTTGCAGGCTCGCTACAGTGTGCGGGCTTACCTTGATAAGCCCGTTGAACCGGAGGTTTTACAAGCCGTCTTGGATGACGCGCGCCACTGCGCCTCGTGGTCCAACACTCGCGGATACGTGCTGGCAGTAGCCACGGGGGAACGCTTGGAGCGAATCCGGGCGGACTATGCCAGCCATGCCGAAACCGTGTCCGGGATGCTGCGCGGGCGGCCCGGTGCTTTCCTGCGGGCGCTACGGGAGGGCAAGCTACCCAAAGCCGACTTTAAAACCTGGGGAAAATACCCTCCTGAACTGCGAAAACGCCAGGTAGCAAACGGGAAACGCTACTATGCACACCTGGGGATTGGGCGCGGGGACGAACCCGGGCGGGCCCAGCAGGTGCGCCAAAATCTGGAATTGTTCCAGGCTCCGGTGGGGATTTTCGTGTTCGTCCACCGCTCGCTGCTGCCCTTTTCCGCCCAGGATGCCGGGCTGATGCTGTCCACCCTCATGCTGGCGGCCGCGAATCGGGGGCTCGGGACCGTTGCGATTGGAACGCTCGCGACCTGGCGGACGCCCGTGGAGGCGGAGTTTCGTATCCCCAAAGACTACGGGCTAATCACCGGGCTGGCCCTGGGTTATCCCGACCCGAATGCTCAGATAAACGAGTATCGCGCCGAGCACCCGCCGCTTACCCTTGCCGAGCCGCGCGACGGATGATGAAGTCAAGCTGCCACACGATTCCACTATCAGTTGGCGCCATCGATTCGTTTGCCCCTTTTCAATTTTTATGGCATTGTCCAGCGGCAGAAACATTTGCTTCCGCATCTCTGCGGATAAAAGAGGTGCTGGTAGTGGTTTGCGCTGGGGACACAAAGCTGGCCGGATAAACGTGCGCCGCCTAGAGCCATCCGGCGAGGATGAGCACCCCGAGCAGGATAAGCACACTCGGAAAGAGCACCGCCTCGAATCGTTCCAGAACCTCCGCGAGCCCTAAACGTCCGGTAATGAACCACGCCAGAGCCAACAGCGCACCCGCCAGCACCAGAAACACCGCGCAGAACATAGCGACTTGCCACCAGGCCGACAAGGCAAAAACCGGCAGATAAACACCGATTTCGTCGCCTCCGTTCGCGATGGTGACCAGGGCGACCGCGCCAACACTGACGGGTTTGCCTTCCAGCTTTGATTCGGCTGACTGTGCGTCCCTGGAATCGTTTGACTCCCGGCGTTCCAAAATTTCCCCAATGCCAGCTTTCACTCCCAGAATCAGCGGTATCAGACCCAACAGATGCAACTGAGCTTCGGGAATGACGAAACCGGAAATCAGATTCAGGATCACGGTGGCTGCCAAAATAGCGCTGAAACCGAGGTATTGACCTGCGCAGATACGCAACGTTGTGCCGGGGCGCTGGTGACCGTGGACAAACCATAAGGTCAGCAGCATCAAGTGGTCGATGTTAGTGACCGCAAAGAGCACCAACGCTTGGGCGAGAGTGGAAAGAATCAGGGAAGCGTTCACGTGTCAATTATCACCGAAAGGTGTTCAACCGATAAAGTCAACATCACCCCGCAGTAACCTACCGGCGACCGGCCGCACCGAACTTGTGCATAGGCCGAGGACGCCGAACCGCTCAATCGAGCCTGAGAGAGACGCTAACGGTAGCGGAACTTCGAATTTTACTAACTTTTTTGCACCTTTTGCCCCGGAGCCCTAGACTGGAAAGCAATAAAAGCATGACGGAGGCGCAGCCGACATCATTAGCTTCCATCAGGGCAGGGAAATCCCTTCGGGAGGCCCGGAAGTGAAAGGGGAGGCTGCCGAGGATGTGAACCACTCCCAAGGGGAAACGTCCGGGCGAGCGGAAAATATCCGTTCGACTGTCGCTACTGCGGAGAGCTGTCATGACGCATACGCGCAAAGGTATGGGGTCATGGAGCATGACCCCTTTTTTGGTGCCATGTTCGAGCTTTCGAAAGTTGTTTGCAACGATTGAAAGGACTAATGATGAACAAGATACTGAGTGGTGCGGCCCTACTAGCTGCGGCTTTTTCCCTCGCCGCGTGCGGGGCAGGTTCCGCGGCTGATAACGCAGCTGGTGAAGGCGGGGCGATTCCTGGCCTGGAGGACGGTGTTTTCACCGTTGGTATGGAAGCTGCCTACGCTCCCTACAACTGGGCGCAGCCCGATAAATCTAATGATGCGGTACCCATCAAAGATTCTGCCTTGTACGCTAATGGCTACGATGTGATGACCGCCAAACAGATTGCGGATGCCAACGGCTGGAAGCTCGAAATTAAGCAGCTGGAGTGGGATTCCCTGATTCCGGCGGTACAGTCCGGGGAAATCGATGCCGCGATTGCGGGTCAGTCCATGACCAAGGAACGTGAGGAAACCGTGGACTTTGCCGGACCGTACCTCTACGCCCGCATCATTGTGCTGACCAAGGCTGATTCTAAGTTCGCCAATGCGAAAGGCTTGGCTGACCTGGCGGGAGGCCGGACCACCAGCCAAACCGGCACCGTTTGGTACGACACCTTGATTCCGCAAATTAAGGGTGCCCAACGGCAGGCTCCCGCCGAATCCGCACCGGCGATGCTGGTGGCTTTGGAAACCGGCAAGGTTGATTACGTGGTTACCGATATGCCCACCGGTCAAGGAGCTATGGTTGCTTACCCGGACATGAAGATTTTGGACTTCCCCGACGACGGCGATGACTTCCAAGTTTCGGACGAGGACATTAACATCGGTGTGTCCATTAAGAAAGGCAACACCGCTCTGAAGAACGCCATCAACAAGGCCCTGTCCGGCAAGACCGCCAAAGACTTCGATGCCATGATGGCAGATGCGGTAAAGATTCAGCCCCAAGAGGATTAATCCGCTAACCGCACTGGAACACGTCAGGAGAGAAAAATGTTGTGGACACTGTGGCAGGACATCGTAACGCTGCTGAACAAGTACGGTGGCGTGTATTTGACAGGTATCGTCAACACGGTGGTCCTCGCCACTGTCGCCACCTTGCTGGGCTGTGTGATCGGTTTTGCCTGCGGAATCTTGAACACAATCCCTCATCCTCCAACCGATCCCCTGCCCAAGCGGATTATTCTGGCGATTATCCGGGCCATCATTCGGATCTATGTGGAAGTTTTCCGCGGCACTCCGATGATTTTGCAGGCCGTATTCATTTATTACGGCCTGCCCTACTTCACGAATAATGCGTTGCAGTTCCAGTCCATGTGGGGAGTATCGATTTTCGTTGTCTCCATCAACACCGGTGCTTACATCGCCGAATCCGTGCGCGGGGGCATCATCAGCGTCGATCCGGGGCAAACCGAGGGAGCCAGGGCGATTGGCATGACCCACTTCCAGACCATGCTCTATGTCATCTTGCCTCAGGCTTTGCGCAACCTGCTGCCGCAAATCGGCAACAACTTCATCATCAACATCAAAGATACTTCGGTCATGTTCATCATCGGTTTTTCGGAGTTCTTCTCAGTTCACAAGATGGTGTCGGGTGCCGTTTTCAAGTACTTCCCCTCCGCGACCATCGAGATGGTGGGGTATTTGACGTTGACTCTGCTGTCCTCTTTCCTGTTGCGCAAACTGGAAAAGAAGATTGACGGAGACGATGCCTACGAACTGTTGCCCGGTGCGGCGGGCGAAGAACAGAGCGATTACGAGTTGATGAATGAAGATCAACTTGTGATGGCCGCCGGAAACTACACATTCCCCGACCCCGCTAAGCATCCAGCGCGACCGGCAAAGCCCGCCGGGAAACCGGCGCCAGAAAAACCGGCACGCACCGAGGGAGGACAAAACTCATGAGCGAACCGAACACCTCAGCGAGCACCAGCGACGAAATCATCACGGTACGTCACCTCTCGAAGTCTTTCGGCACTCACGAGGTGCTGAAAGACATCGATTTTTCGGTGCGACCGGGGGACGTGGCGTCCATCATCGGGGCGTCCGGCTCCGGGAAATCGACTTTGCTGCGTTGCATCAATTTGTTGGAAACCCCTACCTCGGGTGAAATCCTCTACCACGGGACAAACATCCTGGACCATTCCATGAAAAAGGCGAAATATCGGTCCAAAGTGGGGATGGTGTTTCAATCGTTCAACCTGTTCAACAATATGACGGTGCTGAAGAACTGCATGATTGGCCAGATGAAAGTCCTGGGTCGGTCTCGCGAGGAATCGCATGAGAAAGCGCTGCAGTATCTGGATAAAGTCGGAATGAGCCCGTTCTTGAACGCGAAACCGCGGCAGTTGTCCGGCGGGCAAAAGCAGCGGGTGGCCATTTCCCGCGCTCTGGCGATGGATCCGGAAGTCCTGTTGTTCGACGAACCGACCTCGGCGTTGGATCCGGAAATGGTCGGGGAAGTCATCGAGGTCATTAAGAAGCTGGCCCAGGAAGGCATGACGATGCTGGTGGTGACCCACGAGATGGCTTTCGCCCGCACGGTCAGCAAGAATGTGGTGTTTATGGCAGATGGGGTCATTGCGGAGCAAGGGCCGCCCGAGCAGCTGTTCGGGAACCCTCAACGTGAACGCACCCGTGATTTTCTGGCGAGATACCTGTAAAAGGCTGCTGTTTCGGATAAACTTCGGAGTGTCGGGGATTTAGCATTCGTTTTCAGTGGTTTTACCAATATTTCAAGGAGTAAAAATGGCCAAAAATAAGTGGAAAATACTGCCGGATGAGGCACTGCGGGTTCAGGAAGGGTTTCAGTTAAAAGACTTCGATCCCGGCGCTACCCCGGGGTGGACCGCTGGTAAAGCCGCTGCCCGAGGATTTCAGGATGGCCGGCGTCGACTGCTTTCGGAACTGCAGGAACGCTATTTCGCTTGCTCTAAGATGGGCGATGATCGGCGTATATTGCTGGTGGTTCAGGGGCTCGATACCGCGGGAAAAGGCGGCATCTCGCGCCACGTGATGGGGATGGTGGATCCCCAGGGCGTTCAGCTCGCGTCTTTTGGCAAGCCCACCGAGCAGGAACTCAGTGAACACTTCTTGTGCCGTATCGAACGACAGCTGCCCCATTTCGGCAAGATTGGCGTGTTTGATCGCTCCCATTACGAGGACGTGTTGGTGCAGCGAGTGCGTAACATTGTGCCTCCGGAAATTTGGGGCGGACGCTATGACATCATTAACGATTGGGAACGCTACCTGGTGCAAGACCAGCATTTCACCATCGTCAAGCTGGCGCTGATGGTATCTCACGATGAGCAGGCGCGGCGCTTAGCGCAGCGCCTGGATCGCCGTGATAAGTGGTGGAAGTATCAGCCCGGTGACATTGACACTCGCCGGGACTGGGACGCTTACCAAGAGGCATACCAAGCGGTGTTTACGCTGACTTCGACGCCGTGGGCTCCTTGGTATGTCATTCCCTCAGATCACAAGTGGTATACCCGCTTGGTCACCACCGAGCTGTTGACTCAGGCTCTGATTAGTCTGGATCAGCACTGGCCGGAGGCGCAGTGGGACTTCGCCACCGAAAAGGAGCGGTTGTTAAGTACCTGTTCCCCACGCATTGCCAAAGAAATCAGTGCCAGCTTGGACGGAATCGATCCGCAGGTGAAAGAGGAAACCGACGAATTCCGCAAAGCCGTCAACCGGGCTCTGGAAGGCAAATCCACTGAGAGCTACTGCTGATTTTCAGGCAGCCCCCACGGGCAAGGCAACCCGGCTCAGAAAGACCGGATGTACTGACAAACAATATTCCTTTATATACATTTACGGAGTATAATTTCTCTATGGAACAGAAATTTATGGCGTTACGCGATTTGCGGCCCGGTGCATTTTTGCGTCTACGACGCGGTGTGCTGGGGTTGACCCAGGCAGAACTGGCAGCGATCACTGGAGTTCCCCAGTCTCACATCAGTGCTTTTGAAAACCACAAGCGGCGCATCTCTGTTGCTGAAGAAACCGCCTTGGCGAAAGCGCTGAGCGTACCGGCACACACTTTGATGAGTATGAAGCGTCACGTGGTGCGCGGGATTTTTTCGCGGCACGGGTACGACGAAATTTTCCTGTTCGGCCCCGCTTCTACCGGTCAAGATGATGCGTTTACCCCGATAGATTTTCTGGTCAGCACCACAAATCCGCTGGGAATGTTGGATTTGATTGGCTTGCAAAACGAACTTGAAAATGCCTTGAGCGCCACGGTCTACGTGTCCGTGGACACGGGGTGGGGCAACGCCAAAGTCGATCGGTACCCTCGGGAAGTCACGAAGCCTGACAAAAAGTCGCAGTTCAAACCCCTGCTCGTGGATTTATACCGATGCGGGGATGTTTTTTCACCGCGTGAGATTGAAGAGTATCCCTATTTCCAAAAGTGGGGATTCCCCAAGTCTTTTTACCCCTACGATGTTTCTGCCTCCCGGTGGCGGGTGGAGGATATGGCCCGGGTTTTGGACGTGGGCGGCGGCATCGCCTCCGGTGATCCACAGGCATTCTTGGAAAAGACTCCGGCGGGGGTTCAGTCCCGTTTCGCCGCTTACCACGCCATAGCAGTGCTGGTTGAATCAGCGGCGAAAGTCCATTCCGACGTCAAGGAAGCCAACCCGGCAATTCCTTGGGCGGTCTTGTGGGGGCTGCATTGTCGGCTCCGGCAGACCCTCGATGAGATAGACGCAATCGTGGCTTGGTCCTCTTTGCGTGAGGATTTCCCCAAAATACTCGATGCTCTGGGTTCTATTACCTACCCTGGTAACTCCACCGCAGTAACTGCATAGGTGGAATTAGTGGAAGATAATGCCCGCGCGCGCGTTTTTCTACAGCGGCGCGCCGCCGAAGAGCACGTCACACTGCCACCTCTGCTGAAAACCCCGCGCACTTGGCGCTGGCCGCTGCGCAGCCCCCAGGGCGAACCTGACGTTTACCCTGTTGACCCTCACCGCTATGCCCGAAAACTCGTTGTTTCTATGGGTGGCGTGCTCGCGCTCGGTTCCCTGGTGACGGGGCTGAACTATGCGGTGTCGGTCAGCGTTCCGTGGGCGCTGGGGATGGTGCTGGATGCGGGGTTAGAACACGGTTTGAACGGGGAAATCTGGGTTCGATTGGCGGTTCTGACCCTGGTTATCCTCGGTGTAGCGCTGACCCAAATGGCGGGACAACTCACTGAAATCGCGGTCCAGATGACTGCGGTGGCGACCCCCGCGCGAGTAGCCGGTCGGAAGTTAGCTTTCGATGGGCGTGCGGTGAACCGGGAACTGGAATCCGGTGACGTGGTCACTTCGATGCTGACAGATGTGGATCGGATTGGCCGGGCGGCGCTGTGGATTCCCGAAATGGTGGGCGCTATTCTCTCTACCGTCATGATTCTGGTCATCATGTTTCGCACCTCGCCACCTTTGGCCTGGACGGTACTCATCGGGTTGCCCATCGTCACGCTGCTGATAGGGCTGTTGGGTAAACCACTGCAGCGGCGGCAAACCGAGAACCGGGAAGAGCAGGGCAAACTCACGGAAATCTCGGCTGACGCGGTGGCGGGGCTGCGGGTCCTGCGCGGCATCGGCGGCGAGGACGTGTTCGGACGTCACTATCAGGGGCAGTCGGCTCGCGTGCGCGATGCGGGGATTCGAGTCGCTCTGCCCGCGGCGTTGTTGGGCGTGCTGCGTTCGGTCATACCCATGCTGTTTACTGCCCTGGTGGTGGGTATCGGGGCGATTCTGTATTTTCACGATGAACTGTCAGTAGGCAGTTTGGTTGCGTTCTTTGGGTTTTCACAGTTTTTTCGCAACCCCATCGTGGTCGCCACCCGGTCGTTGGAAGAATTCACCAGAGCTTGGGTCGGGATTCGCAAACTTGCGCGGATTCAAGGCGTTACCTCCCTGGTGAGTGATGATATGGCGGAAGTCGCCGAGGGGGCGCCGCACCAAGAGGCCTCATCGCAAGCGCGGTGGCGGGAAAAGGATTTTGGTCTGGCCCAGCTCACCGACACGGTCAGTGAGGTAACGGTGAAACCGGGCTTGATTACCGGACTGGTCTGCGCCAATCCTGACGCCAGCGCCGCGATGGCCCGGCGCCTGGCACGTCAAGAGGACAGCGCGCAACCGACCCTTCTGATTGATGGAACCGACGCGAGAACCCTGCCCCTCGACCTAGTGCGCCGCGCCATCATACTGTCAGATACCGACCCGCAGCTGTTTGCCGGAACCTTGCGAGACCAGGTGCGCGGGGCCAATACGCCGGCACCTCGCGAACGGGGGGTGCGCGAACTCGTGTGGCGCGACGTCATCGAGAACGCGACCCGGCAAGAGGACTCGCTCATCGTTCCCGAAGTTGATGAGCGTGATTCGCAATGGTTGGCAGCGCTGCACGTGGCAGATGCTGATGACGTAGTGGAATCCGTCAATGGCGGCCTGGACGGGGCGGTAGCGGAAAAAGGGCGCACTCTCTCGGGCGGTCAGCGCCAGCGTGTCGCCCTGGCTCGCGCGGTAGCAGCCGATCCGGCGGTGCTGGTCACCATTGAGCCGACTTCAGCGGTCGATTCGCATACGGAATCGCGGGTCGCCCAGCGTTTGGCACAAGCGCGACACGGGAAAACCACCGTCATCGTCTCGGCGTCAGTGCTGGTGTTGGAGCATTGTGATGAAGTCATTGTGCTCGACGACGCGGGGCGGGAAATCGTCCGCGGTTCACACCGGGAGCTTCGGGAAAAAGCCCGGTCGGGGGACCCGTCAGCCGCGGCGTACCTGGCTATTATCAACCGCTCGGTGCAAAGCGGGGGTGAGTCGTCATGAAACTGCCTCTGGCCAGCGGAAAACTGGTGGTGCGAGGGGTCAAAGACCTGATTCACGACTATCGCGGCTCGATCGGTGCCGTGGTGGGGCTGCAGCTGGTGTCGTCCCTGGCGGGAGTGACCCTCCCGTGGCTGCTGGGACGCGTGATTGACCGCATTCAAGCCGGGGTCGCCAGCCGCGACTGGGTCGGTCAACAGATAGTGATTGCCCTGGTAGTGGTCGCGGTGGCGGCGGTATTTTCATTCCTGGCGGAATACCGCGCCCGGGTGATGGGCGAGCGGATTTTTGCCCACCTGCGTGACGGCTTGGTCGACTCTGTCATCCACCTGCCTCTGTCGACTGTGGAAAGTGCGGGTACCGGGGACCTGGTGGGACGCACCACGCGGGACATCGAGCGCCTGCAATTCATGATTCGCCAGGGTATCGCCGCAATACTGATGATTACCACAACGTTGGTGGTGACGTTCGTGGCGGCATTTCTGACCTCCCCGCTGTTGGCATTCGTGCTACTCATCGGGCCGTTAGGGGTGTGGCCCTTGATGGCGTGGTATTTGCCGCGGACGGTTCCTGCTTATCGGTCCTCAGCTCGGTCTTGGGCGGATTTGTCCGGTTCGGTAGCGGAAACTCTGGATCAGGCGGACACGGTTGACGCTCTGGGGCTGTCAGGAAAACGGATTGCCCAGCTCGATGTCATTATCCGCGAAATCTGGCGTCAGGAGCGCTACAGCGCCTGGATGCGTTCCTGGTTGTTCCTGGGTATTGTATGCGCCACCCTGTCTCCCCTGATAGTTATCGTGTTGCTGGGTGCCTGGCTGGTGCCCAGCGGAGCCTCGACTGTCGGGGCTGTTTCCACGATTGCGCTCTATGCCTATCAGGTGCGCGGGCCGGTGTGGGAAGCAACGTTCTGGGTAGACGTTTCGATGGAGGCCTACACTTCGCTAGCACGAATTTTTGGAGTCGCACAAGTCGAGCCGGACCGGGAAGCCAGTGCCCACGCGCCCGCCGGTACCCCCGCGATAGTGGCTCGGGACGTTAGCTATGCCTACCGCGCGGGGCAAAATGTGCTGCACGAGGTGTCTCTGGAACTTCGAGCGGGCGAAACCTTGGCGATTGTCGGACCAACGGGCGCCGGTAAGTCCACTTTTGGGCGGATGCTGGCGGGCATTCACCCTCCTACCAGTGGGTCCGTGACGGTCGGGGGAGTGCGGCTGGTGGACTTGCCCGAAAGCGAATTGCACCAGCAAGTCGCTTTGGTCACGCAAGAACAGCACGTGTTTACCGGAACTATTGCCTCCAACCTGCGCTTGGCGCGGCCCGACGCGAGTCATGAGGAACTGTGGGCGGTGCTCGACGCGGTGGGAGTGGACTGGGTTCGTGGCTTGGGACGAACCGAGACCCAGACCCCTAACGCAGCATCCGGTCCGGAGGGGAAATCACCGGCAGAAACGGAAAAAACCGGGCTGTATGCGGAAGTCGGCGGCGCGGGAATGAAGCTGAACCCGGCGCAGGTACAGCAGCTCGCCCTGGCGCGAATCGTACTGTTGAACCCCCACACGTTGGTGCTGGATGAGGCAACTTCGCTGATGGATCCCTCCGCGGCCCGGTCGCTGGAACAGTCGCTGTCGCGAGTGTTGGCAGGACGCAGCGTCATCGCCATCGCCCACCGGCTCTATACCGCCCACGATGCTGACCGAGTGGCAGTCATGATGGATGGGAGAATCGTGGAATTGGGCACGCACGATGAACTCGTCGCGGCCGGTGGTGAATATGCCTCACTGTGGGCGTCTTGGCAGCAAGACTAAAGCCGAACCTATCCCAGGAAACGGGTTTCGAGGCGTTCCTCGACCACTTCGCCGTTATCTTTGGTCACGACCCAAGCTGACTTGCCCCGCACTTCGCTGACGGCTTCGGCCAGTTCGGTGCCGCGGTAGACCAAACCCACGTTGTTATCCGTGCAATAGGTTTTGCCCAAAGTTCCCGCGGCGACCAGGCGATGCACCGTGGGGCGGCGGCGCTTTTCGACATCGTAGTGTACGCCGTTATCGTAGGGAATCAGCCCCAGACCGTTGGTGACGGCGCGAAGTTCAGGCCCGAAAGAATCCGTGGTGCCGCCCCGGTGCCAACAGATAGAACCGGCAGAAACACCAGCTAGGACTACGCCGGCCTCCCAGACCCGGCGGAAAATCTGGTCCAGTCCGTGGACCCGCCACACTGCCAGCAGGTTTGCCACCGAACCCCCGTCAACCCAGACCGCGTCTTGTTCCAGGAGGTAGCCTTCGATGTCATCCACGTTGGGCATGACGAACAGTTGCAGCGGGTTCAGTTCCACCCCCGCCAGCCGAGCCGCTTCGTAACGCTGGGCTAACCGGTAATGCTGGTCGCCGGCCGCGGTGTCCAGGTAGCCCAGTTTCGGTTTGGAACGGGTGGTGCCGGACAGCTCGAGGGAATATTTCACCAGGTGGTTGAACTCGGTAAAGATGCGTTCTCCGTTTTTGTATCCACCGGAAGTTGCCAAAATGGTTGGGGTTTTACTCATGATGACCATCCTAGCCGGGACAGCGGTGTGAATCATCCGGGGGTTGGCGCTCGGTGTTTGGTCGGCATTACGGTCCGGTCTGGCATAGGATTAAGCCGGAAAGCGGTGGTAAAAGTGGTGCTGAAAGGCGGAACTCCCGTTGGCGTTACCAGGATTGCTGAAAATAACTTATACCGAAAGTTGGGATAGAAAATGAGTGATGCGAAAACCTTGAATATAGCGGTCAACGTGGCCGGCACGGAGGTCGGGGGTGGACTGGGGCGAGCCCGGACTATGGCGGTAGCAACCCTCAACGCCGCCGATGAAATCACGGAATGGCAAGAATTCCAGGTCGGTTGGGACATTTTGCACGAGCAAGGTCCGCACGGCAATCTGCACGCTGTGATTGTGGGTTTTATGCGCGACCACGGCATTGCGGCCGTGGTCAGCGGACACATGGGACCCCCGATGGTGAACACCATGATGAAACTCGGCGTTTTGCCCCTCTCTGCGGCTGGTGAGGCGCGTAGTGCTGCCAGAGACGCCGCCAAACGCGTGCGCTCTGTTGGTGACATTGCTACCAACACCCTGGACGAAGCCGGCCCTGGCGCGAACAAATGGATCCTTCCCGTGATTCAGTCCTAGTGTTGATTGGTTTTGAAAATTACGACGACGAGGAAAAAGGCGAGTGGAAACGGTAGATAAAGACGTGGTGGACCTCATATTGGAGCTGCAGGCTATTGGTCAGGCCGGCGAGTTCTATGGTCATGACGACTATGACAGGGATCGAGCGACCCAGACTCGTGAACTGGCGGCGGAACTCCTGGCTCGCCTGACGGGAAATGATCCCGAACAGGCGCGGGACGTGCTGCTGGAGGACTACGGATACCGCACACCGAAAGTCGATTCCCGCGCCGCTATTTTTGGTGACGGCTCGGGGCGTCCGGGCGTGGACGGAGACAAGATTTTGCTGGTGCATGAAGGCTCGGATGGGCGCTGGTCCATGCCGGGAGGCTGGATTGACGAGGGGCTGAGTGTGAGGGAAAACACCATCAAGGAGGCTTACGAGGAATCCGGAATGCAGGTGAAAACCGACAGGCTGCTGGCGTTAATCGATAAGCGCAAACATAATCGCAGCAGGGGTATATTTCATGTTTACGCGTTTTTTGTGGAATGCACCCTGCTGGGCGGGGACTTTGCCCAGAACCTCGAAACCACCGAGATTGGCTGGTTTGGGCTGGACGAGCTGCCGGAATTGTCTCTGGGCAAAACTACGCCCGAACAGGTCGCGATGTGCCTGAAAGCCCATCGTGACCCCAACTGGCAAGTCATTTTCGACTGAACCGCAGCCCAGACTCCACCAGGTCACCCCGGCGCCGGGCCGGATTCGCGATTGAAACGCAGCTCAAACCGGGTGCCGGCGCAGACCAGCACAAAACCGCGGTTAGAAAAAAATCCGGGACGCCACCGCGCCCCGGATTTTGGCCCCCTCAACTGCTAGGCAGAGTCGGCTTGGCAATGAAGTTAAGTTGTAGCCTCATCCTAAGCGGCATTTGTAACGAAATAGGCAGGGGCGTGTTAAATCTGTGCAAGATTTATCGCGCGTGAAAAACTGTGGAAGTTCCGGCAGTTTCTCAAGAGTGTGCGAGCGGTTCCTGCAGGCATTGGGTGTTTTCCCGCCAAAGACGGCGCACAGGGATTAGTCCCCCAGGCCGACTTCCACGCCCCGCGCGGCTTTCACCCACTCGTGGTCGGTAGGCACATATTTCACTTTGCCAGCGATGTCTTCCAAAGGCGCCAGTTCGGTTTCGCTGGCTCGCGTCGCCACCATGACTCCGGAAGCTCCGTCAGCGACCGCCGCAGCTCCCACGGCTCCCAGCCGGGTCGCCAGTACGCGGTCGGCCGCCACCGGGGTGCCGCCGCGTTGGACGTAGCCCAGAATGGTCACGCGCGTCTCTAAACCGGTAGCGGCTTCGAGTTGGCGAGCCAAAGTGAACGTGTGCTCGCGGTGAGAATCAACCAAGTGCACTTTGGAATTGCGTGCCATTTCCTTAGTCTCGGGGGAATCGGCGTCTTTAATGAGCTGATCCGCTACCCGCAGACGTGCGGCATATTCGGTGTCCATCGCGCCCTCGGCTACCGCCACCACCGAGAAATGTTTACCGGCTTTCTTGCGGTGCTCAATAGTCTTGGTGATGCTCTCAATCGTGTAGGGGATTTCTGGAATCAAAATCACGTCGGCACCCCCGGCGATACCCGACCCCAAAGTCAGCCAACCGGCCTTGTGACCCATAATTTCCACCAAGATAATTCGGTGGTGGCTGTGCGCGGTGGAGTGCAATCGGTCAATCGCCTCAGTGGCGATTTCCAAAGCGGTAGCAAAGCCGAAAGAATCATCGGTGCCCCAGATATCGTTGTCAATAGTCTTGGGCAGGTGTACCACGTTCAGCCCCGCCTTTTGCAGGCGCAGGGCATTTTTAGCGGTCCCCCCACCGCCCAAAGTCACCAGGGCGTCCAATTTGTTCCGATCATAAACCTTGGCGATTTCCGCGGTCATATCGCGTTCCCTACCGTCCAAATTCAGACGATGCACCTTGTCCCGAGAGGTGCCCAAAATGGTGCCTCCCACGGTCAAAATGCCGGAAAGCGAGTCAGAATTCAACTCGATGTGCTTGTCCAGGGCTAAACCCCGAAACCCGTTTTGAAACCCGATGAGTTTCATTCCATATTCGCCGATGGCGGTGCGTCCAAAACCCCGGATTGCCGCGTTTAAGCCGGGTGCGTCCCCGCCAGCGGTCAAAATCCCCACACGCTTATTACCCATCACTTAATCCTTTCTATGCCTTTGCAGGCTTCGTTCGTTTGGTATTTTCTCACGTTTCCAGCCCCGCAAAAACCCTGTTCTGCCCGCGGCACCGTCCGCGCCACCGGTGCGAAAGCGGAGACTAAACCGGTAGGGCTGTTGAATTTTAAAAATCGTGAGAAATCGGGCATAATGGAACGTTGTACTGGGCTTTGGTCGCCGCCCTCTCGTGGCCACGGCCCCGGATTTTGAGCAAAACAAGGCTTTAGTGTTTCCCTACCTGGGGTTTTGTGCGCTCGCGACATGAATTGCAAGGAGAGTCACAACAGTGGCAGTACGTATTCGTTTGAAGCGAATTGGCAAGATTCACCACCCCATTTACCGGGTGGTCGTGGTCGACAGCCGCAAGAAGCGCGACGGTCGTGTCATCGAGGAGGTCGGCAAGTACGACCCCAACCAGCAGCCGTCTTTGATTGAACTGAACTCGGAGCGCATCCAGTACTGGTTGAGCGTGGGAGCCCAGCCGTCCGACGCGGTACACCGTTTCTTGGTGTTGTCCGGCGATTGGGCGACGTTCAAGGGCGCCAAGGTCGTTGAGAACCGTATCCAGGTTAAGGACGCGGGAGCCGATGTGGAGGCCGCGGTGAAGGCTGCGGATGACGCCGCGGAAAAGGCGAAGGCAAAGAAGGCCGAAGCCGAAGCCAAGGCGAAGAAGGAAGCCGAAGAGGCCGCGAAGGCCGAGGAAAAGGCAGAGGAAGCTCCCGCTGAGGAAAAGGCTGAGGAAGCCCCGGCAGAAGAAAAGACTGAGGAAGCGGCGCAATAATGTCGATGCTTGCAGATTCTCTGGAACATTTGGTCAGCGGCATCGTCGACGAGCCAGAAGCCGTGCGCGTGAGCGAAAAGTCGTTGCGCCGCGGCAAGCTCCTGGAAGTACACGTTGCCCCCTCGGATTTGGGTCGAGTTATTGGCCGTAATGGCCGCACCGCGAAAGCGCTGCGTTCGGTGGCTTCGGCACTGTCTACTCAGGGTAGCGTCCGCGTCGATGTCATCGACCAAGATCGGCATTAAGTAGTCATTTGGTTTGATCCCCGCCGATAGCGGGGGTCAAACTTTTTAACGCACTTATC
The DNA here is from genome assembly GCF_963511525.1 of uncultured Mobiluncus sp. Lineage (NCBI taxonomy): Bacteria > Bacillati > Actinomycetota > Actinomycetes > Actinomycetales > Actinomycetaceae > Mobiluncus > uncultured Mobiluncus sp. The sequence continues at coordinate 118,601 of NZ_CAUPIY010000005.1, read as the reverse complement.
GAGTCGGGAAGGGGTCAGCGGTGAAGCTCACGGTTGGGGTCATCGGGCGCGCCAGCGGGGTTCGCGGCGAAGTCCGGGTCGCCCTGCACACGGACGACCCGGGTTCTCGGTTCGCTCCCGGTACAGTCCTGTTAACCAGCCGGAAAACCCCGGCTACGCTGACGGTAAACCGAGCGCGGATGAGCGGTAAACATTTTGTGGTGTCTTTCCAGGAAATCCCCGACCGCAACGGCGCCGAAACCCTCAGCGGGACGAAACTGTATATAGAAACAGATGCACCGGCCTTGTTCACCGAGGCCGGAGACTCAACCGAACCCGGCACCGCCGATACGCAAACCGCCAACTACCTCGAACAAAGTGAGAGCGACGAGGGCTTTTACCGCCACGAACTAGTGGGGTTGCGAGCGGTGGACCTGGCGGGGAAAACTCTCGGCACCGTCAGCGACCTGCTGCTGGCCCCAGCCCAGGACCTGTTGGAAGTCACGACTGCGGGTGGGGAAAAAATTTTGGTGCCTTTTGTTTATGAAATCGTTCCTGATGTCGATTTAGATAATCAGGTGGTCACGATGGATCCGCCCGGAGGATTGTTTCCGCCGCACTAGGACGGTCCGACGTTTTCCGGTCAGGTTGTCGATAGACTTTCTGAATAAAGGTGAGGATGATGCGTTTTCAGATTCTGACGATTTTCCCCGAGTTCTTTGAGGTGCTCGGTTTGTCGCTGCTGGGCAAAGCGGCGCAAAACGGGGTGCTGAGCTGGGACGTCACGAATCTGCGCGACTTCACCGATGATCCACACCATTCCGTTGACGACACTCCCTACGGCGGGGGAGCCGGCATGGTGATGCGGGCTGATATTTGGGGCAAAGCCATCGATGCCGCACGAGGCGACCTGCCAGGCCAACCCGCGGACAGCGCCCCGGAAAGCCGCCCGACCGGCCTGGTGAACCCGAAAACTATTCTGGCGATTCCTACGCCCTCCGGAGTGCCGCTGACCCAGGCAAAAGTCCGGCAGATAGCCACGAACGCGGACAATGTCATTATCGCTTGCGGGCGTTACGAGGGCATCGATTCGCGAGTCGCCCAGCACTATGCTGACCAGCAACGATATCCTGACTTGGAAGTGTTTGAATATTCCTTGGGGGATTATGTGCTCAACGGCGGGGAAATTGCGGCCGTGGCGCTGATTGAAGCCGTAGGACGGCTGCTCGATGGCATGGTGGGTAACCCGGAGTCTTTGGTGGAGGAGTCTTATGAGGGGACGGGGCTGTTGGAATACCCCTGCTATACCCGTCCCGAAGTGTGGCGTGACCTGGCTGTTCCCGAGGTGTTGAAAGGCGGAAACCACGCCGAAATCGAAGCCTGGCGCCGGGAACGAGCCATCGAAAAAACCTGCCTGCGGCGCCCGGATTTGCTGGCGGGCTTGGACGCTGGACTGTTGAGCAAGCGCGGGCGAGAAAAGCTGGCCTCGCTGGGATGGCTTTATGTGGCGCCCCAGGATTTGGAGGCTATCGGTCTGTCTCATTTGTGCGAGGCGGGAGGGGTGTGCGGGGCGCACCAGGCGAGGTCGGCGGGTGACGTGCTGCCGGCAAGCGAGGCGCGGCCGGGAGCTGCGGATTTGGTTGCGGTTCCCCTGCGGATTCGCCAGCCCGACCGAGGGGAGGCCCTAGCGTTGTCCGCTTTGGGGTCGGAGACGTTCCCCTTGGCTTGTCCCGCCTACGTCAGTGCCGATGCTATTGCCCAGTTCGTAGCCGTTGAGTTCGACATCGAGGCGGTGAAAGCACGTCTCGATAATCCTCAAGAACATCGCTACTGGGTGGCAGAAATGGGTGGTGAACTGGTGGGATATACCTATGCGAAGGTACAGCTGGGCGAGGCGGAAGCTGCGCAGGCGGGGATTATTGCCGGGGACGCTTACCTGTCGAAGTGCTATGTGCGCGAAGCCCTGCATTCCACAGGACTGTCCGGGGCGCTGCTGGAAGCGGCATTGACAGACTTGGCGAGGGTCAGTAATGCCCCGGGAGTGTGCCTGGGGACCTCGATTTACAACAAACGGGCCCAAAAATTCTATAAACACCACGGATTTCGGCGCGTCGGAAAACGAACATTTACAGTGGGGGGCATGGAAAACCAAGACGTGGTGATGCGCCGGGTTTTCGACCGAGATAGTGCCTGATGGGTGCGTAATTTCGCGGACGCGATGCCGTCCCGCGCGGCCCACGAATCAGCGCCGGTTTGGTGTGACTGGGTGGATGAATCGAGTGTGCAACGGCAAAAGTGGCGTTCCGGCCTAGGTTTGTGGCAAAATGGTACGGCTTCGCGGGCAACCTGCCACAGGGGGACCCGAACACGGAGCGATAAACAATCGGCACAACGCTATGGCGTAAGGTGCCCGCAGTGAGACGTTTTTGACCTGTGGCAGGAGCGTCAAGGAGAAACAATGCAGAAGCCTCTGGTTGAGGAAATCGGCAAAGCCGTAATGCGTGAGGATGTTCCGGATTTTCGTCCGGGCGACACCGTAAAAGTACACGTAAAGGTTATCGAGGGGAACCGTTCCCGTATTCAGATTTTCCAGGGCGTAGTTATCGCTCGTCACGGCGGCGGGGTAGGGGAAACCTTCACCGTGCGGAAGCTGTCTTTCGGTACCGGTGTGGAACGTACTTTCCCGCTGCACGCCCCGACCGTCGACAAGATTGAGGTAGTGACCCGCGGCGATGTGCGCCGCGCCAAGCTGTACTACCTGCGTGATCGTCACGGCAAGGCGGCTAAGGTTATCGAAAAGCGCTGACCCGCAGACATCGCGGCAGCCGCTGACTCCCAGTCGGAGAAAGCGAGAAAACCGGCTTTAGACAGTCAGAAAGTCAAGGCGGAATCTGTCGCAAAAATTCATCCTAAAAAGGAAGCTCGGACCGTAAATGTTCGGGCTTCCTTTAGGCTTTTAGGCTATTCTTTTTGTTATGACGATGCCCCAGCAGCCTGAGAATGACAACCGAGACGCCCAGTTCTCGGGTGCCTCCCCGGACGGCTTCGGCATGAATCCGCAGTTTGCCGGGGCGGGAACCATGCCCGGCCCTTTTCCTGCCGGTTACGAAGGGTTCCCCGGTGGGCCGCTTCCTGGTGAAGAGGGGGCGTATGGGCCGGGAGGTGCAGGAATGCCTTTCCCGCCAGAGGCTTTCCCGGGAGGATACCCTCCGCAGTTTCCGCCACCGGACGGGATGGAGTTTCCTGGAATGAATCCCAACGGGATGCCGTTAATGCCGGGGCCTGGGGGGCTTCCGCCGGCGGGGATGGGGCCGTTTCCCGGGATGCCTTTCCCGCCCTATGGTGCGATGCCTTTTCCCGGTATGATGCCAGGAATCGAGGAATTGCCCGAGATTTCTGGAGAACAAAAATTTCTCAAAGAGGACGACGAAACCGCCTTTCAACTCGACGATGAGGAAGACGAAACGAAACGGAGGCGTGGCAATAGGATTCCCGGACCGGCGGGTATGAACGCCCTTCCTCCCGGGGCGAGACCCGGACCAGAGGGTTCAGACCGCTCGCATATGGCGTTGGATTTGCCGTGGTACTTCGAGTTCATCGCGGTGGTGATTACGGCGCTGGCCATCAGTTCGCTGATTCGACTGTTTCTGTTGCAGCCCTTTTACATCCCGTCGCAGTCCATGGAAAAAACCCTGATGATTAACGACTCTGTGCTGGTCAACAAGTTTTCCGCCCGGCACGGAGACATCAACCGCGGCGACATCATCGTTTTTGAAGACGTGGAGGGATGGAGCGAAAGCGCCGCCGAGCAGATGCGCAAACGCCCTCCTGACAACACTCCGTTCCAGATTGCCACCAAGATTAAGAGTTTCGGGATTTTCGTGGGCTTGCTGCCTGAAGATTCTCAAGGTTACCTGATCAAACGTGTGATTGGATTGCCCGGAGATGACGTGACTTGCTGTGACGAGGACGGGCTGATGACCATCAACGGCAAGTCCATCGATGAGGACTACATCCCCAAGACCGGGGTCTCGTCTGACATCGAGTTTTCTGTGGTCGTGCCCCAAAAGTCGCTGTGGGTGATGGGGGATAATCGGCCGCATTCCGCCGATTCCCGTTGGCACCAGGACAAGCCTTCCCACGGTTTTGTCTCTGAATCGAACGTGGTGGGGCGGGCTTTTGTGGTGATTTGGCCGATTGAACGGATGAAGTTCATTACGCCCAGCTGTGCTTTTTACAATATACCCAAGCCTGCCGCCCCGGCTGACGAATTCAACTCTGAAGCATTCGAGACGCGTCCCCACGGGGGTTGAGGCACGCTGAGTGGTTGATTTATCTTGGGAAACCGCGGCTTTGTCCGCTTTGGCGAAGCGCGGTGGCAACAGTCGTGAGGGACACCTCCCTCTGATTGGGGGGATGGACGAGGTCGGGCGCGGCGCTCTGGCGGGTCCGGTTTGCGTGGGTGTGACGGTGATTGACCAGCGTAGCCTGGAAAACCCGGATTTTCCCCAGGGTTTCCCTGCCGGATTGAACGATTCCAAGCAGCTTACGGAACGCCGCCGCTTGGCACTGCAAGAACCCATCAGAGCCTGGGTCAGGGACTTTGCCATTGGTCAAGCTTCGAATACGGAAATCGACGAATTGGGGATTATCCCCGCGCTGCGTTTGGCGGGTTGGCGCGCGCTGAACGAGTTGGACGCCCGTGGACATCTGCCGCAAAGGCTTCTATTAGACGGAAACCTTGACTACCTCGCGCCGCCGGGGCAACCCGACCTGTTTGCCGGGGCGGGAAACCTAGTGAGTTCCCCGGAAGTCAGCGTGGAAACCCTGGTCAAGGGGGATGGGAAATCCGCCGTAATCGCCGGTGCGTCCGTACTGGCGAAAGTGTACCGGGACGCCTTCATGCGCAGCTTGTGCGACCCCGGATACGGCTGGGCGAAAAATGTGGGCTACGGAACTGCCGCCCATCGAGCGGCGCTGGCTGAATTGGGCACGAGTGTTTGGCACCGCAAAACTTGGAAGCTCCGGTAGGGTAGAGGGGTACGAAAGGTTGCGTGATGGTCAACAACGACGATATTGAGTCCTATGAAAACGGGCTGGAACTGGATTTATACCGAGAATATCGCGATGTGATTTCCTTGTTTAGCTATGTCGTGGAAACCGACCGGCGCTTTTATCTGGCGAACAAGGTTGACGTCACCACGCACAATAATGCCGGTGGGGACGTGTTCTTTGAGATTACCTTGGAGGATGCCTGGGTTTGGGACGTGTACCGTTCCTCGCGTTTCGTGCAAAACGTGCGGGTCCTGACGTTTAAAGATGTCAATGTGGAGGAACTGGCGAAACCAGAAATTGAGATTCCCTAGCGTACATTGGTTGCTGTTTTAGCTCCGATTTCGTCAGCCGAAATTCATTAAATCGGGTCGATTGGCGGATTTTCGACGTTTTTGGGGTTGTGGATAAGTCGGTTTTCCACAGGTAAAGATTTTCGGGCTTGGTCGGTGGGTCCGAGCGCGCGAAGCTGAGTCCATGAGCTACGCGAATACCGTTGAAACCAGTCATAAAGCCAGTGCCGGAATGGACGCCCGACGCTGCTGTAAAGCCGGTAGCCCCGCGCGTCGGGCAGCGGGGCCTGATGCCTCTAAGCCGCGAAACCTGCACAATCGACAGCTGGGCATGGCTGGAGAGGAAGTCGCAGCTGAGTCTCTGAAAGCTGCGGGATACGTGATTGTGGACCGGAATTGGCGATGTCGAGCCGGGGAAGTCGACATAGTTGCCCTCAGCCCCGAGGGAGTCCTGGGGTTCGTGGAGGTTAAGACTCGTTCCAATCACCGGCATGGGATGCCTATTGAGGCCATCACCATGAAAAAGTTGGCACGGATGCGTCGGGTCATGGGATCTTGGTTGGCGCAGCGCGAAATTGTCCCCGCGCACCGGGCGGTCAGCCTGGATTTGTGCAGCGTGGATTGGGACGGGCGCGGCGAACCCATGGTGAAACATCTGCAGGGGTTGAAATGAGTTCAGGATTTGCTTGGTCGATTTGTTTGGTGGGGATGGAGGCGCGCCCGGTTCGGGTCGAAGTCCATATTTCCGATGGGATGACAGCCTACAGCCTGGTCGGACTGCCAGACACGGCGGTGCGGGAAGCCAAAGACCGGGTTCGCGCTGCGGTAACCAGCTGCCTGTATGAATGGCCGGGAACGCGGATTGTGTTGAACCTGTCCCCGGCGTCTCTGCCAAAGACCGGTTCCGGCTACGACCTGGCGATGGCGGTCGGCATATTGGCCGCGATGGGGGTCATTTCTCGCAGTCGAGCCGGGCAGTGCATCATGCTGGGAGAGCTGGGGCTGGACGGTAGGGTCATTGGAATCCGGGGTATTTTGCCCAGTGTCATTGGGGCCATGAAAACCGGGAAAACTAAGATTTTGGTGCCACAAGCGAACCTTGCGGAGGCTTCTCTAGTGCCTGGGGTCGATGTGGTGGGGGTGCATCACCTAGGGCAAGTCATCGAGTTGTTGGGGGGAGACTTGATGATGCCTCTGCCCCCGCCGGAAGACCCGGCGGGGGCAGAGGACGGGGACAATACCCCAGCTCTTGTCGTTGGTCCGGGTGGGGATTTTTCCGACATTCGCGGGCAGGCTGCCGCCTGTCAAGCGATGGAAGTGGCGGCCGCGGGAGGCCACCACCTGCTGATGATAGGCACTCCCGGCTCGGGAAAAACCATGCTGGCCTCGCGGCTACCCGGAATCCTCCCACCCCTGGACGTGGAACAATCCGTAGAGGTCACAGCCCTGCATTCCCTAGCCGGAACGTTAGCGCCACAGGACGGACTAATCCGCCAACCTCCCTTCCAAGCTCCGCATCATTCAGCAACGCTGGCGGCTATGGTGGGAGGTGGCTCAGGAGTGCCGCGTCCGGGTGCCGCTTCCCTGGCTCACCGGGGAGTATTGTTCCTGGACGAGGCTCCCGAGTTCGGAGCGCGGGTCTTGGATTCCCTTCGGGAACCGTTGGAAAACGGGGAAATCACCCTGCATCGAGCGGCTGGCGCGGCCCAATATCCGGCACGGTTCCAACTCATTATGGCAGCCAATCCCTGCCCTTGTGGTAATGCCGGCAGTCGGCGGGCCACCTGTACCTGCACGCCCTATTCCCGCAAACGATATCTGGAACGGTTGAGCGGGCCGCTGCTGGACCGGATGGACATCCAAATTCAGGTGGAATCACCGGGCCGCGGCTCGCTAGCGGGAGCGAAACCCGCTGACACCACCGCGGTGGTCGCGGAGCGAGTGCAACGCGCTCGTGACGTGCAACGGGAGCGGTGGAAAGACCGGGGATGGGATTTGAATAGGGAAATTCCCGGACCGTTCTTGCGTCAGCCTGAAGGCGGTTTCACTCGTGAGCTGATTGGACTGGTCGACACCGTGGTGGAAAAGGGTCGCCTGTCCATGCGGGGAGCTCAACGCGTCTTGCGTCTGGCTTGGACCGTTGCCGATTTGAGCGGAAAAACTGTTCCGGGACTGCCGGAGCTGGGGACCGCGATGACACTGCGGCGTCAAAACGAAGGATTCAGTCTGCACGTATGAAAGGAAACCCATGGAAACGTTGAGCCTAACAGAGGAATTGCCAACAGACACCCAAACGGACACGCCAGATGACGTGCCGCAAGAATCGTCGAACCTGCCCAAAGATGAGACGCAGTCATCGGCGGATTCGGCCACAGCCGGGCCGAGCCCGGAAGAACGCCGGGCTCGGGCAATCTGGACCGCTATTGCCCAGCCGGGGGAGCCCGTCGTGGGCCAGGTCATCGGACATTTCGGGGTGATGGAGGCCTTGGAGCGGGTGAAATTTTTGGCGGCGAAGCTGCCGGAAATCGATGACATGATAATTCGCACCGTGTTTCAACCCGCGAGGCTGCCGGCGTCTGTGGCTCAAGTTGAAGGGTGGGCTATGCGGCTGCGGGAACTCAACTTAGAGATGGAGTATCAGCTGTTGAGCCGAGATGGTGGGACGTTGGTGGTGCCTGGCGATGCGGCTTGGCCGATGATGGCGGACGACCTGGGAATGGTGGCGCCGTTGGCGCTGTGGGTGCGGGGCAATCCGCGGGCTTTGCAGGCACTGGCACCAGAGGGGGCAGTGGCGCTGGTGGGGGCTCGCTGCGCAACACACTACGGAACCGACATAGCGCAGGAAATCGCTTATGAACTGGGAGAGCGCGGCATTTGGGTCATCAGCGGGGGAGCCTATGGGATTGACGCGGCCGCTCACCAAGGGGCGCTCGCCTCACGAGGGAAAACCATCAGCGTCCAAGCCGGCGGGCTGGGCGAGCTATACCCGGCCATGAATGCGCGGCTATTTTCTCAAATTCAACAAACCGGGGCCATTGTCAGCGAAGCTCCGCCTTCGCAGCGACCCGCTAAACATCTGTTTTTGACCCGCAACCGCATCATTTCGGCTCTGTCCCAAGTCGTGGTGGTGGTTGAAGCCGGCGAGCGTTCCGGAGCAATGTCTACCGCCAATCATGGTGCTGAGCAGGGACGTCAAGTCGCCGCAGTGCCCGGGCCGGTCACTTCCGCCGCTTCGATAGGATGCCACCGGCTGATTCGTGAGGGAGCTGCCCTGGTGACGAGTGCGGAGGAGATCCTGGAACTCATGTTTCCGCTGAACGCAGTGAAACAAAACGTGCATGGTGGCGGGGCGGCAGCGGCTGAGCCCCCACGCAACTCCGCCGGACAAATCCCGGCGCCCTCGCTCTTTGCCGGATTGAGCAGTGACGGCGTGAAAGTCATTGATTCCCTGTCTAAAACGGCGTGGAAATCCTTGGAGCAGGTTGCTCGTGGAGCCGGTTTGGGGACCCGCACGGTGCAAAGTGAGCTGGGTCTGATGGAGTTGGATGGCAAGGTTGAAACCCGCAACGGGCGGTATCGTCTGGGGGCGGCAGCTCTGGCCAGATAGAATCATGGGGTGAGTGACAATAACCCAGCCGCGGACTTCGCCTCGGAAATCACCGCCGATTTTGGGCAATGGCTGAGCGTAAACCGGGGGCTTTCCCCGCAAACCGTGCGGGCCTATCTCACGGATTTGCGAGAATTGATGGCTTTCCTGGCTGATTCGGGTTCCGATGACGGCTCCGGGGTGCCGCGGCTGCGTGCGGATTTGGCTAATCCTGCCCGGATTCGGGCGTGGCTGGGGTCGATGAGCCGTGCGGGGATGAGCCGCGCCACGCTGGCTCGCCGAGTCGCGTCTTTCCGCACTTTTGCATCGTGGGCGCAGGTCCGCGGTATAGTCCAGGGCGATGCGGGTCAAAACTTGCGGGCAACGCGGCCGGATAACGCCCTGCCTACGGTTCTGTCCGCCGCGGATGCGGCGCATCTGTTGGAAACGGCTCGAGCTGCCGCTTACCGGGAAGATTCCGCTGTCCCCGATCCGGTGAAACTGCGCGACTGGGCTGCGTTGGAACTGCTCTATGCCACCGGGATTCGGGTCAGCGAGCTGACTGGGCTGGAACTCAGTAACATCAACAAAAGCCAGCACACCATCCGGGTGACGGGAAAAGGTGACAAACAGCGGGTCGTGCCCTACGGTATTCCCGCGGGACTGGCGATGGAAGAGTACCTGGAAAAGGGCCGCCCCGCCCTCGTGAATTCCGAAAAACCAGCGCTGAACCGGGTATTTTTGGGGGCAAAAGGCGGGGTGTGGGATACGCGGATTGTCCGCGGTATGCTGCATCGCCTGACCGCGCAGGCGGGAGTACCGGACTTGGGACCGCACGGGCTGCGTCACACCGCCGCCACCCACCTCTTGGACGGCGGCGCGGATTTACGCAGTGTCCAAGAAATCCTGGGTCACGCCAGCCTGGCCACGACCCAGCGCTATACACACTTGTCGATGGACAAGCTCCGCGCGGTGTATTTGCAGGCGCACCCCCGGGCCTAAAGTCCCAAATTTAAAAAAATCCCCATTAACTTTCTAAAAAACCGAAAAATCGAGCTCTTGAACTGGGTGGATAGTTTCTTGGGAATGTACTTACAAAGCTGGGAAATAGCTGGATTATATCTATGAATTTCCTTCAAAAAAACATACAATGATTTCTGTACTATAGAGTGTGGTGCCTCAGGAGGAGCGTCATGGTCGGGAAACTGCGGATTGTGCAAGCATCGCTGGTGATGCTTTTTTCTGCTGCCGTTTTGACTGGATGCGGTACTACGGTTGGTGCTTCTGGCTCCGAGAGGACTGCCCGGGAAATGATGACCGCGGATATCCCCTTGGTCGATCCTGCTGCTCCTGACACAACCCAAGACCCAATTTCCGGAGCGCCGGCGCCGCGCTATACCGCGTCAACTAAAGGCAAACCTTCCCCCTCAGACTTGCAGACCATTCCCGCCGATCAGCATATGAAAGTGGCGCCGTTCGATGAGCCGAAGTTTTTCCACGAGTTTTCCGTGGACGGTGCGGCCACGGTGGTGAAGTATTTTACCTACGCGATGTACTACAGTTTTGTGGCGAAAGACACCCATTTCGCTGATCAGGTTTACACCGAAGCCTGCACGAAGTGCCAGGATATGGCCCAGTGGTCCAGAGACTTCACCAAGCGGTACAACCACGTGGAAACCGGGGTGCCACGCACGGAAATCCTCAATGTTTCCGTCGGAAAGTCCAAACAGAACCAGTCGGTTTTTTGGGTCGTGGCTCGCAACGAGGAACCCCCGATTATTGCCCTGTCTGAGAAGGGCGAGGTTATTGACTACGACGCACCCTCAAACACCGTGTCCCAGTACCGCGTGGAGTACGTTGACGGCAACAACTTGATTACTGGCATCTATAAAGCCCCTGCCCAGTATTCCGCAGTCCCGACTGAGAAGTAAAAAATCGCGCGTCCCACGTCTGCGACTCGCTTAGTTTATCGGGAACAGGCGAATCCTTCCCCCCAGCAAACGCAGGGGATCTACGTAACCGTCCGGACCGTCCTTGACCCCGAAATGCAGGCAGTCCCCACCGGGACAGTGTCCACCTAACGCCGTCCCGATGGCTTGGCCACGAGTCACGTCATCCCCGACAGCGACTGACGGTTCCACCGGCTCGTAGGTGTAGCGCCGCCCGGCGGCGTCCTCGAGGGAAACCACGGGCCGTCCCGCCAGGTCACCGGCATAGAGTACCGTCGCGTCAGTCGCGGCAAAAACGGTTTGACCGGGGCTGACACGCAGATCGATACCGCGGTGTCCGGCCAGCCATTTTTGGGCGGGCGGGTCGAATTTGCGGGGAACAGCCGTAGGGTGACCCGTGGGCCAGTAGAGGAAGTCACGCAGACCCGATGTTTTCCCTGGTGAAACGGTCGTTGGAGCCGCTGAACTGGCAACGGCGGGTAGGCCTCGGTCGGCGGCGATGCCGGCGGCAGGTGAAGCGGACCCTAAGTTCAGACTCAAGGTCAGGCAACAGCAGATGGTGATGAAAACTTTTCTCATGACTGCAGTGTTTCGCGAAGGGAGGCGCCTACACCAGCGAAAAAATGTTTACCTGTGGAAAACCCCGATTTCACCCCGCTTGTGGATAAACCATAAAACCGCGCCAGGTCGCGCCGAATTGGCTTTTTAATGGGAAGTTTTGGTAAAGTTAACCCTCGCAGCTGCCCATGCAGCTGACTTCGCGTGTTCGCAATCGCGGCGCTGCCGGTTTTTCCGTCGGCTTTGCCGTGATGAGCGCAATCCTCCAGGTCCCTACGGGGTGGGGAAAGCGAGCGGACACCAGGCATTAACCGAAATTGGACGTAGACGTCCCCGGAGTGCTGCGCGCGCCGGGGCAGCTGTGTCCCATAACTGAAAGAAGGACGCCACATGGCAGTCGTTACCATGCGCCAGCTTTTGGAAAGCGGCGTACATTTCGGGCATCAGACCCGTCGCTGGAACCCCAAGATGAAGCGGTTTATTTTGACCGACCGTTCCGGCATCTACATTCTCGATTTGCAGCAAACCATCGCTGACATCGATATTGCATACGAATTTGTTAAGGAAACCGTGGCTCACGGCGGCACGATGCTGTTCGTTGGCACCAAGAAACAGGCTCAGGAGTCCATTCAGGAACAGGCTACCCGCGTGGGGATGCCGTTCGTGAACGAACGTTGGCTGGGCGGAATGCTGACCAACTTCTCTACGGTGCACAAGCGTTTGCAGCGTTTGAAGGAACTGGAACAGTACGACTTTGAGGACACTTCCGCTTCGGGGTTGACGAAGAAGGAACTGTTGATGATGCGCCGTGAAAAGGACAAGCTGGCCAAGACCTTGGGCGGTATTCGTGACATGGCAAAGACCCCTTCGGCCATCTGGGTGGTTGACACCAAGAAAGAACACCTGGCGATTGCGGAAGCCCAGAAGCTCGGGATTCCGGTCGTGGCCATTCTGGACACGAACTGTGACCCTGACGAGGTGGATTACGGCATTCCCGGCAACGACGACGCGATTCGCGCGGTCGATTTGCTGACCAAAGTGATTGCGGACGCTTGCGCGGAGGGTCTGGTGGCTCGCTCCAAGAAGCAGCTGGGAGAGAACCCGGAAAGCGCCGAACCGATGGCTGAGTGGGAACGCGAACTGCTGGCCGGTGACGACGCGAAAGCTCCCGCCGCGGAACAGCCCGCCGAGGAAGCTTCTGCGGAGGAAAAGCCGGCCGAGGAAACGCCTGCTGAACCCGCCGCCGCGAGCGACGAAACCGACGAAAAGGCCGAGTAATCGGCTGCACGAGGGCGGGAAAAGAACCATTCAACGCTCTCCCCAAAGAATATTCGGGAATAACATTCCCGGTACATGAAACTTGCTCTGAAACTGGAGGAAAAATTGGCTAAATACAGTATGCAAGACCTGAAAGACCTGCGCGAAGAAACCGGCGCGGGCTTGGCTGACGTTAAGAAAGCCCTGGAAGAAGCGAACGGCGACCGCGAGGAAGCCTTGAAAATCATTCGTGTCAAGGGTCTGAAGTCCCTTTCGAAGCGGGAAGGCCGCTCCGCTGGGGCCGGCTTGATTGCCGCGAAAGTGACCGACACCAAGGGTGGCCAGCGCGGCACCATGGTCGAGGTCAACGCGGAAACCGACTTCGTGGTGAAGACTGACAAATTCATCGATATGGCAGATAAGATTCTGGACGCCGCCGCGGCATCCGGCGCGGCTACCGTAGAGGAACTCTTGGCTGCCAAGTCCGCTGACGGCACCGTCAAGGACACCGTGGACGCGATTGCGGCGATTATCGGCGAGAAACTGGAAGTCGGCAACGTGCGTCAGGTCGAGGGCGAAGCCGTCGATGTCTACCTGCACCGTTCTTCCCAGGATCTGCCTCCGACCGTTGGCGTGCTGGTGGCTACCGACAAGGCGGGTGCCGACGTGGCTCACGATGTCGCGATGCACATCGCGGCCTACAGCCCCGAGTACCTCAGCCGCGAGGACGTTCCCGCTGCGGAAGTCGAAAAGGAACGCGCCACGCTGACCGAAACGACCAAGGCCGAAGGTAAGCCGGACGCTGTCGTCGCCAAGATTGTGGAAGGCCGGATGAAGGGCTTCTACAAGGACTGCGTGCTGCTCGAACAGCCTTTTGCAAAGGACCCCAAGACCACGGTCGGCAAGATTGTGGAAGCCTCCAAAGGCAAGGTCACCGCTTTTGCGCGTTTGCAGGCTGGAGAATAAACCCCAAAAGGGTTTAGCAACCATTTGAACTAGGCAAATGCCCCAGGGTCAATGAAGGCTTTGGGGCATTTGCGTATAATGTCTAAGGATGTAGGTCTTTCAAGGGAGAAGATAGATGAGCGATGACGGCTCAGTAGCCCCCGGTAAACGCCGGGTTTTGATGAAACTATCCGGTGAAGTCTTTGGCGGCGGTCAAGTGGGGCTCGACCCCGATGTCGTTTCCAATATCGCTCAGCAGGTCGCCGCGGCGGTGACGCAGGGCGTGCAGGTTGCCATCGTGGTTGGCGGCGGGAACTTCTTTCGCGGTGCGGAGCTGAGCCAGCGCGGCTTGGACCGCGCTCGGGCAGACTACATGGGGATGCTGGGCACCGTCATGAATGCCTTGGCCCTGCAGGATTTCTTGGAACAGGCCGGAGTGCGCACCCGGGTGCAGTCCGCCATCACAATGACCCAGGTCGCCGAGCCTTATGTGCCCTTGCGAGCCATTCGTCACCTCGAAAAAGGACGTGTGGTCGTGTTCGGGGCTGGCGCGGGGATGCCGTATTTCTCGACCGACACCGTCAGCGCGCAACGCGCCCTGGAGACGCACTGCCAGGAACTGCTGGTGGGCAAGAACGGGGTGGATGGGGTGTACACCGACGATCCGCGCCGGAACCCCCAGGCTGAAAAACTCGATCAGGTCAGCTACGAGAAAGCGCTGCGCGATGGGCTGAAAGTCGTGGACGCGGCCGCTTTCTCCCTGTGCTCCGAAAACAAACTGAAGATGCGAGTGTTCGGTATGACGCAGCCGGGTAACGTCACTAGGGCGTTGCTGGGCGAAAACATCGGTACTGTGCTGTACAACGAAGAGTAAGTGAAATAACGAAACCCCACCGGGGAACCTGTGGAGAAAGCTAAGGAACAAAGGAGAAACCCGTGATTGAAGACACCCTCAAATCCGCCAAGAGCATGATGGCAAAGGCCTTGAGCGCCACCCAAGACGAATTCGCCGCTATTCGGACCGGTCGGGCCAATACCGCCATGTTTGACGGCATTATGGTCGACTACTATGGCGCCCCCACCCCGTTGAAGCAGCTCGCTTCCTTTAACATTCCCGAGGCGCGCACCGTCATCGTCCAGCCTTTTGACAAGTCTGCCTCGCAAGACATTATTCGTGCCATTGCGGAAGCCGACTTGGGCGTGAACCCTACTGATGACGGCAAAACGATTCGTATCGTGCTGCCCGCCCTGACGGAGGAACGCCGCAAAGAATACGTTAAGATGGCAAAGACCAAAGCCGAGGAGGGCCGCCAGTCCGTGCGTTCGCTGCGCCGCAAGGCCAAGGACGAATTCGAATCCATGCTAAAGAACAAGGAACTCGGCGAGGACGAAATCAAACGCGGTGAAAAGGAACTCGATTCCATCACGAAAAAGTTCACCGATGAGATTGACCAGCTGCTGGCTGCCAAAGAATCAGAGTTGATGACTATCTAGGCACCGCCAACCCGTTATTACCCGTCATTATCTGGGTTTTAGAGCATGGTCGATACCGAGAATTTCCAACCACCGCAACCTTCCGAGGCAGCGGTCGCTCCGGTGACCCCGGAAACTGGGGTACATCCGGTGACCCGTCCCAGCCGCCGGGAAAACCGCGCCGCAAAACAGGGCCGGAAACCAGGTCGGGGCGTTGCCGGGGCGAAAGGCGAGTCCGAACCAACAGAATCCTCGCCAAACCAACCTCGGAAGGCCGGACGCAACCTGGCGGCAGCCACCGGTGTCGGAGCGGGACTGCTGGCGGCTTACGGATTGACCCTATTCCTGGTGAAACCGCTGTTCGCAGCCTTGTGCGCGGCAACGATTGTGGCTTGCCTCATCGAGTTTCGCCATGCCATCCGGTTTACAGACCGGCATTTGGGGATGCCAATCGTCGTCATCGGGGGGATTGGGATTTTCATCTGTGCCTGGCAGGTCGGGTTGGAGGCCATGCTGACCGCGACTTACCTGACGGTGGCGGCCGCCCTGCTGTGGCAGTTGGCGGGTCCCTACCGTGGTGAAGATGCGCTCAAGAACGTTACGGTCAGTACCCTGACCGTGGCTTATATTCCGTTCTTGGGGTCTTTCCTGGCTTTGTTGGCGGTGGAGTGCGGAGCCCCTGCCACCGCAGTTTTCGTTTTGTCCGTCACGCTGGGTTCCGACACCGGGGGCTATTTCTGCGGGCGTTTCCTGGGACGCCACCACATGGCACCGTCTATTTCCCCGCGCAAGACCTGGGAAGGGTTTGCCGGTTCGGTCCTGTTCGCTGTCATCGTGTCCGTGGCGGGCACGTTCTGGATCGGGATTCCGTGGTTTTACGGAATCATCTTGGGGGTTTTGATGGCTGGAGTGGGAACTCTGGGCGATTTGAGCGAATCGTTGCTGAAACGGGAACTCGGCATTAAAGATATGGGCCACCTCTTGCCGGGACACGGCGGGCTGCTGGATCGGATGGATTCCATCCTGATGACGGCGCCGGTGGCCTATATCGTGTTGAAGTTCGCCATCTTTTCCCAACAAGTCCCGGTGCTGTCCTAGACCCCGCTCGGGAAGTCCCGGGAAAACCGTTAAACTTAAACCTATGGAAAGACAGGTTCTGCCCCACGAACAACTGCCGGTGGGGGCCACGCACGCGGGGGCTGCGGCAGAACTCAACTTTCGGGCTCAGGCTCGGGGTAAACCGCCGCGGCATTTCGCCGACTTAGACCCGCAGCAGCGCCGTGAGGCGGTGGCCGCGGCGGGGATGCGGCCGTTTCGTGCCGACCAGGTGGCGCGCCACTATTTTGGGCGGTTTGAAGCCGATCCCTCCCAGATGACAGACCTGGGCCAGGCCGACCAGGAACGGGCTCGTGACCTGCTGCCAGAACTCATCACCCCGGTCGTGACCCAGGTCGCTGATCGGGGATGGACCCGCAAAACCCTGTGGCGACTGTTCGACGGCGCCCAAGTGGAATCCGTCCTGATGCGCTACCCCAAGCGCGTTACCTTGTGCGTATCCTCCCAGGTCGGCTGCGGTATGGGCTGTCCGTTTTGCGCGACCGGCCAACTGGGGTTGACCCGAAACCTCTCGGCGGCGGAAATTTTGGAACAGGTCCGGCTCGCCGCTAGGGCCGCCCAAGACGGGGAACTCGGCAGCCCGGCACGGCTATCTAACCTGGTGTTTATGGGGATGGGAGAGCCGTTGGCCAACTACAAATCCCTGCTGCACACGATTCGGACCCTCACCGCCGAAGCCCCGCAAGGCTTCGGGATTTCGGCCCGCAACCTGGTCGTTTCCACCGTCGGGCTGGTGCCGGGAATTCGCAAGCTGACCCAAGAAGAGCTGCCGGTCACTTTGGCGGTGTCCCTGCACGCTCCGGACGACGAACTGCGCAACGAACTGATACCCATGAACCGGCGCTACCAGGTCGATGAACTGTTGGACACCGCTTATGCGTATTTCCAAGCGACCGGGCGGCGCGTTTCTATTGAATACGCCCTGATTAGGGACATGAACGACCACCCGTGGCGAGCCCAGCTGCTAGCGGATAAACTCAATGAACGAGGCAAAACCTGGGCGCATGTGAACCCGATTCCGCTCAATCCCACGCCAGGGAGTATCTGGGATGCCTCCCTGCCGCGTGTCATGGACGAATTCATGGAGATTTTGCGGCAAGCTGGAATTAGCACTACGCTGCGGGATACACGCGGCTCCGATATTGACGGAGCCTGCGGGCAACTCGCTGCGAAAGCGAAGCAGCCTCCCGCGGCTTAGAGGAAACTCGGAAAGCGCGCGGAAAACTGTTGAGAGCATAGAGAGACAAGGAAAGGGCCGGACGTGAGCGACACGACGTTTCGCACCGCTAAACTCCTGGGGAAGGGCTACGACCGCAACCAGGTCGACAAGTTCTTGGCGAAGGCACGTTCGGCATACGAAGGCAATGGCGGACCAGCGAATTTCGGGGCGGCGCAGGTGCGAGCCCAGGGGTTCAACGTGGTGCGCGGGGGATATAACTTTGTCGAAGTCGATGCGGCGATGGATCGGTTGGAATCGGCTTTCGTGGCGCGGGCGCGGGCCGACCACATCGCGGTGAACGGACAAAAGGCCTGGATGTCGCTGGTGGCGGAACAGGCCACGACTCTCTATCCGCGGCTGTTGCGTCCGGCAGGGAAACGATTTGCCCATCCCCAAGGGCGTCAGCGCGGTTACCGGATTGAGGACGTGGACGCGCTGCTGGATCGCCTGGTGGCATATTTTGACGAAAACAAGCCTCTGACCAGCAAAGAAATCCGCGACGCGGTGTTTGCGGAAGCGAAAGGAGCCCGGGCATACTTGGAAGGCCCGGTTGATGCTTACCTGGCTCGCGCGGTCGAAGTGCTGCTGGCTGTTGAGTGATTTTGCTTTTCACAAGGGGGTTGGCGGGGTTTTATCCGTCTCCTTGCGGGGTTGCTGGTCGCTGTGAATGAGCGAAACCTAAACTTGCCGTTAGAATGAACGGGTGCAAGATATTGTAATTTTGGGTTCTACCGGCTCGATTGGAACCCAAGCTCTGGACATTGTTCGCTCCCATCCCGGACACTTCCGGGTGCAGGGCTTGGCTGCCTCCGGGCGGCACCTGGATGTGTTGGCACGTCAAGCCGTCGAATTTGAAGTGCCGATGGTGGCCGTGGCGAATGGTTCCGTGGCGGACCTCGACGAGGCCATCCGCGAGGCAGAGATACAGCTGGGTCAGCCGCGAGCCAGCCATAACCTGCTGACCGGCCCGGCCGGGGTCGAAGCGGCCGCCGGATTCGTCCCCCAAGGCATCGTTTTGAACGCCATCGCGGGGATTTCCGGCCTGCACGCGACTCTGCGGGCGTTGGACTCCGGGGCGCGCCTGGCCCTGGCTAACAAGGAATCCCTGGTCATTGGCGGTTCCCTGGTGCGCGAAACTTTGCGACGGCCGGGTCAAATCGTGCCGGTTGATTCCGAACACAGCGCTATCTGGCAGGCGCTGCGCTCGGGCAAACACGAACGCGGCTTGTGTTCGCCGACAGTCACCGGCTACAGCGAAGTCGAACGCCTGATTCTGACCGCTAGCGGCGGTCCGTTCCGCTCGAAAACCCGCGCGGAACTGGAAAACGTGACGGTAGAGCAAGCCTTGAACCACCCGACTTGGGACATGGGACCGCTGGTGACCGTCAATTCAGCCACCATGTTTAATAAAGGGTTGGAAGTCATCGAGGCTTCGCTGCTGTTCGACATTGAACCGAAAGACATCGACGTCGTGGTGCACCCCGGATCGATTGTGCATTCGATGGTGCAGTTCCGGGACGGCGCGACCCTGCTGCAAGCCTCCCCGCCCGATATGCGCATTCCGATTGCCCTGGGACTGTCCGCCCCCGCCCGGCTACGCGAGGTAGCCCCCGCTTGTGACTGGAGCAGGGCGACGACCTGGCAGTTTGAGCCGCTCAACGAGGCGATCTTCCCGGCGGTGAGCCTGGCTCGTCACGCCATTTCCGCCTCCGACACCCACCCCGCGGTCCTGGCCAGCGCGGACGAAATCGCCGTCAACGCCTTCTTGGACGGACGTCTGCCTTTCCTGGGTATCTATGACGTGGTGCAGCAGGTCGTGAGCGAACACCACGGCGTGTCCGACCCGGACCTGTCCGCGCTGGAACGCATCCTCGAATGGGCCAAACAGCGAGCCGCCGAGCTCATCGAGAACCGCTAAACACCGTACTGGAACCGCCCTGTCATGGATTATTTCACTGGAATCATCGCCCTCGTGTTGGGGTTGATGGTGTCGATTGCCCTGCACGAACTGGGCCACCTGATTCCCGCAAAACGTTTCGACATCCTCTGTACCCAGTATTTCATCGGGTTTGGACCAAAGATTTTTTCGCGCCAAGTTGGGGAAACCGAAGTTGGAATGAAGTGGGTGCTGCTGGGCGGCTACGTGAAGATGGTCGGGATGTATGCGCCGGGACATCCGGGGCGGCGCACGAAAAACCGGAAAGGCGAGCTGACCGCTGCTGAGGAGGCTCGGATTGCCTCCAACGATGAAATCCCGCCCGGCCAGGAACACCGCGCGTTTTACGCCAAACCCATTTGGCAGCGCCTGATAGTGATGGTCAGCGGTACTTTGGTGAATCTGGCGTTGAGTTTCCTGTGCGTGCTGGTGGGGTTGAGCGCGATTGGCTACGAGCTGCCGACCCGCGAAGTCGCCACGGTGTCCCCGAATTCTCCCGCGGCCGCGGCGGGAGTGGCGCCCGGCGATGTTATCACCGCCTGGAACGGCAAAACCATGAAGACCTGGGACGAAGTCATCAGCCAAGTGGCGGTGAGCCAGCCGGGGAAGCCTGCTGCTCTCACTGTGCAACGCGACGGCGAAACCAAAACTATCCAGGTGACACCCCAAACTATGGAAGGGGAAAAACGCTCGGTTATCGGCGTTATTGCCGTTACCGAACGCCACCACGCCAGCTGGGGGGAAGTCGCTAACTACCAGTGGGAAACCGGGAAAGGCACCGCGAAAATCCTGTTGGCTCTGCCGGTGAAACTGTGGCAAACCACCATCGGGCTGTTCCAACCGGATCGACCTCGCGACCCGAACTCGGTGATGGGAATCGTCGGAATGGGCCAGGTCGCGGGCTCTATCGCCGCCAGTGACACTGTCGGCTACGGGGTTTTGGAAAAACTGCGGTCTTTCCTGCTGCTGTTCGGGTCGTTGAACATGACCCTGTTCATGTTTAACCTCATTCCACTGATGCCCCTCGATGGCGGGCAAGCCGCGGGCGCGATTTATGAAGGAATCCGCAAGCGGTTGCGCCGCGCACGGGGTCTCGAGGACGGTGGTCCGGTTGATTTGGCGGCAATGCTGCCGGTGACGGCCACGGTGGTCATCGCTTTCATCGCCATGACGGTGCTGCTGATTGTGGCAGATATTTTGAAACCGGTACTGTGAGCATGAAAACGGAGGACCCCATGCCAGCTGAGAACCGACCTTCTGAAGCGGAAAACCAACCTGTCGAACCGCATGCGCAACCCTCTGACCCGGAGAATGCGACTGTTGAGCCGGAGGACCAGCCCCTGAATCGCCGGATTTTGTCGCTCGCCGTGCCCTCCCTGGGGTCGCTGCTGGCTGAACCGCTCATGGTGATGGCGGATTCGGCCATGATTGGGCACGTGGGAACCACTGAGCTGGCCGGCTTGACCCTCGGTTCGTCGGTCAACGTGTTCTTGGTGGGGATTTGTATTTTCCTGGTCTACACCACGACCGCGGTGGCCTCCCGCCAGCTGGGCGCGGGGGACCGGCACGGTGCGGTCAAGACCGGGGTGGATGGTGCCTGGCTGGGGCTGCTGGTGGGAGTGGTGTTGGCAGTAGTCCTGTGGGTCGGGGCGCTGCCGATTGTTTCGTTGTTCGGGGCCTCCGCGGCGGTCAATGTTCAGGGGGCAGCGTATCTGCGGGCGGCGGCGCCCTCCATGCTGGGGATGATGCTGGTCTTGGCGGGAACCGGAGCCATGCGCGGCGTGCTGGACGCCAAGACACCACTGGTGATTTCGGTCACCGGCGCTATCGCGAACGTAGCTTTCAACGCCGTGTTCATTTACGGTTTCAATCTGGGGGTAACCGGGGCGGGCATCGGCACTTCCATCGCGGGTATCGGCATGGGGGTGGCTTTCGCGCTGAAAATTATGGCTGGAGCCCGGCGCGCCAAAGTCGCGCTCCATCCCGAGTTCCGGGCGATTTTCGCGGCTCTGGCCGGGGGTGTGCCCCTGATGATTCGCACCCTCACCATGCAGATTGTCATTCTCGGCACCCTGTGGGTGGCGGCCTCCCAAGGGGAAGTTGCCATCGCCGGGCGCCAGATTGCGGCGAACACCTGGACCCTCGGGGCAAACCTGCACGATTCTCTGGCTATCGCGGTGCAGGCACTCATTGGTTTCGAGTTGGGGCGAGCCGACCGTCAGGCGGTGCGCAACCTGATTCGCAGAGTGTCGCTGTGGGGGCTGGGACTGGGAGTCGTGCTGGGGCTGAGCATTGCGGTCTTGGCTCCGCTGTGGCCGCGCATCTTTTCCAGCGACCCCGAAGTGTTGGCTGCGGCCGCTCTGGCACTGCTGGTGTCGGCGTTCTTTCAACCGCTGGCCGGGGTAGTTTTCGTGTTCGACGGGGTTTTGATTGGTGCCAACGACACGTGGTATCTGGCTCTCGCGGGACTGATTAACCTGGTTGTTTATATCCCGGCTCTGGTGCTGGTGTGGCGTTTCGCGCCCGGAGGAATCCTGGGACTGGCCTGGCTGTGGGGGTGCTACTGCGGGGTGTTTTTCCTGGCGCGCCTGGTCACGTTGGGGTGGCGTATCCGCCAAGACCAGTGGATGAAACTTGATTTTGCAAAAAAGGGTGAAATCCGGTAATTTAGAACTTCGGTGCTTCTTGCGGTTCGTGAGGGCACAGTTGGACGAAAAACATTCAGAAAAGTGAGTTTCGACGTGGTATATGCAATCGTTAAGGCCGGCGGTCGACAGGAGAAAGTCTCTGTCGGCGAAGAGCTGCTGGTGGAAAAAGTAGACAAGGCAGTGGGGGAAACGATTGAGCTGCCTGCGATTCTGTTGGTTGACGGCGCCAAGGTAACGTCCCAGGCTGCTGACGTAGCTAAGGTAAAGGTCAGCGCGGAGGTGCTGGGCGCGGCCAAGGGTCCCAAGATTTCTATTGTCAAGTTTAAGAACAAGACTGGTTATCGGAAGCGTCAAGGTCACCGTCAACCGCTGACCCGCATTAAGATAACTTCCATTAAGTAAGGGGTGTAACAATGGCACATAAGAAAGGTCTCGGTTCTTCCCACAACGGTCGCGATTCGAACGCGCAGCGCCTGGGAGTAAAGCGTTTCGGCGGTCAGCTGGTCAACGCTGGTGAAATTTTGGTACGCCAGCGCGGCACCCACTACCACCCCGGCTTCAACGTGGGCATCGGTAAGGATGACACTCTGTTCGCCCTGAAGACCGGCGAAGTTGAATTCGGCCGTCATCGCGATCGTCGCATCGTGAGCATTAAGGAAGTCGCCAACGCCTAAATGTTGGCAGTGACTACTTTCGTGAGGGGGCTCGTTCGAGCCCTCTTGCTGTTTAACGTAACGATGGCTCTGTGAGAGAGCCAGAGGAGGTCAGCAGCCCAGATGGTCAGCTTTGTGGATTACGTAAAAATTTTTGCCCAAGCCGGGGCTGGCGGTAACGGCTGCGCGTCCATCCGCCGCGAAAAATACAAGCCGTTGGCGGGGCCTGACGGTGGGGCTGGCGGACACGGCGGGTCGGTCATTCTGCGCGTCAATCCGCAAGAGACGACCCTGTTGCCGTTCCATCACCGCCCGCACGTGAAAGCGGAAAGCGGTCAAGCGGGGATGGGGGACTACCGCGATGGACGCCGCGGTGATGATCTGTTCCTGGATGTTCCTCAAGGCACGGTCGTCACCAGCGAGGACGGCGAGTTCCTGGCCGATCTAGACTCCCCGGAGGCCCAACTGGTCATCGCCCGCGGCGGGGTGGGAGGCATGGGCAACTACGGCCTGGCCTCCGCAAAACGCAAGGCGCCGGGCTTTGCCCTGTTGGGGGAACCTGGTGAAGAACGCACCGTCATTCTGGAACTCAAGTCGATGGCCGACGTGGCGCTGGTGGGATACCCTTCGGCGGGCAAATCCTCGCTGGTAGCGGCCATGAGTGCGGCGCGCCCTAAGATTGCGGACTATCCTTTCACGACCCTGGTGCCGAACCTGGCGGTGGTGGATAATCCGGTGGCGCGCTACACCGTGGCGGACGTACCCGGATTGATTCCCGGCGCGGCCGCGGGCAAAGGTTTGGGGCTGGATTTCTTGCGTCATATCGAACGCTGCTGCGTGATTGCCCACGTGGTGGACTTGGCAGCGTGGGATCCGGAACGTGAACCGCTGGCCGATATTAAGACTTTGGAACGCGAACTCGCCCACTACGCGAAGTCCCTGGATCGCTACCGTCCCGGGAGGGACTTCCTGCCGCCTCTGATGGAACGCCAACGCGCCATTATCCTCAACAAAATCGATGTCCCAGACGGGCGAGACATGGCCGCCCTGATGGAAACGGAGATTGCGAAACTTGGCTGGCCGGTTTTTGAAGTTTCCGCGACCACTCACGAAGGCTTGAAAGAACTGGCGTTTGGGTTGGCCGAAATGGTCCAGGAGTACCGTTCCCACCTGCCCGAGGATGACAATGAGCGTCCCGTGTTGCGTCCGCAGCCGAAACCAGCGCGCTCCACCAAGACCTACACCATCGAGGCAACCACTATCGAAGGCACGCCGGGATTCTCTATCCGCGGCGAGCAAGTCGAGCGCTGGGTGAAACAAACCGACTTCACCAATGATGAAGCGGTCGGTTACCTGGCCGACCGCCTGGCAAACCTGGGAGTGGAGGACGACCTGCTGAAAGCTGGAGCACACGCGGGGGATACCGTCGTGATTGGCGACCCCGAGACGGGCGTCGTTTTTGACTGGGAACCGACCTTGCAAGCCGGGGCGGAACTGCTGGGCGCGCGCGGCACAGACTCGAGGCTTTACGAAAATACCCGCCGCACCAATCAGCAGCGCCGTATCGACTATCACGCCTGGATGGACGCCAAGAAACGCGCTCGTGAAGAACTGGACGCGGAACGCGAATCCGGCTTGTGGAGCGATCCCGGGGAAACCGAGTAGAACCGGGAATACGCCCCAACGCCCTGGTGCGGGTAGGCTGAACGCATGACGACAGTAGTGAAAATCGGTTCCAGCTCGCTGACCAGGGCCGACGGATACCTGGATTTGAACCGTATCGACGAGGTTTCGCGGCTGTTGGCGCGGGCTCAGAAGGGCGGTGAGGACATCGCGTTGGTGTCCTCCGGGGCTATTTCGGCAGGTTCGCAGCCTTTGGGTCGTCAGGAACGCCCTAAAGACCTGGCTACGGCCCAGGCGGTGGCGGCGGTCGGGCAGGGGCTGTTGATGTATCGCTGGAATCAGGCGATGGCCTGGCAAGGGGTGATTGGGGCACAGATTCTCTTGTCGGCCGCGGAAGTGGTGGGCCACCAGCAATACAACAACGCTTCGCGCGCGCTGGAAAAGCTGCGGGCTTTGGGGGTCATCCCGATTATCAACGAAAATGATGCCGTCGCGACCGACGAGGTGCGTTTCGGGGACAATGACCGGCTCGCGGCGATAGTGTCGCACATGGTGCGTGCCGAGAGGCTGATTCTCTGTACCGATGTTGACGGCTTGTACACCGCCCATCCCTCCGACCCGACCGCGCGGTTCATCCCCGAAGTTCGAGGGGAACAGGATTTAGCGGGCGTGCAGGCGGGAAATGCTGGTTCCCGCTGGGGCACCGGGGGAATGCACACGAAACTGCTGGCAGCGCGGGTGGCGTGCGCAAACGGGACCGAAGTAGTGTTGACTTCAACCGATAATTTGGGTCCGGCGCTGCGCGGGGAACCGGTCGGGACGGTGTTCCGAGTCACCGGTCCGCGACGCGGAATTAAGCAGCTGTGGTTGGCTTACGCGGCGACCGTGCAGGGACGCCTGGTTTTGGACGATGGCGCGGCCCGGGCGATTACTGAGGGAAAGAAGTCGCTGCTCGCAGCCGGTATTACCGAGGTAAAAGGGACGTTCCAGGCCGGGGACGTGGTGGAGCTGGTCGATGCCAGGGGCGAAATCCTCGCGAAAGGCGTCGCCGCCTATGATTCCGCGCAAGTTGAAGCTGAAAATACGGACCTCGGCCCGGTCGTACACCGCGATTATTTGGCCGAGACACGCTACTGATTGTTGGTAGCCTTTTCCCATGAGTGTTTACGATCATGTGCGCCAGATAGCACGGCAATCACAGGCAGCCAGCCGGGTGATGCGCGGGGCGGGGAGCCCAAATCAGCTGTTAGAGACCATTGCCGGTTTGCTCGAAACCAACACCGAGCGAATCTTGGCGGCCAATGAGCGTGATATGGAGCAAGCCAAAGCCAATGAAATGCCCGCGGGCCTGCAAGACAGGCTGCAGCTCACCCCGGAGCGGGTGCAGGCGCTGGCTGACGCGGTGCGTGATATTGCGGCGTTGCCCAGCCCGATAGGCCAAACCCTGTGGGGACGTACCATGGAAAACGGTCTCAGGATTGAACAAATCCGGGTGCCTCTGGGCGTGGTGGCGATGATTTATGAAGCGCGACCGAACGTCACCGTAGATGCCGCCGCGCTGAGCTTGAAAACGAATAATGCCGTCATTTTGCGGGGCGGCTCAGCCGCCGTCCATTCCAATCGGACCCTCGTAGACATTATTCAACAAGCCCTGGAACAGCAAGGTTTGCCGCGAGACGCCGTGCAGACCCTGGACGGACTGGGTCGCGAGGCGGTCGAGGCGATTTTGACGCAGCGGGGATTGGTGGATTTGGCGATTCCTCGCGGCGGAGCGGGACTCATAGAAATGGTGGTGAACACCGCGACGGTTCCGGTCATCGAGACGGGGGTGGGGAACTGCCACATTTATGTGGATCAATCGGCCAAACTCGATGACGCCCTGCGCATCGTTATCAATGCAAAAACACAGCGGGTCGGGGTGTGCAACGCGGCGGAAACCCTGCTGGTAGACCGCGACATCGCGCCCGCGTTCCTGCCGCTGGTCCTGCCGGCGCTGGCGGCGAACCAGGTCCGCCTGCACACCGACCAGGCGACCCGCACGGTAGCGAGCCAACACCCGGAAACTGAGCAGATCGACCTTGTGCCCGCCACAGAAAAGGATTGGGAAACGGAGTACCTGGACTATGACTTGGCGGTGCGTCTCGTGGATGGAGTAGACGCGGCGATTGACCACATCACACGGTATTCCACCGGTCATACCGAGGCTGTTATCGCTCAGGATCAGGATGTGATTGACCATTTCGTGAATGCCGTTGATGCGGCGGCTATTGCCGTCAACGTCTCCACGCGATTCACCGATGGGGCCGTGTTCGGGTTGGGGGCGGAAATCGGCATCAGCACTCAAAAACTGCATGCACGAGGTCCGATGGGGATGGAAGCGCTGACGACCACAAAATCGGTCATCCGCGGTCACGGTCAGGTCCGTTCGTGAGCCGAGCTCGCGAGCGCCTGGAGGTGCCGCGCGCGGGGACAAACTCAAAGGATATTGCAGATTCTCTCACCATTTATAGGAACCACTCAGGTCCGGATGGGTATAATTTCACAAAAGGATGTTTTGTGTGCTCATAATGGGCGGCAAAGGGATAGGAAAGGCTGTCATGGAGTCTCGCTCGCACAGATGCGTTTGGGCGTTGGATTCCGACAATTCGGCAAAGCCCTACCAGCGTCGGCGCCGTATTGGTGTGATGGGCGGCACTTTTGACCCGATTCACCACGGTCACCTGGTAGCGGCTTCGGAAGTTCAGGCGGTCTTCGGCCTTGACGAAGTTATTTTTGTGCCCACTTTCATGCAGCCGTTTAAGCTGGGACGCCCGGTCACCGAGGCTGAACACCGCTACCTGATGGCGGTTATCGCGACCGCTTCCAATCCGCGGTTTTCGGTGTCCCGCGTCGATATCGACCGAGCCAAAACGACCTATACGATTGACACTCTGACCGACCTGAAAGCCGCTTTAGGCGACGTGCAACTATTCTTTATCACCGGGGCTGACGCGATTTCTGACATTATGCGCTGGAAAGACATCGACCAGCTGTTTGAACTGGCGCACTTCGTGGGGGTAACTCGGCCAGGACATTCCTTTAATCCCGCTAACCTCCCGGCACAGCACGTCTCTCTGGTCGAGGTTCCGGCCATGGCAATCAGTTCAACTGACTGTCGGAATCGGGTAAAATCACACCAGCCGGTATGGTATTTGGTACCCGAAGGCGTTGTTCAATATATTGCTAAATACGGACTCTATACTGACGACACGCGATTGCAGTCGGATCCGCGAGAGACGTCATATGCCGTTCCCAAGGCGGCTTTGACGGCGGCCGCGGTGAATGACGCGGCTCAGCCAGAAGGTTCAGTGATGAATTTGTCGAGAGGGGGACTGTGAGCGAGGGCAAGCCGAGGCCGCGACCCGTACCGGTACAGGCGGTCAATCTTCCGGGCTTGGGAGCTAGCGCCCCCCGGCCGGGACAAGTGTTGCCCGGTGCCGGTTCAACCGGTCCCGCTCTGCAAGTTCCCAATACTGCCCAAGCGGTGCGTGCTGTTGATGAGGACGGCGCTCTGACCGGCATGATTCCGGTTGCTGGCAAGGCTGAGGCCGTGAGCGCTGCCGGGCCACAAGTCGCCGGTGTCCAGCGCCCCCTCGTGCGCGGCACCACTCCGGTGGTACCCGAAAAGCCCGCAGTTCCGGTCGGGAATCTTCCTGCGGAAACGGCGGTTCGTCAGTTGCCGACGCCGGGAACTCCGGTGCCCCCTTCCACTACGGGGATGATTCCCACAGTAGCGCCGAACTCGACAGGTTCTGCTCAGGTCAGCAGGCCGGGGGCGAACCCTCCTGTTCCGGGTAGTGCGTCTCGGCCACTACCGTCCGTTCCGGCTGGTTCTGCTCAGGTCAGCAGGCCGTCCGGGAACCCTCCGATTCCGGGGAGCGCGTCTCGGCCACAACCGTCCGCTCCGGCGGGTTCTGCTCAGGTCAGCAGGCCGGGGGCGAACCCTCCCGTTCCGGGGAGCGCGTCTCGGCCACAACCGTCCGCTCCGGTTGGTTCTGCCCAGGCGGGTTCCGCTCCAGCCAGACCAGCGATGCCGCCGACTTCTCGGCCGAACCCTCCCATACCGCGACCCGACCAGATGGCAGCCGCTCAGCCGCAGCAGCCTACCCCGCCGGTAACAGCACAGGGAACAGCGCCGATACAACCCGGAATGCCTGGTCCGCGCCCAGCGAACCCCACGGCTCCGGGAATGGCACCGGGCTCCGCGGCTCGCCCGCCCTTGTCAGCTGGGCAACCGGGACAACCTAACCAACCTGGACAACCAGTACAGCAGCCCGGTCAGATGCCAGGGCAACCCGGCCAACCTAACCAGCCCGGATACCCGGGACAGCCCGGTCAGGTGGCTGACCAGCCCGGTTGGCCTGGGAACACTAATCAACTTGGACAACCGGGGCAACCGGTACAGATGCCGGGACAGCCGGTACCGATGCCTGGTCAAGTCAACCAGCCCGGACAACCTAACCAGCCCGGACAACCTGGACAGATGCTGATTCAGGCTCCGGGAGGCCAGTCCGGTGATCCCCGAATGGCAGGCCAACCGGGACAGATACCCGGCCAGCCCGCAATGTCAGGTCGCCCGGGAATGCCCGGCCAACCGGGAATGCCGGGTCCACCGGGAATGCCGGGTCAACCGGGAATGCCCGGGCAAATGCCGGGTCAACCTGGGATGCCGGGTCAAATGCCGGGGCAGCCCGGCGCTCCCTACGGAATGTGGGGACGTCCCAATCCTTACGGCCGCCCTGGAATGCCAGGAATGCCGGGAATGCCCGGTATGCCGGGTATGCCTGGTTACGGGATGCCGGGAATGCCTTACGGCCGGCCCGGAATGCCAGGGATGCCGGGAATGCCAGGAATGCCTGGCTATGGGATGCCGGGAATGCCTTACGGCCGGCCCGGAATGCCAGGGATGCCATACGGCCGGCCCGGAATGCCGCCCTTGTGGAATCCGCAAGAATCCCGCTCGACACGCCGCGAAACCCTGGAACAGGCCGAGGCTCGACAGCTCCAAGAACTCAAGGAAGCCGAACAGAAGTTCCATGAGGCCGATGTCGAGGTGTTGCGTAAGGAACTCGGCGAGGACATCACCGATGAAGAACTGGAAAACATCGACTGGGAAGAGTTCGAGTTCGAGGAGTCCTTCACCGAACGTTTGATTCGCAAGTCCGGGCGTTGGGGCGAAACTTTGCTGATGCTGGGTCAGGCGGCTCGCTGGGCGTTGGTCGTGCTGGTGACCGTCGTGGTCGTGGGCATGCTCATCTTCGCTCTGGACAAGAACGCCGCGGTCACGACCGCCTCTGGAACAACGCTAGAGACAGGAGTCACGCTGAGCGCAGCTGCTGACCCTCCAGCCGCCACGTCACGTGAGGCCCTTTTGCCCGATTCCACAACCGAAATGGGGATTTTTTCTGTATGAGTGCTGACGCCAAGTCCATCGAACTCGCCATAGCAGCAGGTCAAGCAGCAAAATCAAAGAAAGCCACGGAGGTCATCGCCCTGGACGTCTCCGAACGCTTGGTGCTGACCGATATGTTTGTGCTGGCTACGGGTAATAGCGACCGTCAGGTGCGCGCCATCGTTGATGCTGTTGACGAGGCGATGACGAAAGCTGGCCTAAAGCTGCTGCGTCGCGAGGGGTTGGCCCAGGCTCATTGGGTTTTGCTCGATTACGGGTTGCTGGTGGTGCATGTCCAGCAAGAGGACGACCGGCAGTTTTACGCGTTGGAACGCTTGTGGGCCGATGCGCCCCTGGTTGAGGTGCCCGATCCAGAGGAACCGGCCGCTCAGACCGACAGCCCCGCTCCGACCAGCCCCGCTGCGCAGGCTCCCGAACCCGTCTCTCCGCTGGATCTCATCGGCGAAGACGATTCATAGAGCCGACAGGACAGGGACAGATTGCGGCGGGCCGACCGGAAAGGAGCACAGGACTATGAAAACCTTGGTGATGTGGCGGCATGGACAAACTGACTACAACAAACAGCAGCGGGTCCAGGGGCAGGTCGACATTCCCCTCAACGAAACGGGGATTGCGCAGGCCAGAGACGCCGCAGCCGGGTTGGTTCGTTTTCCTTTCACAAGGGTGGTTTCCTCACCTTTGGGTCGCGCCCTCGACACCGCCCACGCGCTGGCCGACCGGCTCGGCTTGCCCGTCGAAGTCGACGAACGCCTGATGGAACGCGCTTTTGGGACTTGGGAAGGGCTCAACGCCACGGAAATCAAGGCGGGCTGGCCTGATGATTTCACCTCGTGGCGCGATTTTGGCGACCCCGACCCGGAAACCACCAAAGTGGAGCCGCGCCGCGAGGTTGGACTGCGAGTGTCTCAGGCTTACCGCGACTGGGCTGACAAAATTGCTGATGGCGAAACTATTTTGTTCGTTTCCCACGGGTCTGCCACCACGCAGGGAATCGTGACTTTGCTGGGACACGACCCGGCTCAGTGGTACGGGCTGCGCGGTTTGGAAAACTGCCATTGGGCGGTGGTTCAATCAGAGCACCGCGCGCCATATTGGCGGATTGATTCGTATAACGTGGGCGTGTCCGATACCGCGGTTAAGGCGTAGTTGTCCGGGTAACCGGTCTGGTTGCAGGGTATTTCGCGCTGAGCAAATGAGCGACATTTCCAAGGTCGTGTTCTTCCATGGGGTTCGGTGAAACCCGGGATACGTCCGGGTGACTCTGCTTGCTCCGGGCGGCGTTGCTAATTGGCGATTAAATCGGGGTTGCTGGTCTATATAACCAACTACCCCAATTTAATCCCCAATTTCTAACATCTTGGGCGCAGTCCTGGCCGCTTCCCCGCCAAAGAAACCCCGAATCCTTCAGGGCCGAGCCCTTTACCGAATCACGGAATCATCCTAGAATAATAAGTAAGGAAAGTAAGGAATCCCGTGATAACCGATATCCCGAAGAAAGGTGCGAATCATGGAGCTGGCAAAGATTACTTCAAAGGGTCAAATCACTATCCCGGTTTCGGTCCGCCGTAAACTCGGGGTTAAAGACGGCGACAAAGTACTGTTCCTTGACGAGGGCCAGGGCGTAGTCATGGTCAATGCCTCGGTACAAGCCCTTATCGAGGCTCAGGCCGACTTCGCTGGTGTGGCCGACCGGCTCGGCATCAAGACCGAGCAAGATGTTGTGGACATGGTCAAAGAAGTTCGGCGCGAACGTGCCGCTGAAAGCGCCAAGGCTGGCGTAACCAAATGAGGATAATGCTGGACACCAATGTCCTCATCTCGATGGTTTTCTTTCCAACCTCGAGGTTTCGCGACATGGTGCGATTCATAACCGAGGCACACCAGATGGTCATACCGTCTTATGTAATCGAGGAACTCACGGAGGTCGCCCTACGTAAGTTTCCGGACAAGACGGAAAGTTTGGACCACTTCCTGGAGAGGCTCAGCTACGAGCTCACCTACACGCCGCTGCACATCCCGAAGAACTTGTTTGCGATTCGTGACCCCAACGACTACCCAGTTCTGTATTGCGCGACGCACGACGACATCGACATCCTGATTACCGGCGATAAAGACTTCGCGGACCTTGGCCTAGAGCGTCCCGAAATCATGACCCCAACGGAGTTCATCGAGCAGTACCTGAGCGAACCAATTCTTGGACAATCTGAATTTTGAAAGACAAGCAGGCTGCTGTGGTCCTGGCCGTGTGCCGGGAACCGTCCGGTCCTTGCGCTTCGAATTGTTTGACGATTCCGCTCAACCCCTGCCCCCAATCACCGAGCGGAATTACTGCCGCAAACGCGGTGCACGCTTTGCAGGTCGGAACACCGGTAAAAAATAGGGAAAAGTTACACAATTGCAGGGAAAGATTGGAGCAGATAATGAACATAGTCGGAGGGGAGATTGCTCAATACGGGCTTACGCGATGGTGGATGACGCTCACGGATAGGGAGCGAACCCTGCTACTCACAAACTACAACCCTACGTACGTCGGCACGTTTGGCGGGCATGTGTTGGTTGAGGGGCAGTTAGGGAAGCAATCGCACGACACACCTGCAGGTTTCCTGATGACGCTGGCAAGCTGGCTACACAAAACAGAGGCGGACGAAAAGGCGTTGGCTGTAAACATAGCGGATTTGGCGTGGGAAATGCGGGACGTGACGGAGCCAGTAAAAAAATCACGACTAGTTTTAGCGCAGCATTTCGCGTTAGGCAGAATGTGCGACTTTTTCTATACGTTGCGCGATGATACAGCGTATACGGGGCGATGGCTGCAATGCGCCCAGTTACAGATTGAAATGGAAGGTAAGGCGCGAGCCGCGTTTAAGCGTGAGAGTGTCGTGTTGCCCGAACATCACGGGTATAAACGCATGGCGATAGTACTGGAGAAAGAAAGACGTTACGACGAGGCTTTGAACGTGATTCGTGAGGCACGCCGTAAAGGCTGGGCGGGAGATTGGGATAAGCGCGAGCTGCGTATAGCTGAACGTTTGTCAAAGACGAAATAGTGGGCCGATGTCGTCGCACAGCTGCTACGCGCCCATCGTCACCATTCCGAAAATCTCTACCGGCTCGTTTGCCCCGTCTTCCAAGTGCAGTTCCACGGCTCGTGCAAGCACGATTTCTTTGCCGCGCTTCTCAAGACCGTCCCATTCCGCTTGCTTATCCTCCGTATCCAGCATCCAAGCGGCAACGTCTCCCGGCACTTTAACTGTCAAATTCTTACTCCTAAAAAAACATCGATCAAGATTAAGGTACTATCACCAGCCCAAATCAATCCCAAGGTATTCTTCAATCCGGTAGTGAGGAGTTGGCCACCAGTTTCCCACGGTGTCGGCGGCTCTCTTTGCAAGCCGGTATGCACTTTCAACTGCATCCTGAATTTGCTTTTCATCTTCTATGCCAGTAATTTCGTGGCGCATCTTTTCGTTCGAAATGAAGGAAAACATGAACGGGTCAACGCGTTCTTCGTTAAAAGCCCCACACGCTGGGTATCCGGCATCAAAGCTCTGTGTTTGTTCCACGTTTTGGATAATGACTTGGGCGAAGTCAAACCAGCATAAAGAGTTGAGCAAAACATCGTCTAAGGGGATTTCGTCCGTCGGTAGTTCTCCCTTTACGTCGGGTCTTAGCTCAGGCACATTGGCGCAAAGACCATGTGCCAGGTTTATCATCAAGCCGGTTGCCTTGGCGGGGAACAGGTTACTCCTTGAAGCCTTTACTTGCCCTTCACGAATCCAAGAATGGTAATTACGCTTGTCCTCAGCGCGCCCAAGAACCAAGCCTCTCAGCAGTTCCCACCTCTTGAACCGCACGACCGAGGCGCCAATGATGTAGATGGACACAATTACGTCCAACTTATTCTGCGCGTCTTGACTAGATACGTACAGCTCGTGAAGCGAATCAATAACGCTGCTGAATAGCTCATCCTGTTGGTACACCAACGCCTGAACGGCAATAAGCGTGATGGGTACAATCTTTTCCTCTGAAGCTGCCGAATTCTTCAATTGCGCAAGGAACAAATTGATTGCGCCTAAATCTCGTTCTCTGAAATTCGCTGACAACGCGTCTGCCAAGGCAGACAAGGGAAGATTCACATCCAGAGGGATCGAAACGCCTGACTTCGTGTTCAGACCTTTGCTACTTGCAAGCATGGAAATAATGGCATCAATATCTTTTCTTGTGTTCTCCCGTACCATTTCGTCGTGCCGGTCTAACAGAGCAGCCCAGTGCGCATAGCGTACCCTAACGTTCTTTGACCCCTCCCTTGTATAAATCTCGCCTTCATGTAACACGGTTTCCGTCTTCCCATTTTCGCTTTGGTAACTTCCTTGCTTGCTAATGGGAATCGGTAAGTACGGCTCCTTCGCCTGCACTGCAATAATGGCTACATCCCTGCCCTTAAGCCGATGGACTTGACTGCGAATTTCTATGGGAGCTTCAAAGTAACCAGAGACCTTGTCAAGCAGTTTTGCACTGTCGAACTGGGCGGGGTCAATGAAAATGGGCTCCTTGGGCCAATTTCCATTACTCTCAACACCGACAAC
Organism: uncultured Mobiluncus sp.; assembly: GCF_963511525.1. Lineage (NCBI taxonomy): Bacteria > Bacillati > Actinomycetota > Actinomycetes > Actinomycetales > Actinomycetaceae > Mobiluncus > uncultured Mobiluncus sp. The sequence goes on along the minus strand of NZ_CAUPIY010000005.1, from coordinate 84,276 downwards.
TATGTGACCACCTGGATGAGAATTGGCCATTGCCACAACGTCTTTCACAAATTCCAACGTGGCTTTTTTGTTGGAGAAATCAATTTCTCTTTTGTAATCCAGATGCTCGTACTCACCCTGTCCACGCAATACCTGAACCATTTCCACGTCAACCCGTGGTTCCCACGTATCCATATGTTTTTCTCCACTCCCTAATCGGAATCTTCCTCATCTCCGTCGCCGCTAAACTCCTCATACAGCATTGTCTCAACCAGCATTTCCTTATCCGCTTCCTTCGTCTGCGCCCAGTCGTAATCGGCGTCAATCGCCGTAATGTATTTCAAACCTCTTCATGTCCATCTCGTCGTCGATCGTGGCTCTGGTATTCTTACTTGGGCTTTCCGTTTTGCGTCGTTATGTGGTTTCTTGTCGCGATTTACTAGCTTTATTTTTACTTTCAATAGACTCCCCGCTCTCCTTGGCCGTGGCCTGTTGGTATAGGCGGAAAAGGTGCGCGATGATTTTCTGTTCCCGCTCGGTGTCGTCAAGGCCGGTCAGTTCCAGCCCATATGCTGATTCTACGGCTCGGTCCAAGCGCTCATGTGCCGCGATGAGTTCTGGATAGTGCGTGGCGTGATCCGGATCGTAGAGATCCGCCAGGGATGCTGCCGGAGTTTCCTGCGCACAAGGTTCCTCGGAGCCGGTTCCGGGGAACTGGTAGAGTTGCCGCGCGTCCAAGACCGCTTGGGCGCAGGTTTCAATGGTCTGTCTCTGTGCCTCGGTAGGCTCGGGCCAAACGAAAGTGTTGTAGACCACACCACCGGAATAGCGGTAATCGCTCTTTAATCGCCCTCCCACCACACGCATCCAAGCGTTATGCGTGGCTGATTGCAGGATGCCGAACATATATAGGGAAGCATCAGGAATCAGACGCACAAGATTGGAGCAAAGAGTATCTGGACCGATAAAGCCCATGGGAATGTATTTGCGGCGTTCGGAGGATACCTCGGGGATTAGTATCGAGTGACCTTTCGGCATGTTTTCCACATGAAAATGTGTGGGTATATCGGCGATTTTCCGTGTTGGCTCACTCTCGGAATCGAGACGGTATTCTCGTACAGCCTTTGCCCGGGCTAGGGAAAGGGGCATGTGTTTGAGCTTTGCGGGTGGCACTGACCCAAGGTAGAGCACGAAACGTCGATTTCCTTTAATGAACTCTTGAGAGCCCATCCACGGATGAAAATACGGCTTTGCCTGGGGTTCTTGCTTGAGGAATTCCGCCATTTCGTCAGGCGTAAACAAATAATTGCCATCATCAATTGGCTTATTACCGATACCAATCGGGGGAACATCACTCAACGGCCTATTGCGTGAATACACGAAAACGTCCGGGGCATCAGCTAGGTAAGCATTGAGCTGTTTGGGAGTTTGCTCGATAGCGGGTGAATCTGGCGTTGCGTGATGGAATAAGCGCTTTGGTCCGCCCTGCTTGGAAAACCCCACGATGACACAAAACACGTGGGCGATCTCCTTGGCCTCGCTGCTCCAACGGAATGTGTCGTGCGCGAAGTCAATCCGAATCCCCAAGTCATGCAGGGGTTTCCAGATATTAGCTACCTGTTCGCCTTGGCAAATGCTGTTTGTAGCCACGAAGGCGCAACGAATTTTATGATCCTCCAAGTACTTGCTGGCTTTTATAAACCAGGCAGCGACATAGTCGATGTTGCCCGCATTTTTTGCTCCGTTAAATACCGCCAGCACCTCAGATTTTTGCTGTTTAGACTGGTTACGTGCTCCTACAAACGGCGGGTTGCCGACGATGTAGCTGCATTTTTCGGCCGGAATGACGCTGTTCCAGTCGGTGGTCAGCGCGTTTTTGTTTAAAATGTGGGGCCGGTTGTTGTTGTCAATGGGCAGGCGCACGATGGATTCTTCGCCCAGTGCTTCGGCCATGCGCTGGTTGGCTTGGTGGTCCACCAATAGCATGGCGATGGAGGCAATGGTGGCCGGCCATTCTTCAATCTCGATTCCGGCAAAGTTAGACATACGGATGCTGGTTTGCTCGGCACCCTTTTTGCTACTTTCCAAGCCCACAGCGGTGAACGAAGATTGGAATCCGGTGGTGGTCGCATCGGCCAGGTCCAGTTCGCGGCGACGCTTGATAATATCCAGCTCCAGGGCTCGCAGCTCGCGGTAGGCGACAATTAGGAAGTTTCCGCAACCACAAGCAGGATCGCACAACCGGTTACGTTGGATACAAGACCCCAGTGCGGAGCAGGGCCATCGAACAGCTTCGATACCGGCGATGAACTGGGATTTCCGGCTGCCGCGGACGTTTGGAGATTAGCCTGCTGTACCGCTGAGTATCTGGCACGTCGCTACCCGGCTGGCGTCCGTAGAGGGGGTGAACCAGTCGGGATCTTGCGCGCAAGAATAGACGCGGGGTCTCGACAAATGATGCGGGTAGCACCACTACCTGTAGACGATACCGCTTGCTATTCGTTCTTGCAGGTGGGCCGACGACCATCTGCACTCCTAGTCAACTACAAAGCTTTTAGCAAGTTGGGGGTCAAGTCCCTTGTAGTGGTGTAACGGTGTTTTCCTCTCGTTTGGGGTTTTAGCCTGCGAGTGCGGGCATGTCGGCATCGGTCGTGGTTGTGGGTGTGGTGATCAGGTTGAGGCGGCTCTTGGCGAGGACTTCCAGGCCGAGGTAGCGGCGGCCTTCTGCCCATTCATCGGTTTGCTCGGCCAGGACGGCGCCGACGAGCCGGACAATCGCTTCCCGGTTTGGGAAGATCCCAACCGCATCGGTGCGGCGCCGGATCTCGCGGTTCAGCCGTTCGGTGGGGTTGTTCGACCAGATCTGCTGCCAGACCTCGGTCGGGAAGCTGGTGAACGCGAGAATGTCAGCGCGGGCGGCATCGAGGTGGTCTGCGACGTCGGGGAGTTTCTCGGCGGTGTAGTCCAGTAGCCGGTCGAACTGGGCGTGAACAGCATCGGCGTCAGGCTGGTCATAGACGGAGTGGAGCATGGCCTTGACCGCCGGCCACAAGCTCTTGGGAGTGATGCTCATCAGGTTCGCGGCGTAGTGAGTGCGGCAACGCTGCCAGACGGCACCGGGCAGGTTCGCCGCGATCGCTTCCACGATGCCTTGGTGGGCGTCGGAGGTGACCAGCCAGACCCCGGACAGTCCTCGGGCGACCGGATCGGCGAACAACTCGTTCCAGGCCGGGCCGGTCTCGCTCGTGGCGACCCGCATCCCTAAGACTTCGCGATGCCCGTCGGCGTTGACCCCGGTCGCGAGCATGACGACCGCGTTGACCACACGACCTCCCTCGCGAACTTTCATCGTCAACGCGTCGGCGGTCACGAACGTGAACGGCCCAGCATCGCCTAGTGGGCGGTGTCGAAACTCGGCGACGTGCTCGTCCAACTCGGCGGCCATGCGAGAGACCTGGGACTTCGACAGCCGGTCGATTCCCAACGTCTTGACCAACTTGTCCATCCGGCGAGTACTGACTCCAGCGAGATAGCAGTCGGCAACAACAGTGATCAATGCGGACTCGGCGCGCTTGCGACGCTCCAGCAGCCACTCAGGGAAATAGGTGCCCTGGCGTAGTTTCGGGACCGCGATGTCCAAGGTCTCAACACGGGTATCGAGAGGCCGGTGGCGGTAGCCGTTGCGCTGGGCCCGTCGGTCAGGATCTGGGCGGCCGTACTCGGCACCTGCAACCGCATCAGCATCCGCAGACAGCAACTCGTTGATCACAGTCTGCAACAGGTGACGCCTCAGCAAGCAGTTCGCCAAGCAGCCCGGCAGGGTCGACAATATGGGTAGCGGTCATCGTGTGGCCTTTCGCGAGTGAGTTGTAGGGGACGAAACTCGAGGATCACGCTGTGACCGCCCTGCTGTCCAGCACGACCACCCCGCTACACCACTATGAGGGACTCAACTCCCTTGGTGATTAGTAGCGCCCTCGCTCATCAGCGAGATGCTGTTCGCACATGATCCCACTAGCGCCATGTTCGCGACAGCACCACGTGTGCCAAACGTGTCGAGGTACTCCGATTCGAGCTGTGGGTTTAGGGCTTGGCGCCTGGCACCGGGACCGCGTCCGCTAATCTGAGGTGTGTCTCAGCTGCCAACGAGACGACGCATCGGCGGCAGCCACGAAATCGTGGAACCGTCCGGGCCGACTAGACAATTCCTTAGGCGTGCCGGTTTCGGCGACGATAGCACCGTCCGCTAAGGGTTCGAGGAAGACCACCTGATCGGCGCTATCTATGGTGGATAGTCTGTGCGCTACCACGATCACAGTGCGGCCCTCAGATAGTTGACTGATGACGTCGCTAATCGCCGATTCATTCTCGCCGTCCAGCGCCGAGGTAATCTCGTCGAGCAGCAGTATCGGAGCATCCTTGATGAATGCCCGAGCGATTGCCACTCGTTGGCGCTCACCTCCAGACAGGCTCTGCCCGGCAGGCCCCACTTCGGTATCCCAACCGTGAGGCAGCGCCTCAATCACCCGATCAAGTCTCGCCTTGCGAGCTGCCTCTTCCAACTCGGCGTCCGTCGCATTGGGACGGGCAATCCGCAGATTCTCCCGGATCGTGGTGTCAAACAGGTAGGTGTCCTGGAACACCATCGAGGTCAGCTCCATGATCCGCGTGGTTGGAATCTCGCGCACGTCCACCCCGCCGATGGTCACGCTACCGGCGTCGACATCCCAAAACCTTGCGGTGAGACGCAAGATCGTCGACTTCCCGGCCCCTGACGGCCCCACTAGTGCGGTGACTGCTCCCTGCGGGGCGGTGAGCGAGACATCGTCTAGGACAGGCCGGCCTGACTCGTAGGAAAACGACACTCCTCGGAATTCAATCGACGTCCCACGCGGTTCCCGTGCCTGCTCGGAATCAGGTTCGGCAAGTGGCGCGGCATCAAGGATTATTCCCATCTGGCGCAACGCCACTGCGGCGTTATCGACCTCAGATGCGTAGAGCGCGGCTTTTGTGAGCGGCAGCAGCATGCGCGCACTGACCGCCGCGATCACCAGATACGCAATCGGGTCCAGACGCGCTCCGGTCACGAACGACAGCCCCAAGGCGAGCACCACCGCGAAAGTCACGTTAGCGATGAGGTTGAATCCTTGGGCAGGTCGGCCCTTGATCCGAAGCCCGGCCAACGTCGCCTCAGAGTCGGCTTGCAGAGTCTCTTGTACGGGGTCCCACGACGTCGCGGCACCCGTGGCTCGAAGCACCGGTTGTAGCCTGGCGAACTCAATCAACCGGCCGGCTGCGGCGGCCGAGGTACGGTCTTCCATGTCATTGGCTCTGGTTGTTGCCGCCGACATTTTCCGCCACGTGAGAATAAACGGCAAGATCGACACTGCCATGACCACAGCTAACGGCCACTCAATGAATGCGGTGGCAACGAGCATCACCAACGGCACGATGAAGGCGTTGCACAGGTTCGGGATCACCATTGATGCCAGATGCGACAGGGTGTTGATCTCCTTGGATGTCGCATTAGCCACGTCCGCTTCGCGTTTGGCATTAAACCACCCAAGCGGCAGCTGCAAGACATGATCTGCTACGCGATCAATTAAGGTATCGCATACTTCATAGACGCTGATCCGATAGGAGCGGTACATCGCGAAGGTGTCGACCGTCACCGTGATCGCGCCGAGGATGGCAACGACGACGAGCCAGGTGCCAAGGGTTTCAGAGCGGGAGAATAATGCCCGAAGGAAGGGGATCATCAACGCCAGTGTGATGCCTTGTAGGACAGCGGAGAAGGCGAACCAGCCCACCAACGTACGCAACTCGGCCCTGTTGACGACCCTGATCATTAGTTTCCACATGAGCGTGTCTCTCCTTAGGCCATGTAATGGAGTTCTTGGGCCCGCCACATCTCGCTATAGGTCCCCGCTTGGTTGACCAAGTCCTCGTGCCTACCACGCTGAGTGATGTGGCCGTCCTCAATCACGAGGATCTGGTCGGCGTCTCGGATGGTGGCGAGTCGATGCGCGATGATGATCACCGTGCGCCCGGATGCCAAGGTGCTGAGCGCTTCGTGGATCGCACGCTCCGACTGGGGGTCTGCTTGCGCGGTGGCCTCGTCGAGAATCAAGATCGGCGCATCCTGCAAGTATGCTCGCGCCAGGGTGATGCGTTGCCGCTCACCGCCCGAGAGGAAGCCACCAACCTCGCCAAGCACGGTGTCATACCCCTCGGGCAGACGCATAATGCGATCGTGGATGCATGCCGCACGGGCTGCTGCCTCGACCTCGGCGCGCGTTGCCGACGGTTTCGACAGCGCGATATTGGTATGGACCGAATCGTTCGACAACGTTACGTCCTGTAGGACGATCGCGACGCGGGAAAGTAGCCACGAAAAACTCGCCTCGCGCACATCCACACCGCTGATGCGTACCACGCCATCATTGACGTCGTAAAAGCGCGCAATCAGCCGGGCCAGTGTGGACTTCCCTCCGCCCGACGGGCCCACCAGAGCCGTGACCGTTCCGGGCTCAGCCGTAAAGGAGACACCGTGCACAACGGGCACGTCAGGCTCGTAGGAGAAGGAAACCTCACAGACCTCAACTTGGCCGGGGTTTGGGCCCTCTTCTTGGGTGCGGCTGCCTTCGGGCATGGGTTTCTCGGAAAGCAGCTCTGCCGTGGTGCGAGCCGCCAGCTGCGACTCATAGATATGCTGCATCAGACCGACTAGCACCGTGAACCCCTCCGGGATGCCGGGAGCGATCAGGAAGAATGGCAGCGTCGCCGACAGCGTGCTCCAATCCTGCGCGACGAATAGCGCCGCCAGTAACGCGACCGTGACGAAGACCGTGGCTGGACGCAGTAGCGAACCGAGCAGACTAATCGCTCTGCCGGAGCGACGAACCCAGTCGAAGGAGATGGCAGAAAATTGCTGGCGGGCGGCGTTAAAGCGCGTTCGGGTCGCATCGGTGGCCTGGAAATTCTTGATCTCCTTAATGCCCTCAAGCATTTCGACGGTGGCTGCGGCCAGTGCGGTCTGGGCATGTCCGAATCGCTTGGTGATATCGCTATAGCCGCGCATGGTCGTGCTGACGATGATCATGATCGCTACGGCCCACGTTCCAAAGAGCGCGAGCGCCAGTCGCCAATCGACCCACACGAGATACCCGAGGCCTACGACCATCGAGACCACGGCGTTGGTGACATCACCGGGAACATGCGCAACGAGAGTATGGATGGCTGCGGTATCGTCACACACCATCTTGCGGATGGCCCCGTGCGGCACCTGCGAGACCCTACCCAAGGGCAAACTGCCCAGCGCTTGGACCACATTGCCGCGCAACCGATGTCGGAGCTTGGCTTCTGCCTCGTGGGTGACACCCAATCCAAACAGGTAGAGCAATTGGCCCACGAACAGCGAAAGCACCGCTATCACGGCCCAAACCCACGGCTTTCCGGTCCAGCCGGTGCGCACCTGCCCGTCAAGCCAGATCGCGGCCATGTTGTGTAAGGCGACGAACGGCACCAGCGTGACGATAGCGCCTAAGGCTGTGAGGACTGCGGAAAGGACCATCGCGCCCTTGGCCGGGCGGATTAGTGCGGCGACGGAAATACTCACATCGGGCTCCTGTCGAGTCGAGTCTTTCGAAACGTTCATTGGCGCCACCACCACAGCAACGCAGTAACGGCCCAAAGGAGGCCCACCAGGCACCAATCTCGCACCTGCCACGGTGTGTGTTGGAGTTCCGTGCGCCGCGGATAGGCGCCAAAGCCACGTGAATCCATCGACAGGGCAACCCGTTCGCCGTGCTGGACGGCGAGGATCGCCAGCGGCACGAGGGAACCCACCCATCGAATTGCGGGCGCTAACGGCCCCCATGATGCCCCAATACCCCGCAATGCCCGCGCTGTGCGCAACAGCTGGAAATCTTGCCGGAAACGAGTGACGAAGGCGACAGCCGCAGTTCCCGCCGCAGTGACCCGATAGGGAAGCTTGAACGTCGTCGTCAACGTGCGAAGCAGCGCTTCCGGATGAGTGCTGATGCCTGAAAGCAGCATGAGGGACAACAGTGCCCCGATACCGCTCGCTGCGGCAAGCTCGCCACCGTGATTGTAGAGTGGGCTGACCTCTTCAATGGTGTAGTTGTAGCGGAACACCGGCAGTAGCACAGCTGCGATGACCCAGGGTGCTAGCAGTGACATGACCGTTCGAGCGCGACTCGCTCTCGCGGCTACCATGGCCAGGCTCGCTGCGATGAGCACTCCAACATTGACGGCCGGGTCCTTGCATACGAACACCATGACCATCGCCGGGATTAGCGCCAATAGCAACGTCACAGGATTGAACGATGAGAAGAGTCCACGGGGCACGGACGGCGAAGGCGGGTTCGCTGGTGCTGCGGATGCGGCGTTTTCACGAGTTTCGCTAACGGCAGCAGGTAGCGCGATGATGTGGCTGCAGCGTGATAGGGCAAGTTCTAGGTCGTGGGTGGCCATGATGACGGTTCTGCCCTCAGCGCGCAGTTCGTCGATGAAGGCCATGAGTTCGCAGGTATTCGCCCAGTCCTGGCCGTACGTGGGCTCGTCAAGGACAATCACATCGCGGCTCTCGGCGACCATCGTAGCCACCGATAGTCTACGAATCTGGCCGCCTGAGAGAGTCAACGGGTGTTGGTCTCGATACTGGGAGAGATGGAATTGCTCCACAATAGCCTCGGCTTTAGACGCGGAAACATCCCCCGTGGAGATTTCGCCAGCCACGGTGGAACAAACCATCTGATGTTCCGGGTTTTGAAACACGTAGCCGACCTGGTGCCGCCCTCGCCGCACAACCTCTCCGCAGACCGTAGCGCGTTGTGCCTTTGATGGTATGAGACCCGCCAGCGCCGCGAGCAGGGATGTTTTGCCTGCGCCATTCGGCCCTATAAGCGCGATAAACTCGCCACCCCGTAGCCGCATAGAGATAGCTGGGGAACGTCCGGGAACACAGAAATCTGCCAGCTCTACCGTGGCGCTGCCTCCACCGTCGAGCGTGTCAATCGCATCGATGGTTTCCCATCCTGCTTCGGTGCGCCGCTGATATTGCACCGAATCACCACAGATATCCGTGATGCGGGGAACTCGAATGCCCGCCTGCTCGCAGGTCAAGGCGTGGTGCGGGGATTCGTCGCGTAACGCACGGGGCAGCCACACTCCGCACGCCTCAAGTTCCGCGGTATGGCTGAGAAAAACCTCATGTGGAGTTCCCTGCGCGATCACCGCGCCCTGCGCGTTGAGCGCTATGACGTGATCGCACAGGGGTAGGACCGGGTCGAGGTCATGGTCGATCACCACGATGCCCACGCCATCGCTAACCAGCTGTTGGATGACGCTGTAAAACTCGTCCGTGCCTTGCGTGTCAATAGTCGATGTTGGCTCATCGAGGACAAGTAAGCGGGGCTGCATAGCCAGTGCTACCGCGATCGCTAGGCGCTGGCGTTGGCCGCCCGATAATCTCCATGGGCTCTCCCACAGCTTGGTCTCCAGACCAACCGCAGCCAATGCCTCGCGTACCCGTCGATCAATCTCAGGAACAGGCAGGCAGAGGTTCTGCAGCGCAAACGCGACATCGTCATACACCGTACGGGTAATGACTGCGGCATCCGGATTTTGTCCCACGTAGGCGACATTGGTAGCGATCAACTGGACCGTGGCGTCGGCGATTTCGGCGCCGGCAATTTGAACGCTGCCGGAGTATTCGGACGGCAGACAGTGGGGCACAAGGCCGCACACGGCTCGGACGAAGGTAGTTTTACCGCATCCAGAGGGCCCAATGACGGCCGTTACCTGACCGCTCAGGTGGACCAGGCTTGGACGTTGCAGCACCCACCGGTCCTGACCCAAGTAGTGAACGGAAAGATCCTCAACCGCCAGGAGCGCCCGCGCGGACTCGCTCACAGACCGTTGCTCGCTGCTCAAAGTGGAGGCCAGCCTTTCACTCACGATGGTCTACGCCTACGCCTGCATTGTTGAGCAAACGGGTTAGTCCGACGACGGCCAAACCGCCAATGACGGACGACGTGACTCCCACCAGCACGATCAGTCCCGATACCGAGATTCCCACCGCGTGCTTGAGCAGCGTGAGGTACAACAGGCTGTTAAATGCCCCGAAGAATGCGGCGGAGATCAGATACGCCCACCACGTCCACTTCCGGTACAGCATCAACGCCATGGGAAACTCAACCAGGAGCCCGCCAATGACGTTACCGACAATCGCGGCAGGCCCAGTGGGAGTAGTAAATACGCTCACAACTCCGATGATCAGCGCGGCCAGCAGCGAAGCGCCCGGCCTTCGCACAACGGCCAGAGGAAGGAGGTAGGGAATGACCCAAAGTCCGAGAAGGGACACCCCGAGCCAGACTGCGCTCTGCGAAGCCGCACCCGCCGGCGCGATGTAGCTCAGTGGGATGAGGATGATGAGGCCGACCACCGACAGGGAGGCCACCATCATGAGATTTCGGGTACCTAGAATTGAGTCGGTTAATCCCCCGCGAGCTGAGCGTCGAACTGTACCGGATCGGTCTGTCACAGCAAACCTCCTTTCACTTAGGTTAGCCTAACCTAACTCCCGACCGGGGTCAAGTCCCTTGAGCTAGACGTTGAGCCTGCGCAGAGACGCAGCTCGAGGGGTTTCTCGCGTTTTGAAAGGACGCAAAGTGACCGCTGAGGATCTCCGGGCAAAGCTGATCCGGGTTTGCGAGTCACCGCAGCACCCGAGGGTGTAAAAAGTATCGGTAGGGCGTCATGCGATACCCAAATGTGCACCTTGATCAAAGCTGACTGTATCGCACGAATAGTCATGCGATATGGTATTCTGGCTGCGTGGTTGACACATCGAACGCGCCTCGCGAGGACTATAGAAACCTCTGGAAGTTGCTTATCGACAGAGGAATTCGGAAGGGCGAGCTTAGAGACCTTGCCGGTCTGAGCTCATCAACCATCACGAAGCTGGGTCGAAATCAGACGGTTACCACCGCGACACTTGGGCGGATTTGTAAAGCGTTGGATTGTTCACCCAACGACATTCTGGCTTTTGAAGACTGTCATGAGGAAGGAACCGGCGACGGTCGTAATGATTGAGATGAAGCAGGCATATACCATCAAGCCTCAAACGGCGGTCGCCTCCCCCGACAGCAGTACTACCGACTTAGTGTTCCCCATTGAGCTTGTTGCCCCCGTTGTGGGCATGGCTCACAGCTTCATTAGGCGTGTCCTTGGCAGGAAGTCAATCTTGTCCGAGGCCGACGTTCGGCAACTTCTAGATCAAGATGCATTCTCCGAGACGTTCGTTCCTCGCAGCAAAGTTCTTGAATATCTCCGTCGAGCCGTCACCGGAGCCGTGCTCGTTGCCGAGAGTCAAGAGGTCATTCAAAAGGACTCCTTCGTTGTCGGAGACGCTCTCCAGCTGATTGGAAGACTGAAAGATGGTTCGGTGAATACTGTTGTCACCTCAACGCCGTACTGGGCTATGCGGGTCTATGACGAGCCTGGTGAGCGCCTTTGGGCGGATGGCGAGTACTGCTCTTTTGGTCTCGAGCAGACACCTGAAGGGTTTATTCGCCATTCGGTCGAGGTCTTGCATGCATTGCTTCCGAAAATTGCTGCAGATGGCTCCGTGTGGTGGAACATCATGGATTCGTACAACACTCGCACTCAAATCCGTGGTAGTGCAGTTGAGACACTGCATGCGATGCAAGGCAAGGATGGACGATCGTGGAAAGATCACGAGTACTTGCGGTATTCCGCCGGACACTCGTATCTGAAAGATGGTGAGCAGTGTTTGATCCCGCAACGGATTGCTCAGCGTGCTGCCCAAATCGGCTACTACGTAAAGAGCACGATCTCGTGGTGCAAGCAGGCCACAACTCCTGAACCCCAGCAGTCGCGAGTCAGCAGAAATGTTGAGTACATTCTGCATCTCACTCGGGAACGAACCCCCAAGTTCAACAAGTCCGCATACTTGGAGCTACCTTCAGACCTTGGTGGGCGACAGCTGCTTGAGTCGGACAAGCTTAGTGACTTCTGGTACTTGCCAACCTCTTCTGGCCGAGATGGGCATGGGGCTCAGTTCCCGGTTCAGCTTCCTGGGCGCTGCATCGCGATCTCAACGGACCCTGGTGATGTGGTTCTTGATCCATTCATGGGTGCTGGAACTACCGCCGTTGCAGCGAAGAAGCTCGAGAGGAGCTATATCGGTTTTGATGTAAGCGCAGAATATCTTGCCACTGCTGAGCGAGTGTTGGCTTCAACCACCGTGCAGCAACCCCTCTTTACCGCAGAGCTTCGATAACCCTCGAAGCAAGTGCGTCGACGTCTATCGCAGAACTGCTATCCAAACCAAGACCTTTGATTCGGTGACCGTCGAACGTCTCGACCACGTCTCCAGTTCGAACGGAAGGTGAGATGATATAAGCCTCGTTGAGACGCGCAAACTGCATGTATGTATAGATCTGATACAGATCCTTCGCATCGGGTACCTTATACTTTACGTCGAGGACAGCTTCTATAGATCCGCCGCGATAGATAGTCAGGTCTGGAATTAGCTCGATTTCGCCATTCGTAAGCAGAAAGCTACTGGAGGCAAAACCCTTTTGAACGCTTAGAGCAGTGGGCTCTGCAGCTCTCATAAGACTTGTTCGCACAAAGTCTTCGTAAAGTCCAGGCATATTGAACAAGTATCCGTCAGACTCCCATCTTTCACCGTGGTCAATTCCGGATGCTTGGAGGATGACGAGGCTGAGACCGAGCGCATTGCTGTAGTAGGAATGCGAACCGCCAACATTCTTCGTTCGCATCATCTGGCTGACCTTGCGGATATCGTCATAACCAGCAAAGGTAGATGCCTGCCAGTTTGCCCAATCGTGAGTTACACGCGCCCCAGGAGCGTCACTAGACAAGAGTCCCAATACTCGTTTGGCAGCCGACTTGATAATTCTGTTCTCGGGGATATCAAATGTCGGCCTGTGTCGTCTCGTTACGATTGGAGCGGCATCTCCTCGCCGCGCTCGGAGGTTTGTCACAGGCCAGTTTATCTGTCCAACGGCAGATGACGTGGCCTCAAGCGTAGGCTTGCGGCGAAATAACTTTGGTTTTGCTGCAAAGGATAAGAGCTCCCGGGACAACATCTCTGCCAACGAACTCAAGCCGAAATCGTGCGACCCGCTTGAGTATCCGAACGGAGCATCGTTCACCAGTCGAGCCGACTGAGAATCGTGAAGATACAGCAGCATCGAAACTGGATTGAGCGATGCATGCTTCGGAGAAATGACAAGCTTATTTCCATTAAGAAGCGGGATATTCCCGGCAACATTTGACGCCAGAATCTGCAGAACTCCACCTTGAAGGAGAACGCGAATGTTGTCTGGCAAGCCAGTGGGGACATCAGCTGGGGTTAGGCCGGGTAACGCCGAAATCTCGTTCTCGACGGCATGCCAAGTCTGCATCACGCTGTTCCTGTGAAGAGTTCATCTACGCGGTTGTCGATTTGCGCTACCACTTCAGGCTCATAGGCAGAGAAATGATTCATCAAGACCGGTCGGATTCTCCACATGTAGTACATCCGGAAGTCATCACTCGGCTGAAGCCCGGCGAAGTAGCCATGACCCAGCGGATACTTGTCTTGAATAGCAGTGAAGACAGTCTTAATGGCTGCGGCTGTATCTGAAGGAATAGCTCTGTGCCTAAGTATCGCGTCAAGGTCTTCAACGCGTGGACCAAAGTAGACACTTGCCATACGTCCCATGAGTGCGTCGTCAACATCCTCCGTGTTCGTGTCGACGTTATTCATAGTGAAGTAGAAAACCACTTCTGGATCGATAAAGATCTGCGCACCATTCGGAAGCGTGATGCCGTTGGTCTCGCCCCGGTACGCTGGCTCGATAAGAGAGAATAACTCGCCCAAGGCCTGGCTAATTCGAGTGCGGTTGATCTCTTCTAGAACGATATGCCTCTTGCCGTTTCGAAGCGCGCGAAGGAGTGGACCTTCAGTCCATTCGAATTCTCCCGGTTTCTCACCGGGCGCGAGTCCTAGGATCAGGTTCTCATAACCCCACCCCTCATGGAGCTGAATAGTCTCACGATCCTCAGAATTACGCGGAATAAGTTTATCGATGGCACGGGTTTTCCCGGTTCGGGGCGGTCCAAACAGAAGAATTGCGCGCTCTCCCGCTTTGACTAGCGAGGCTAGCTGTTCACTTGGGGAAATCCTGGTCCATGCTGGTGCTGAATCGATTGTTGTCACTGACTGAATCCTATTTGTGTACTCAAGCCGATCTTCTTTGCGGATTTCGACTTCCAACTTGGCCTCAAATGCCGAATTGCAGATTGCCAACAACTCCGCATCGCTAAGCGGAGCGTCGCTGGTCTCGATATCGATTGGCTTGTTTACAAAAACTGCCTCGATCTCGCCGGGCTCAAGGTTCAGCTCGCGTATGAGGGCTTCGACGAGTTGCTGCGAGAGCTTGTTAGGGTCACTATCGCCAAAATACTGGTCCAACTCATCTTGACGGAAGAGCCAAACCGCCATTGCTTCAATAGGGATAGCGACTCGTGCGTCCTCTTCTAGGGCGAACCCGTCTCCACCGTGTCCCAGACCTTGGGGGTAGATCCTTCCGAGGGATACTCGAATCTTGTTTCCCTCATCGGAGAAATCAAGGTATGCAGTGGGAGATCCAGAAACTACTGAATCCGATGTTTTCCATCGCTGAATAGTGGTTTGAATAATTGAACGCGAAGCGTCGCCTTTCATGAAGGCGTAACGGACGGTGTGCGCAAAGGGAACAAAAAGTTTTCCCTCAGGACTGCCGCAGGAGAACAGCCTCTGCAGGGTGGGAGTTGAATTCTGCGTATCGATCAATATGGACGTGTCTCGGCTCAAACCCATGTGCTTTAATACAAGCCAGATTTTGAGCAGGTGGGAAGCTGTCCCTTGGAGCTGATCGAGTGCCGCGCTGATCGTCTTAGCGGAAAGATACATCTTGCCTCCTTGCACGCGGACTTGCGGTTAGACTCGGGAGCAGTATTCGGAGACCGATCATTTCCATCAAGCCCTTACGTCGAAGCGTGGTCCAACTGGTCCTAGTTTCTGGCAGCATTGGCATCATCTCTCTGAGTCAGTTTGGGTCTCGAAAAGGTCTTCAACTCTGCAGTCGAGGGCGGTCGCTATCTTCATGAGGACGTCCATGTGTACTGGTTCGTTCTTGCCGAGTTTGGCTAGTGAGTTGCTGCTGATGCGCGCCTTGTCTCGGAGCTGGACTTTGTTCATGTTCTTGTCGATGAGGAGTTTCCAGAGCTTGTTGTATTGGATCTTCATGGACGTTCCTTCCGGCTCCACTTCTCTCCAAAGAGCGCCTTCTCGTTGTTGTCCAGTTTCAGGACGGTGGTTTCTTGCAGGATGGATTGGGCTTCGGGGGTGCATTCGCTGGTCTTGTCCACAGCGATGAAGATTTGCTTCTCCACTTGATCGGCGTAGACGCGGATCAGGTTGCTGAGGTCTGGGCGGGGCATGGAGTCGAACACGATCGAGTCGTGTGCCAGTGCTGGGAGCACAGTGTTCTGCAGCACGGCGAGGTCGTAGATGATCATGCTGCGATGGTTTGTGCCTGTGCCTTTGTCCTTCGGCGTTTCGAAGTCGTAGGAGTTGAAGGCCTTGATCGTCAGTCGGGGCGCGTTGTACTCCCCGCCGGTGACCTCGTCGTTGATGGCGTCCATCTGCGTGTTTATGGCGATTTCGATTTGTGCCAGCACGCTTTCGAGTTGGTTTTGGTAGCGCGTGTTGGCTTCTCGTTTCGCGGTCTGGAGCTTGTGGTTTTGGTCGAACGCTTCGTTCTGCTCTTTAAGCTTGGTGATCCGCCGATCCAAGGTCGTGTAGGCGTCGAGGAATTCTGGCGTGAACGCTTTGGATGTGGGGATCGCATCCATCTGGGAAAGGATGCGGTCGTGGTGTTCTTGAAGCTCGGTTACCTCGCGTTGGACGCGCTCGCGGGCTTGGGCGAGTTCTTCCGCGAGGATCGTCTGGATCTTGGTGTGGAACTTCTCGACCTCGACAAGCTTGGCCAGGTTCGCTTCGGGGAAGAATTCTTGCAGGCTCTTGAGGTCGGCCTCGGTGGGGTACGCGCCGTGGCGTAGGTTCAAATCGAGCAGGTGTAGCTCGTCGTGCCTTTCCTTGATGAGGCGTCGAACGTCGCCGAGTTGGCGGTTGAGTTCGTTGCGTGCGTTAGCGTGTTCGACCTCGCTCGGATCGACTGTCGCTTCATCTGATTCGGCCAGTTGCGCACGTTCCTGCTCCAAGGAGGCGATCTCGACGACGTTCTGCTTGTACTTAGTCAACCCGTCAACTGCCGATGGGATGAACTCGTAGCGTCTGGCAGCTTTGAACGCTGCAATCATGCCCTCAGCGCTCTGTAGTTGCTGCTTGAAGTCCTCGATCGAGCTGTAGTACTGGAACAAGGAGATCAGGATCGCGATGGCATCCTTCTGGGATTCCTCACCACCACGGGTCTGGAGTGGTTTGAGTTCGTTGTGGTTGTTTTTGCCGTAGATCCGGAAGAACCTGCTGAGCATCTGTCGGAACGACGCGCCCGGCAACTGCATGCCGTACTTGACGGCCAACCAGTCTGTGAACTCCTTGAGCTCAAGGGTTTTCAGCACGCTGCCGTCGGCATCAATGTTGACCACAACTTTGGGTTCATGGGGGCGTCGCACGAAGTTGTAAGAGGCACCGTCAAATTCGAAGGTGAAGTTGATGGCGTGCTCAGGCAGTTCCCGGACGGCATCGCTGTCGACGTAGGTGTTGCCACCAAAGACGAAGTCGATGATGAGCATCATCGTGGACTTGCCGATTGACCCGGCCTCGCCTCGGACTGCGCCGAGGATCGTGTTCAGTCCTTGATGGAACTGGATCGGCGGGCGTGGTGTGCCGCCTTCTTTGAACAAGTCACAACTGATCTGCTTCAGCATCGCTCCAGTGCTCCTTCCTCACTGAGCGTGACCTTGCCGAGGGAGTAGAGACAGTCCAGCGCATCAATCAGCCGGATTGGATCCGTCGTGACGGAGGCAAGGGCGACGGCAAGTTCATTCGGGGTCTTCGGGGTGTCCAGGAGCCTTAGGATCGTCGGAAGCAGCGGCAGCACCGTGTCCTGGTAGGCAAACAACTTGTTAGGAAGCAGCATCGAACACCTCACAGGACTGGACGAAGTAGGAGGTCACGTAAGCGCAGTAGCGGGCATCCTGTTTTGTGATCTGACTGAGCCGAATGGTCAGGGCTTCATGGATCCGCTGTTTCGCGTACCCCTTGTCAGCGAGCTTCGTGTACGAGGCTCTGATCTCAGCTCGCAACAACCCATCATCAAACGTCTTGAGCTGAGCCTGCTCCTGCAGCTCTTTCTCGATAAACCTGAAGTATCGCGTGACGTGCATGAATACTTCGTCGAACACGAACACGTCGACTGACTGGTCGATCTTGTCCTTGACTGCGACTGGGTCGAAGTTCAGCGGCTCGAATTCTTTGGGGTTGGCGTTGCCGAGCTTCTCGACGACCTTGCTGATGCCACGTTCAATATCGACCGTGGTCAGTGTCTTGCGTGCCTGGGCTGCGTCGACTTGTGCCTTCTTATTACGCCTCAGGTCTTTTGCGTCGGATTTCTTGTGGTTGAGCGTGTAGGCGTGGAAGCAGTTCGGACACAGCGCGACCAGATTCTCGTAAGTACGCGCTTCGCCTTCAATTCGTCCAATCGCATAGAGCGGAGCTGTCGCGCCGTCGTCGGTGACGGGCTGGAGGTGCTTGCCGCAGCCGGTGCGCGAGCAGGTGTACTTGCACTCCTCCAACAGGCGAGAACCGAGCTTGCCCTTGACGGCATCCGACACCGCCGTGGCTCGCTGGAGCTTACGGTCATTCTCCAATTCCGGATTGACAACGAACTCCAACGCTTGCTGGATCAAGTCGAACAACACGTCGCCAACATTGAAATCGTCGACATCTTCGCCGGTAAACGGCTGGATACTGCGAGCCAGCGCCGCCTTGACCTCCTCGACTGACTGCGTCTCGATGTCATCGACGTAGTTGAGGGAATCGACGAAGTTGTCGCGGGTGGGATTAGCGAGCATGGCGCGCGCCAGCTTTTTCGTGATCCCGCGACTATAGAACTTCCGCAGGGATTCATCCTTGTAGTCCTGATCCGGTGTCCTACCTCGGGGCGTGAACCAGTGCTCCTCAGGGACGGCGCATAGCCGTTCGATCATGTTGCGCATGAAGTCTGCTGTGTTCCGGGTGCCGCGCAGGTGCGGGTAGACGGCCTTCATCACATCGTTGAAGAGCAACTTCGCCATCACCTCCACCGGATTGTCCCAACTGTCCCAGGCTGTCCCAAAGCGTCTAAATGGCCGAGGTGCCATTTTCTACCGTGGACATAGCTCACGAGAGATGGGTATGAGTCTATCACGGCTGTGCATTTGCAACGAGAAGTTGGCGATTGCGTATCTTGCGTGGGTTATGCGGGGCAGGTGGCGTGGCCTCGCGCTCAGGACACGACCGGGATGTGCACGATCTGGTCGAGTCCATGGAGACACCTCACGCAACGTGAGGCGCATCCACCGGATCGACCGTGATCACGCCGATCCGTAGCCAACAACTGAGCTCAGGTTTCTATTCGTCCCAAGTCGGAACGATCTGCAGGAGCCGCTGGGGCGGGCATCCATCCGGATGTCCGCCCATAGCCATGCCAATGCAGACCGCTTCACCGACACCAGACGACTAGCGGCGTCTCCCGTGGGTCTTTCCGCATCCAGCGGAAGGAGCCAGCCGTGGCAACTCCTACTTTTTCAACCACACAGAAACCCGACACCGGATACCAGCCCTATGCCGTCCGCACCAAGAAGGTCGGCGGCAAAGAGTTCACCCACATTTACGTGCCCTCGAAGGTCACAGACGGAGTCCAGGAATATGCGTGGATCGAGCTCGTCGACCCGCCGACCGGAGATGACGACCTCGGGCTGAGCGCCGAGGACATGCTCGCCTTGCTGTACGACCCGACGTACGTGCCGGAGTGGAAAGTCGCATATCTGCGCGCTGCCTACCGCAGTTTTCGTGCCACTAAAAACGCTCGAAACCGTGGCGACCTCTCGTATAGCGACTGGGAAGTCGAGGTCCATGGCGGGCCCCAGTATCTGAACGTCTCGGTTCACGAAGACCAGATCGACAGTGAGCTGGTTGTCGATTGGTTGCTGTCTCAGGTCAGTGCCAAGCAAGCCGAACACATCCGACTGCACGTGTTTGAACGGCTCTCCTTCGTCGAGATCGCGCGTGAGGAGCTGCCCGGTGCCGACGAAGCCGACGTGACCAAGCGAGCGAACAGCATCGGGCGCTCGGTCAAGCGGGCTTTGAAGAAGCTTCGCGAATTCATCGAGCAGGAGTGTCCGGATCTGGCTCCCGTCGGGGGCGTATGAGTGCCCGGCCCACATGAAGACCAGCACAAACCGACGCTCATCTGATTCATAAAGGAGGAAACGATGTCCAATCATCGTCTCAAGGTCACGTTGACTGACCAGCCCGAACCTGACGCTGCGGTCTCTGCCCGCAAGGTCAGCATCCGAAGCAGGATCGCCCGCAAGCTGCTCGGCAACCCACAGCAGCTCACCGTTCTCGTGCCGGGCAACCAGGTCCGCTCAGTAGAAATCATCCGCCCAGACGACGACCTCCTGGCGCTGGCTCGCGCCGTCGGTGTTACCCGGAGCGGTGGTGATGCCGCATGAACGTCACCGAAGCGAACCGCTACGTCCCGGCGCTGAACCGGATCGCGGAGGGGGTCACGATGCTGGCCTCTGCGATCGAAGATACCGCGTGGGAATCGTTCGAGGATCACCCGTGTATGTCGGGAGCTCGCCCGATCGCCGCAGCCCAGCTCGCCCAGCCTGCGCTGGAAGCTGTAGTCGAAGAGTACGACGCGGCCCACCAGCCGCCAGCCCCGGCACCGGCTCCGGAAGTTGTGCCGGTGTCGTTGGAGCAGGTCCGCACTGTGTTGGCGCGCTTGTCGCAGGCAGGTCATACCGCGCAGGTGCGTGAGCTGATCCAGGCAGCTGGCGCGAACAAACTCTCCGAGATTGACCCGGCCAAGTACGGGTGGTTGCTGGAGCGGGTGGAGGCGATCGCTGATGCCTGACCAGCACGCACTGCTCAGCGCCTCGGGAGCGCACCGCTGGTTGGCCTGCCCACCGTCAGCAACATTGGAGGCCGGGCTGCCGGAGTCCTCCTCGTCCGCTGCCGAGCAAGGAACCGCAGCTCATGAACTCGCGGAGTGGAAGCTGCGCCGAGCACTCCATGACGCACCGACTACAAAGCCGGTCTCGAGCTGGCATGACGCGGAGATGGAGACCCTGACTGACGATTACGTGGCCTTCGTTCAGGAGCGGCTGCGTGATGTGCGGCAGGCGTGTGCTGATCCGCAGGTGCTCATCGAGCAGCGCCTGGATTTCTCCCACGTGGTGCCGGGCGGGTTCGGCACCGGCGACTGCGTCATCATCGCTGAGCCCACGCTTCAGATCATCGATTTGAAGTACGGCCAGGGGGTCATGGTCGAAGCCGAGCACAACCCGCAGTTGATGCTCTATGCCCTCGGCGCGCTACACGCCTTCGGGGACCTGTATGACATCGAGACCGTGGCGGTGACGATCTACCAGCCCCGGCGCTCGAACGTCTCAACCTGGACGATCCCCGTCACTGAGCTGGAGACCTGGGCAGAACAGGTCGTGAAACCCCGTGCGGCGCTGGCAGCCAGTGGGGATGGCGAGTTCGCGCCTGGTGAGTGGTGCCGGTTCTGCAAGCTTGCACCCACTTGCCGGACGCGCGCTGAGGCGAACCTTGCGCTTGCCAAGCATGAGTTCGCACCCCCTGCCGAGCTCACCGATGCCGAGATCGCACAGGTGTTGGCTCAGCTGCCGGACCTGAAGGCGTGGGCTGCCGATGTGGAAGCGCACGCGCTGTCGCTGGCGGTAAACCAAGGCAAGACCTGGCCCGGGTTCAAGCTCGTCGAAGGCCGCTCGATCCGCAAATACGTAGACGAGTCCGCTGTCGCAAAGACAGCTGAGGCAGCCGGTGTCGATGTGTGGGATCGCAAGCTCAAGACCATCACCGCGCTGGAGAAGCAACTGGGCAAGAAGCGCTTTTCCGATCTCCTCGGGGACCTGGTGGTCAAACCCGCTGGTAAGCCCACGCTGGTGCCCGAATCCGATAAGAGGCCCGCACTGGAGATCCAGTCGGCAACAGATGAATTCACATCAATTTCAACCAAGTAAACACAGAAAGGTAAGACAAGAATGTCTATGCAGAATCCGACCCGTGTGGTCACCGGCGAAGTTCGCCTGTCCTACGCCAACATTTTCGAGGCGAAGTCCATCCAGGGCGGCAAACCCAAGTACTCCGTGTCCCTGATCATCCCGAAGTCCGACACCGAGACGCTGGCCAAGATCGAACGCGCCATCGACGCGGCGATTGATGCCGGAATTGGAAAGTTCGGTGGCAAGCGCCCGAACAAGGCTGCGCTCAAGCTGCCGCTGCGTGACGGCGATATTGATCGTGACGATGCGGCGTATGCGAACGCGATGTTCGTCAACGCCAACTCGACCACCCCGCCACAGGTCGTGGGTACTGACCTGCAGCCCATCCTGGACGCCAGCGAGGTCTACTCGGGCTGCTACGCACGAGTGAGCATCAGCTTCTACGCGTTCAACACGAACGGCAACAAGGGCATCGCCTGCGGGCTGGGCAACATCCAAAAGCTCCGCGACGGCGAACCACTCGGCGGCAACCGCATCAGCGCCGAGGCCGACTTCGGAGGCTTCGCAGAAGCCTCGGACGACTTCCTCAACTAGGGAAACGGAGAAGCATCATGAACGAGTGTTATTCAGCAGCGCTATCAGCAAACACCACCACTCTCGTGGCACTGCTCATTGGCGCTGTCCTCGGTCTCATCGTCATAAAGATCGCCTATGTGATTGCCGAACGGCGGGCTATCCGCCAGGATCGCAAACGCATCGACAAGCTCATGACTGACACCGAGGCCGAGCTCGAAAAGTACCGCGCTAACCACGACCACTAACCCCTCACCCATGCTGGGAGGACACCACGCCCACTTCTGGGGTGTGGCGTCCTCCCAGCACCCATTGTTTTCTAGGAGCTGTCGCGCATGCGTGAACTCTTCATTGACATCGAGACCTTCTCGCCAGTGAACCTGGCGAAATCCGGGGTGTACCCCTACGCCGACCACGACGACTTCGAGCTCCTCCTGTTCGGCTACTCGATCGACGGCGGCCCGGTCGAGGTCGTCGATCTCGCCAACGGAGACCAGCTGCCCGATAAGGTGCTGGCCGCACTCGTCGACCCGCACGTAGTGAAGTGGGCGTTCAACGCCGCGTTCGAGCGCATCTGCCTCTCAGCCTGGCTGGCCAGACAGCATCCAGAGCTCATGGCGGGCCGCAGGCTCCTGGATCCTGCCCAGTGGCGCTGCACCATGGTCTGGAGCGCGTACCTCGGCCTGCCGATCAGTCTGGAGCAGGTCGCCACTGTCCTTGATCTGCCGGTGCGTAAAGACAGAGCGGGTAAGAAGCTCATCCGCCAGTTCTGTACCCCGGCCACACCGAGCGTGTGCAACCAGGGTGGGATGCGTAACCCGCCTGCATCTGACCCGGACGGGTGGGAGCAGTTCATCTCCTACAACCGGCGCGACGTCGAGGTGGAGCTTGCGATCCATGACCGGCTGGCCGACTTCCCGCTCCCAGCGTCCGAATGGAACACCTACGCCCTGGACCAGACAGTCAACGACACCGGCATCCGGCTCGACCAGGTTCTCGTGGATCACGCGGTGGCGTGCGACCGGCAGCACCGCGCCACCACGCTGGCCCGCGCTCAAGAACTCACCGGGCTGGAGAACCCGAACTCGCCGATCCAGCTGAAAGAGTGGCTCGCCGCCCATGGCACGCCTCTGCAGTCACTGACGAAAGACGAAGTCTCCGCCGCGCTCGACACCGCCACTGGTGAGGTGCGTGAAGTCCTCCAGCTGCGCGGTGAGCTCGCGAAGTCGTCGGTGAAGAAGTACGAGGCGATGCAGCATGTGGCAGGTCGTGATGGGCGCGGGCGGGGTTTCCTCCAGTTCTACGGGGCAGGGCGCACCGGGCGTTTCGCGGGCCGCCTCGTCCAAGTCCAGAACCTGCCCCGCAACTACCTACCAGACCTGGCCGAGGCCAGAAGCCTCGTGCGGACCGGGGACTTTGAAGCGGTCGAATTGCTCTACGACTCTGTGCCCGACACCCTCAGCCAGCTGATCCGTACCGCTTTCATTCCCGCCGATGGGCACCGGTTTGTGGTGGCTGACTTCTCCGCGATCGAGGCGCGAGTCATCGCGTGGCTCGCAGGCGAGGCCACCACGCTTCAGGCCTTCCGTGACGGGAAAGATTTGTACTGCGAGACCGCGAGCCGCATGTTCGGTGTCCCCGTTGACAAGCATGGCGTGAACAGTGGGTTGCGTCAGAAGGGCAAGATCGCAGTGCTCGCCTGTGGTTATCAAGGCGGCGTCGGAGCTTTGAAAGCTATGGGGGCGCTGCGGATGGGGCTGGCTGAATCCGAGCTCCAGCCGCTGGTCGATGCGTGGCGGGCAGCCAACCCCAGCGTGGTGCAGCTGTGGGCGGACATCAACGCCGCCGCCATCGAGGCCATCTCTACCCGCCAGCCGACCGGTGTTGGTGCGCTGACCTTCACCGTGGAGTCCGGGATCATGTTCGTCCGACTGCCCTCCGGACGTCGCCTGGCCTATGTGAAACCCAAGCTGGGTGAGAACAGGTTCGGTGGCACTGCCATCACGCACGAGGGCATCACGACGGGTCGAAAGTGGGGCCAGTTGGAAACCTACGGTGGGAAACTCACCGAGAACATCGTCCAAGCCGTCGCCCGAGACCTGCTCACTTTCGGCATGCACCAGGTCGATCGCGCTGGGCACAGGATCGTCATGCACGTCCACGACGAGATCGTGGTGGAGACCGCCACGGCCACCGTGGACGAGATCTGCAAACTGATGGCCATTACGCCTGACTGGGCAGCGGGGTTGCCGCTAGCGGCAGACGGGTACGTGTGTGATTTCTACATGAAGGACTGATATCGCTGGGCGGAATCGAGGCGACGATGGACATAGGAGAACAAGCTGAAGGCATCGAGGAAGTCATGTTTACCTTCCTCACTACCTAGTCGGGTTTTGTGAGCGCGGGGATTGCGATAGTGCCCGTGGATCCCTATAAGCAGGTTCTTAAAACCCTTGTGCTCTGATTTTTCCGACTCCGTGGAAAAGCTATTAATCACGAGCTTAGGGGCAGAATTGTTTGTTCCCAAAGCTGCGTCGAACAACTCCTGACCATCGTCGGTCAAGCTAGTAAGGATACGGATGCGGTCAGGGATCGACTTGGCTGCCTCGGATATCGCGTGGAACAGAGACTCCGCGATCAGTTCTTGGCTGCAATACTCCATTAGGCGTTCGTGGGTACCGCGCCGCTGAAGTTCCTCCACGAGAGAGCTGGTAAGACGCTCGATATCATCGAATGTGCGTGCCGCCTCAGCGAGTTGGGTCAACTCGCCAGCATCGTCGATATGCCATCCTTCGGTCGCCAGCACCTTGTTGAGCAAGCGGCGCAAATCATTCCAACGCTGACGATCGGTGGTATGCCGTGCCGGGCTCATCGCAGTCGTTATGAACTCACGAGTGAGTTGACCTGCTTGCGCTGCGGACATTCCTTCCGTAAGCGCGCCAAACAGTCCTTCTCGCTTACTCCCGGCAACACGCGGTGGCGCACCAATGTCGAGGAGAAGCTCGTCGATTTGGCTTCCGCTTAGGCCCGGCAAATCGGTACTTGCCAGGACATTCGCAATACTGCGGATAGTCGAGCGTTGGGAGAAAGAATCGGACTGCATCACCGCTCCAGCTTCTCATGTGAGCGAGTGGCCTGAGTATTTCAGCAAGACCCGGGTGTCCGGATTCTTGCGCGCTCAGGGGCGTATGCGTGAGAGCCCGACGCGGCCGCACCCGTGGCTTGCTGGAATTCACGTCAATCCTGGCTCTTAGAAGGAGCCAGACATGGCTACGAGAGATCTTCAGGTATTCACCAACGATGCCTTTGGAACGATCCGAACTGTCGAGCATGAGGACAAGGTGTATTTCTGTGGCCGCGATGTGGCCACCGCCTTGGGGTACAAAGATCCAGTTAACGCCATCAAGCAGCATGGACGTGGGGTGGCGTTTCACCACCCCATCACGGATGCGCTCGGTCGCACTCAAGAAGCCAGGTTCATCACCGAAGGTGACCTCTACCGGCTCATCTTCTCCTCCAAGCTCCCCGCAGCCCAAGACTTCGAAGCCTGGGTTGTCGACGAGGTCCTGCCCACCATCCGCCGCCACGGCGTCTACGCCATCGACGAGCTCTTGGACAACGACGAGTTCCTCGAGCACGCCATCATCCAGCTTCGCTCCGAGCGGGCCAAGCGGCTGGCCGCCGAGCAAGCCCTGCTCGAGGCCGCCCCGAAGGTCTCCTACTACGACGTCGTGCTCCAGTCGGACTCGCTACTGACCATCACCGAGATCGCCAAGGACTACGGCCTGTCAGCCAAGAAGCTGAACTTGCTGCTGCACGACGCCGGGGTGCAGTTCAGGCAGTCCGGCCGCTGGTTCCTCTACGCCCGGTTCGCCGAGCAGGGCTACACGCAGTCCAAGACCCACGAGTACGACGAAGGCAAGACCCGCACTCACATGTACTGGACCCAAAAGGGCCGCTTGTTCGTCTACGACCTGCTGAAGAACCAGTTCGGCCTGCTGCCGGCCATCGAGCAGGACGGCGGTGCGGCATGACGACGACTGCTCTCACCGCCGACCTGGGTTTCTCGCCCCACAACACGGAGGGCTACTCAGACCCCACCTCATACAAGGCGCTGAAGAATCTCCAACGCGCCGAGTACGGCTACCGGCCCTTGGTCTACATCTGCTCCCCGTACTCCGGTGACATCGAGAACAACGTGGAGCTGGCTCGCGCGTTGTGTGCTCACGCGGTGTCACGGCACAAGATCCCGCTCGCGCCGCACCTGTTGTTTCCGCAATTCATGGACGACACCGACGCGAGCGAGCGCGAGTTGGCGATGTTTTTCAACCGAATTCTTCTGAGCAAGTGCGAGGCGATCTGGGTCTACACGGCCCGTGTCTCGACCGGGATGCGCGCCGAGATCGAATGGGCCCACCACCTCGAACTGCCGATCACCTATCTCGACGCCGACTTTCAGGAGGTCACCCTATGAAGGCGATGACGATGTTCACCGCGCAGGTGGCAGGCCAGCAAAACAACGCACACTACCCGAACCCGCACACCGTGACCACGGCAGCCGACCTGGAGGCGGTCGCCAGGTTGGATCATGTGGTTGCCGAGTACGTGGGTGGCAGGCGGTCGGCTGGCAGTTTCGTGACCTCGAACTGCCTGGTCATGGACGTCGACAACTCCCACACCGAGGAGCAGGCCGAATGGGTCACCCCGGAATCGCTGATTAAGAGGCTGGAGGGTGTGGCGTTGATGACCGCCACCTCCCGCAACCACCAGCGGGCGAAAGGAGCCCAGTCGGCAAGACCCCGCTTCCACGTCTACTTCCCGATAGACCCCGTAACTGATGCTGAGGCCTACGCGGCGCTCAAGAAGCAGCTCGCCGCCCGGTTCGAGTTCTTCGACCCTAACGCGATCGACGCTGGCCGTTTCATCTACGGCCACACTAATCCGAATATCACCGTGGTCGAGGGTGAGCGCACCATCGACACCTGGCTTGCCGACACGGTGGAGGAGGACGTGTTCGCCCAGTGGGATGAGGGCACCAAGGCGATCGAGGAGGGTTCGCGTAATGCGACCTTGTCGAGGTTTGCTGGCAGGCTGCTGATTCGCCTCGGCACGACCGATGAGGCACGCGACTTGTTTGACCGCAAGGCTGCTCGCTGCAACCCGCCGCTGCCCGAGGCGGAGGTGGAGTCGATCTGGCGGTCGGCCACCCGGTTCGCCAAGACGGTCGAGAACCAGCCCGGGTATGTGCCACCATCGGATTTTGAGGCGAGCCTGGATTCGGTACGCCCCGCCGATTACAGCGACGTCGGCCAGGCCCACGCCCTGGCCAAGGCGTACCCGGATTCGCTGCGCTACTCGGAGGCCACCGACTGGCTCGTCTATTACGACGGTGTCTGGTACGAATCCGCACCCGCAGCCCAAGCCGTCGCCCAGGAGCTCACCGAACGCCAACTGGCCGAGGCCCACGAGCTGCTCGAAGACGCCAAAGACCAGCTCGCCGCCACGGGGGCTGCCATGTTGTTGGCGTCGATGTCGAAGGCGAAAGCCCAGGCCATGTTCAACGCCGCCCAACAGGAGGCGTTCGCCGCGTTCGAGGACGCGAAAACCTATGTGGCCTACGCGCTCAAGCGCCGCGAATCGCGCGGGATCACCAACTGCCTGAAAGAAGCCCGCCCCATGCTGCTGACCACTCCTGAGCAGCTCGATGCAGACCCGTATCTGCTCAACACCCCATCAGGCACCTACGATCTGCGCCACGGAGCCGCATCGCGCCGTGACCATGATCCGGCGGATCTGGTGACCAAGCAGACCAGCCTCGACCCGGGCACCGACGGGGCGCACCTGTGGCAGGAAGCCCTCGAGGTGTTCTTCCAAGGCGATGCTGAGCTCATCGCCTACGTGCAGCGCATCGTCGGCTTGGCTGCGATCGGGCAGGTCTTCGTCGAGGCCCTCGTTATCGCCTATGGGGATGGTCGCAACGGCAAGTCGACGTTCTGGAACACGATCGCCCGGGTGCTGGGCACCTACGCGGGCAACATGAGTGCTGATGTGCTCACGATCGGTGGGATGCGCAACGTCAAGCCTGAGCTGGCTGAGGCCAAAGGCAAACGCCTCATCATCTCCGCCGAGTCCGAAGAAGGCGTGCGCATGTCCACCTCCGTGGTCAAACAGCTCGCCTCCACCGACCAGATCTACGCGGAGAAGAAATACAAGGCACCGTTTGCCTTCACCCCCTCGCACACCTTGATTCTCTACACCAACCATCTGCCCAGGGTGGGGGCGATGGATGCTGGTATTTGGCGCAGGCTCATCGTCATCCCCTTCGAAGCCAAGATCGAAGGCACGTCCGACATCAAGAACTATGCCGACTACCTCTATACGCAGGCAGGCGGGGCGATCCTGGCCTGGGTTATGGAGGGCGCGCACCTCATCCACGCCGAGAACTACCACCTCAAGGCCCCGGCCCGAGTGGTGGAGGCATCAGCGGCGTATCGGGAAGAGAACAACTGGTTCGCCCAGTTCCTCGACGCCCACTGCGACCTCGACCCTGGGCTGTCGGAACGGGCCGGGGACTTGTACCAGACCTACCGGGCGTGGGCGATGTCCACCTCCGGGTGGGCGCGTCCCATGGTCGATTTCAACGCCACCGTAGAACACCACGGCTTTGTCCGCAAAAAGATGAAATCCGGGATCAGGGTTTTTGGCCTCCAACTGAAAAACGAGTTTGACCAGCAGTAATAGCGCTGGGTGCAGCCTGGTGCAGACCCATATGTGAGTTTCCTATAGGGCATAAAAACTAGCCCTATAGAAAAGTCCAAAACGACCCTGCACCAGGTTGCACCCTCGGCAAAACACCAAGGACATGAACCATGAACGAGCACGCAATCGAACAACACTTGAAAAAAGCCGTTGAGGCGATTGGTGGCCTGTGCTGGAAATTCACCAGCCCAGGCACCGCAGGGGTTCCAGACCGCATCTGCATCCATCGCGGACGCGTCATCTTCGTCGAACTCAAAGCACCCGGATGCCTCCCACGCCCCATCCAACGCCGTCGCATCCAGCAGCTCAAGGATCACGGCGTTGATGCGGTCGTCGTTGACAACATTGACGCGATCCAGGAGGTGGCTGATGCGCTACGAGCCGCATGACTACCAACAACTGGCCACCGCCTTCATCGAAGACCACCCGCAGGCCGCGATCCTGCTCGGGATGGGGCTAGGCAAGACGGTGATCACCTTGACGGCAATCTGGAACCTGCTGCTGGACTCCTTCCACGCCCGCCGCGTCCTCATCGTCGCACCCCTGCGAGTCGCCCGCGATACCTGGCCCGCCGAGGCCACCAAATGGGACCACCTGGCAGGACTCACCATTGCCGTAGCCGTGGGGTCGAAAGCCCAGCGGGTGGACGCGCTTGCCGCCGAGGCGATGGTGACCGTCATCAACCGCGAAAACGTGCCCTGGCTGGTGCGCCACCTCGGCAAAGCCTGGCCGTTCGACATGGTCGTCATCGACGAGCTGAGCTCGTTTAAGAACCACCGGGCGCAACGGTTCAAAGCACTCGCCGCCGTGCGGCCACGTCTCACCCGGATCGTGGGACTGACCGGCACGCCAGCAGCCAACGGGCTGATGGACCTGTGGGCGCAGTTCCGTCTCCTTGATGAGGGCCAGCGCCTCGGCAGGTTCATCACCCACTACCGCAACCGCTGGTTCGTACCCGATCGGCGAAACGGCCAGCAGATCTTCACCTACAAGCCCGCACCCGGTGCCGAGGACGAGATCTACGAGGCGATCAGCGACATCACCTTGTCGATGCGCACCACCGACTACCTGCGCCTGCCCGAGCTGACGGTCACCACGACGCTCGTCGACCTCGAACCGAAGGAGCTCAAAGCCTACGAGCGGTTGCGAGATGAGATGGTGCTCGACCTCGACGGGCAGGTCATCGATGCCGCGAACGCCGCAGCACTGTCAGGCAAGCTGCTACAGCTGGCCTCCGGTGCGATCTACGACGAGGACGGCAACACCGTGGTGGTGCACGACCGCAAGCTCGACGCGCTCGAAGACCTCGTGGAGGCGGCCAACGGCCAGCCGCTGCTCGTGGCCTACTGGTTCAAACACGACCGTGAGCGCATCACCGAACGCTTCCCTGGGGCCCGCGAGCTGAAAACCAGTACCGACATCAAAGCGTGGAACGCCCGCGAGATTCCGCTGGCGCTCATCCACCCGGCTTCAGCCGGACACGGGCTCAACCTCCAGCAAGGCGGCAACCTCCTGGTCTGGTTCTCCCTGACCTGGTCCTTGGAGCTCTACCAACAGACCAACGCAAGGCTCTACCGCCAGGGACAAGACCAGCCGGTGACGATCACCCACCTGGCCGCAGACCACACCCTCGATGAGGCGGTACTGGCCGCGCTGGACAACAAAGACATGACACAGGCTGCGTTGATCAATGCGGTCGCCGACACTCTGGGAAAGCAGGCACACTCATGAACGACCACCCCATCTGGGACTACTTCGACTACCGCAAAGCCGCCATCGGCGTCCTCCAGGACTACGCAACCCAAGCTGTCATTCTCCAGCAAGGCGACGGGTACGCCAACGAGCTCAAAGCCTCACTGACCTCAATCGGCTCACCCCGATTCGACGGCCTGCCACGGGGCAACAACCGGCACGCCGGTGAAGCGAGAGTCTGCTCGATCCTCGACAACCTCGACGCGCTCAAAGCCCGCAACCAAAAAGCGCAGGCCTACATGGATTGGTTCAACCCGGCCTGGGAAAGCCTCAGCGACGATGACCGGCTGGTCCTCGAGGTATTCTTCCTCGACGACCTCTCCGCCGAGGACGCCGCCGTCAAAGTCGCCGAACACTTCTACGTCGAACGCAAGACTGCCTTCGCCAAGAAGCAGCGCGCCCTTGCCCGCTTCGCGCGTCTCTTGTTCGGCAGAGACTGAAGCATTGGCGCGCATGAGTGTCGCAAAGAGGGGATGACTTTCAGGGTGTGCCTGTCGCATGCTGTAAGTGGTTGAAAAGTAGGTCCCGACCCCCAGACGAATCATCACGGTCCGTCTGGGGGTCGTTGCCATGAACGACAAGGGGCGGTGAGACGGATGCCTTTCAAACCCAAGCGCCCGTGCTCCCAGCCCGGCTGCCCCGAGCTGACCGAGACGCGGTTCTGCCCCGAGCACGCCCGCGCCGAGGACACCCGCTACCGGACCTACCAGCGCGACCCGAAGATCAACCGACGCTACGACCACCGGTGGCGAAAGATCCGCGCGGCCTACGTCGAAGCCCACCCGTTGTGCGAGGACTGCCTGGCCCGTGGCCGGTACACGCCCGTGGCTGAGGTCCACCACGTGATCCCGCTCGACCACGGCGGCACCCACGACGAGTCGAACCTGCGCAGTCTGTGCAAGCCGTGCCACTCGCGCCAGTCCGCGCTCGATGGCGACCGGTGGCGGCAAGCCCCTCGGGTCTACAGCTACTAAAAAGGGCTGTGTGCCCGCCTGTCGCGGCCTCCCTGCCGACCCTCACCTGTGCCAACCTCGACCCCGTTCGCCCGGCACGAGGCGACGTGGCGCGCTTGCCGAGGGGGTGGGGGCGAGCGGATCTCCACAGCTGGGCTGCTCCTCAGCGGGCGGGGCCAACCGCGCACAAAATCCACGAATCAAACCGGGTATTGACCCGCCGTCTTGAGCTGGTGCGTTTTACGGTGTCTGGTTTGGGGCTTTCGGGCTTGCCTTGTTGGCTTTCTGGTGGGTGCGCAGTTTCTTGATGGCCCAGTCGTAGTGGCTGGGTGCTGCTGAGACCAGGTAGGAGCCCAACGAGGTGGTTCCTGTCCACGGGAAGTACTTTTTAGTGAACAGCTCCTCATCGGTGAAGCTTTCGATGAGCTCGATGATCTGGGAATGGCTCGAGCCCAGCATGTCCTGTATGTCGCCCAGTGACGTGTCTTGGTAGTGCTCCCAGATTTCCATGTTTAGGGATGGCGTGGTCCGCCACGTGTGAGGTGCGGGCAGGAATGGCCGGGCAGTCCCGTTTTGATTGGCGTCAACGAAGTCGAACAGCATTTTTTGCCACGCATAGAGATGGGCAAGGACATCGCGCAGATTCTTGTCCCTGCCCCAGTGGGGTTCAGGACGGTCGAAGTCAGCGCCGAAAAACAAGCCGACGCTTTCTATCTCTGGCCGCATGGAGTCAATCAATGATTGCAGCACGTCCCATTGGGAGGTGGTTGCTGTCAGCAGTTCCGTTTTCGTTTTCGCTCGGGCCATACCCAATTAGAACACAGGACGGCGAGGAAGCACTAGGGCGTGTTGCTAAATGGTGTTCCGGGGTGCGTGGGTGATGCTGGAGTCATGTCGAGAGGTGTCATCACCGACGAGGTCTGGGAGCTGATCGGGGACGTGTTCCCTGCGGTGAACACGAGGGGCCGCCCGCCGGTGGGCCGGCGCACGGTGGTTGAGGCGACCGCGTGGCGGTTCCGGACGGGGTCAGCATGGAGGGACCTGCCCGAGCGTTTCGGGAACTGGAACACGATCTACAAGAACTTCCGCCGATGGGCGACCGAGGGTGTCTGGGAGGACCTGCTCACCCATGTCCAGCGGCGGGCCTCGCTCGCGGGCGAGGTCGACTGGGTCGTGTCGGTGGATTCATCGATCGCGCGTGTGCATCAGCACGGTGCGACCCTGCCCCGGGGCACAGGGGGCTCCATCGAACTACAAGAGATCCGGGCCGGAGCCGTGTGACCACGCGATCGGCCGGTCACGAGGTGGTTTGACGACGAAGATCCACCTGGTCTGCGATGGGTGAGCTCGCCCGCTGGCGTTCGTGCTGACCGGTGGACAGGTCGCGGACACGAGCGTGTTCACCTGCGTGCTCGACGAGATCCGCGTCCCCGGGCGAGGCCAGGCGCGCATGAGGCCGGACCGGGTGCTCGCGGACAAGGGGTACCCGTCGAAGAAGAACCGTGCCTGGCTGCGCGAGCGCGGTATCAAGGCCACGATCCCCGAGCGCGCTGACCAGATCGAGAAGCGTCAAAAGAGGCCGGGCCGACCGATCGACTTCGGCAACGAGCAGCGGGAACGCTACAAAGGGCGCAACGTCATCGAACGATGCTTCAACGCAGTGAAGCAGTGGCGAGGGCTCGCTTCCCGGTTCGACAAGACCGCCCGCTCCTACGCGGCCGGAATCTACCTCTCCGCCACCCTCCAATGGATTTAGCAACACGCCCTAGAGGAGGTTTACGTCGTGGCCAAAGACGGCACCAACCGAGGCGGACGCAGAGTCCGTGCCGGGGCGAAACCCGAGGCGCTGAACGACAAGCTCGCCTCAGGTCGACCTGCCACCAGGCTCACCACACCGGCCGAGCTCGATGTGTTCGACCTGGACGGCACCGACATCGGCGATGGTGCGCTGCTCGCAGGCGAGACGATGCCTGAACCTAGCGAATACCTGTCGGCCGAGCAGCGCGACGGCCAACCGCTCGGTGCGGACCTGGTCTACCGGGAGACCTGGAACTGGCTGGATGAACGCGGCTGCACCGAGTTCGTCTCCAAACGCTTAATTGAGCAGTACGCGCAGGCGTTCGCCCGATACATCCAGTGCGAGCAGGCAATCTCCAAGTTCGGTCTGCTCGGCAAACACCCCACCACGGGCGCTGCGATCGCCAGCCCGTTCGTGGCCATGTCGCAGTCGTTCGGCAAGCAGGCCAACGTGTACTGGTACGAGATCTTCGACATCGTGCGTGCCACCTGCACCACCGACTACTCCGGCACCACGCCAGGCGATGAGGTCATGGAGCAGCTGCTCAAAGCCTCCTCCTAAGGCCCCTCATCCCGCTTGTTTCGTTTCTGGCCTGCCCGGCACCCGGGCGGGCTTTCTTGTTGTTCGCATTTGTGAAAGGAGCCCTCGCGTGTCTGTAGTGCGAAGTGCTGAATCTGTGTGTATCGGCCACCCCGACAAGCTGTGCGACCTGATCGCAGATCACATCCTCGATGACATCCTTACCCGCGACCCGGCGGCACGCGTGGCCGTTGAGGTCATGGCGAGTGGCAGGCGCATCATCGTCACCGGCGAGATCACCACCACCATCCGGCCGCAGCTGCGCGCCTGCGCGCGGGAGGCGCTGCGCCGGGCCGGGTACAACTCGAACCGGTTTGTCATCTACGTGTGGGTGCGCCGCCAATCCGCCGACATCGGCGCAGGTGTTACAACCTCCATCGAGGCGCTTGCAGGTGATGAGTCGGCGTATGCGAGCCTGGGGGCGGGTGACCAGGGCACCGTCTACGGGTACGCCACGAGCGAGACGCCCCAGCGCCTGCCGCTGCCGCTCGTGCTCGCCCACGAGATCTGCCGCCGCCTCGATACAGCCCGCACCGACGGCACGATCCGTGGGATCGGCCCCGACGGCAAATCCCAAGTCAGTGTGGTCTACGACGAGCTGGGCACTCCGGTCGGCATCGACACCGTGATCGTCTCAATCCAGCACAATGCAGACAAAGACCCCGAGGCGCTTGAACGGGAGGTGCGCACGCTGGTCGTCGCCCCGGCCATCGAGGCGCACCTGCCCGGTGCCACGGCTGAGCGCGTGTTGGTCAACCCGTCCGGTCGGTTTGTCACCGGTGGGCCCACCGCTGACACCGGGCTGACCGGACGCAAGCTCATGGTCGACACCTACGGTGGGCTCGGCCCGCACGGCGGTGGCGCGTTCTCGGGTAAGGACCCCTCCAAGGTCGACCGAACGGGCGCGTACATGGCGCGGCTCATCGCGAAAACCGTGGTGGATGCGCGCCTGGCCGAAGAATGCCACGTCGCTATCTCCTATGCGATCGGTAAGGCTGACCCGGTCGCGTTCCGCATCGACACCTTCGGCACCGGTCAGCACCCGGATTGGCTGCTCACCGACGCCGCCCAGGCGGTCTTCCCGCTGCGACCGGCCGCGATGATCGAACACCTGCACCTGCGTTCTCCGATCTACGCGAAGCTTGCCACCTATGGGCACATGGGCCATGGTCTGAGCGAGTGGGAATGGACGCTGCCGTTTACCGACAAGCTCAGAGAAGAGGTGATCCGCCGTGCTCATCAAGCAGCTACCCATCAGTGAGCTCAAGCCCGCCGACTACAACCCGCGTAAGGACCTGAAGCCCGGGGATGCGGACTACGAGAAACTCAAGCGGTCGCTGACTGAGTTCGGTTATGTCGAGCCGGTGATCTACAACCACACCACCGGCCACGTCGTCGGTGGCCACCAGCGCCTGAAAGTACTGGCGGATCTTGGCCACACGAGCATCGACTGCGTGGTTGTCGAATTGGACGAGACCCGCGAGAAGGCCCTGAACGTCGCACTGAACAAGATCAGCGGCGACTGGGACGAGTCCAAGCTGGCCCTGCTCATCGCGGACCTTGACGCGGCCGACTTTGATGCTGAGCTCACCGGCTTCGACGATGACGAAATCGCCCAGCTCATCGGCAGCCTTGACGAGGACGAGGTAGACGACGACGGGTTTGATCTCACCGCCGCTCTCGAGGCCGCCTCCTTCGTCCAGCGCGGGGACATCTGGACCATCGGCAGGCACCGGCTGGTCTGCGGGGATGCCACCGACGCAGACGATGTCGCGATGCTCATGGACGGCAAGAGCGCGAACCTGGTGCTTACCGACCCGCCCTACAACGTCGCCTTCGAGTCCTCCGACGGGCTCACGATCAAAAACGACGCGATGAAGGCCGACTCCTTCTACGAGTTCCTGCTCACCGCGTTCACCAACATGGCGGGCGTTCTCGACAAGGGTGGGTCTGCTTATGTGTTCCACGCCGACACCGAAGGGCTGAACTTCCGCAAAGCGTTCATCGATGCCGGGTTCAAGCTCTCCGGCTGCTGCATCTGGGTCAAAGACTCCCTCGTGCTGGGACGCTCGCCGTACCAGTGGCAGCACGAACCGGTCCTCTACGGGTGGAAGCAGGGAGCCAAGCACAAGTGGTTCGCTGACCGGAAACAGACCACGATCTGGAACTTCGCCAAGCCGCGAAAGAACTCCGACCACCCGACGAGCAAGCCGCTGGACCTGCTGGCCTATCCGATCCGCAACTCCACCCAGGCCAACGCGATCATCCTCGACACCTTCGCTGGCAGCGGTTCGACCCTGATGGCCGCCGAGCAGACCGACCGCATCGCCTACCTCATGGAGTTGGACGAGAAGTACGCCTCGGTGATCCTGCGCCGCTACGCCGAGGCGACCGGGGATGCGGCCGGGATCACCTGCCAGCGCGACGGCACCCAGTACGCCTACCTGGATCTGGTCAAACAGGTCGACCGCGACCGCGAATAAAACCCCGCAATATGCAGGGAAAACAGGGGCGTGAAACTGAGCCGTTGATGAGGGCAAAAACGACTGGATAAGCGGAAAAACGTATGGCTGTATGTACATGACCAAGCACCCCTAGACCTGGGGGAACCGAGCGAAAAGGACTGGTCATGAGTGAATTACACATCGAAATCAGCGAGCTCATCGCAGCCGGAGTCAACGTCTACGACCCCGAGGAAACCCTGCGGGTTGCCAGAGCTCGCGGCTACCAGCTGGTGGTGCGCGTGATCGAATACGACCCGACGCGTTTCCTCAGCATGGTGGCCGCCTGGTTCGAGAAGGAGGTCGTGGCATGAGCATCCTCGCCTTCACCCCGCACAAAACGGGCAGGAAAAAGCTCGCCCAGCTTCTCGCCGATCACCTTGGCACCGAGGCCACCTATCTGGGCACGCCCTCGTTTGCCTACCAGATCGCAGACGCCACGCTGGATCGGGACTGGACCCTCTACCTGCCAGATGGTATCGAGGCGCAGGCCGTGCTCGAGTCCGCACACAAGGCGGGCTTTGAAACCGCCGACCCGGGCGAGGTGGCGTTGACGGTCACGATGCCCACCACCGGGTGGAGTGAGCGCACTCGCGCCAACCTCGAAGCGCTCCTAGCGGCCAAAGGGCCACTGATCGCCAAGGCCCTGGGCATCCCGGCCACACCCATCGAGTTCAACGATGACGAGACCGTCTCGTTCCCGTGGTGTGAGTCGATTACGCCGGAGACGGCACGCGAGGCGGTGATCCCGCTTGTGGCCAGGCTCTGCCAGCGCGCCCAGGAGGCAACCCGGATCCGCTCCACGCCGCCTGCACCGGGCAATGACAAGTACACGATGCGCTGCTTCCTGCTTTCCCTGGGCTTCATCGGCCCCGAATACAAGCAGGCACGCCGCATCTTGCTGGCAGGCCTGGAAGGGGACGCCGCCTGGCGCACCCCGACGAGCAGGAAGGAGGATTGACCATGACTCCTGGCCAGCGGGTGCGCCTGATCGCCACCAGCGACCCGTACACGACGCTGCGCCCCGGTGTGCTTGGCACCGTGGCGTTCGTCGACGACCTCGGCACCGTCCACGTCGACTGGGACACCGGATCGAACCTGGGGCTCATCCCGGGCGAGGACTCCTGGGAAACCCTACCCACTGAAAAGCCCGAAAAATAGCGGCTCATCAGGGCAAATAGTGACTGGATATGCGGCACAACGTATGGCTGTATGTACATACCGAAAGCACACCACCTCAGGGAAGGACACAGCCATGAACCCCCAGCCACAGATGAGCATCGAAGAGGACACCACCCAGCACCTGGTCAAGGACGCGAACCGGCTCGGCTACACCATCGTCACCATCGACACCACAGACGACCTCGCGATCGAGATCCGCCCCGCAGCCCGCCTGCCGTACACCCCGCCCTTGTACCGGGATTGGCAGACCGGCCAGTGGACGATCCAAACCACCTCATACGGCTCCCTCGACCCGGAAGAGATCGAGAAGGTCACCGACGGCTACCGACGCGCCATTGCCATGGTCAGCGAACTGGCACCCCTGAACGCCCGCGACCTGGTGAACTACAGCATCACCCGCAACGCCTGACCTTTTGGCACCCGCAAACCCTGCCACGAGCGGGGTTTCCTCTCGTCACAAGCCTTGTTTCTCCACGGTTTTCTTAAGTGCTGTAGATCCCAAAAAATAGTGCCTGATCTGGGCAAATACGACTGGATAAGCGCCCGCACCTATGGCTGTATGTACATGACAAAAGAACAGCCCCTCAGGAAAGGACAACAGCCATGAACACCACCGAGAAGCTCACCACCGAAGCCCTGCAGATGCGCGTCGACTCCTACGGGGCGATCCTCGCACACGGCGACTACACGCTGGCCACCTTCGCGACCTGGACCAAGAAAGACGGCTACGGCAACAGCGCCCAGGTCTACCGCCTCACCGAAGCTCCGATCGACGGCTTCGGCCCGAACGCACGCGGCCGCAGCGAATGCGCCCTGGAGCTCATCGCCGAGGCCGACCACCTTTTCGCAGACGCCGGGCACGCCATCGCCTGGGCCCTGACCCAGATCTAACCCACACCCCACCAAGGCCAAGGAGGACACCCGATGGACGCCACCAGAGAGCTGGTCACCAACCACCTGGAGATCCCCGCCGACGCCGCCCCGCACGGTGAGATCCAGGCCGCCGCCGAGATCCCCTTCAGCGTCCTCGACGAGCTCGCCGAGGAGGTCGGGGCCGAGAAGATCCCGGTCCACACGCTCAGCCGCATCGGCTGGCACTACACCAAAGCCGACCAGATCATCGCCCTGGCCGGGCAGCGCGGCCTGTCCGATTGGCGATACGGCGGCTTCGACACCGACCAGGTGGTCGCCGACTTCCGCGCCACCTACTGCTAACCCCTCGCGCCGCCCTGACCACGCAGACGGGCCGGGCCCTGCACGAACTGTTTCGCCCCACACGGTTGGGGCTTTTCTTATGCCCCGAGGAAGGAGCTGCCGCCACGATGACGAGCACGTATCAACCAACCCGGTTCATGGCAGACGGCTCCACCTACAACCAACGCAAAGCCGACTTCGCCGTGGCGTTCATTCAGGCGCTGCGCCACACCAAAGGCCGCTGGGCAGGAAAACCCTTCACACTGCTGGGTTGGCAAGAACAGATCGTGCGCGACCTGTTCGGCACCATCAAGCCCGACGGCTACCGCCAGTTCACCACCGCCTATGTGGAAATCCCCAAGAAGCAGGGCAAGTCCGAGCTGGCCGCCGCGATCGCGCTGCTGCTGACCTGCGGGGACGGGGAGCAAGCCGCCGAGGTCTACGGGTGCGCGGCCGACCGGCAGCAAGCCAGCATCGTCTTCGAGGTCGCCGCCGACATGATCCGCCAATCACCAGCCCTATCGAAGCGGGTGAAAATCCTCAGCAGTCAGAAGCGGATCATCTACAAGCCGACCAACAGCTTCTACCAGGTGCTCTCGGCTGAGGCGTACTCCAAGCACGGGTTCAACATCTCCGGTGTCGTATTCGACGAGCTGCACACCCAACCCAACCGGGCCCTGTTCGACGTGATGACCAAGGGCTCGGGTGATGCGCGCACCCAGCCGCTGTACTTCCTCATCACCACCGCAGGCACCGACACCCACAGCATCTGCTACGAGCAGCACCAAAAAGCACGCGACATTCTGGCGGGCAAGAAACACAACCCCACCTTCTACCCGGTGATCTACGGCGCAGACCTGGATGATGACTGGACGGATGAAAAGGTCTGGCACAAGGCCAACCCCTCGCTTGGGGTCACGGTGCCGGTGGATAAGGTACGCGCCGCGTGCAACTCGGCGCGCCAAAACCCCGCCGAGGAGAACTCGTTTCGCCAGCTGCGGCTTAACCAGTGGGTGAAACAGTCCGTGCGGTGGATGCCCATGCACATCTGGGACGCCTGCGCGGACCCGGTAGACCTAGACGAGCTGGAGGGCAGGCCCTGCTACGGCGGGCTGGACTTGGCCTCCACGACGGATATCACCGCGTTCGTGCTCGTCTTCCCGCCCTACGGGGATGACGAGCAGTACCGGATCGCCCCGTGGTTCTGGATACCGGAGGACAACCTTTCGCTGAGGGTGGCGCGTGATCACGTGCCCTACGACCTGTGGCACGCCCAAGGCTTTCTGGAGACCACGGAGGGCAACGTGGTCCACTACGCCCACATCGAGCACCTCATCGAGCAGCTCGGCGAGAGGTTCGATATCCGCGAGATCGCCTTCGACCGGTGGGGCGCAGTCCAGATGAGCCAAAACCTCGACGATGCCGGTTTCACCGTCGTGCCGTTCGGGCAGGGCTTCAAAGACATGAGCCCACCGAGCAAGGAGCTGATGAAGCTCGCACTTGAAGGACGCTTGGCTCACGGAGGGCACCCGGTGCTGGCCTGGATGGTCGACAACATCCACGTACGCACCGACCCGGCAGGAAACATCAAACCCGACAAGCAGAAGTCCACCGAGAAGATCGACGGGGTCGTCGCCACCATCATGGCCCTTGACCGCGCGATCCGAGGCGGCAGCGCTCAGACGGGCGCGTCGGTGTACGACTCGCGCGGGTTGCTCGTCCTCTAACGCTCACGACAACGCAAAAGGAGGCCCCTGTGGGACTTTTCGACTGGCTACGCGGCACCAATGCCCGGCAGGTGTCGAACCACCAGCTGTCTTCGAGCTACAGCTTCCTGTTCGGTCCCACCAGCTCCGGACGCACGGTCACCGAACGCTCAGCGATGCAGATGACTGCGGTGTATTCGTGCGTGCGGATCCTGGCAGAAGCAATCGCGGGCCTGCCCCTGCACGTCTACCGCACCGAGAAAGACGGGTCGAAGGTCAAAGCCACCGACCACACGCTCTACCGGCTGCTGCACGATGAGCCCAACCCGGAGATGACCAGCTTCGTCTTCCGCGAGACCCTCATGACGCATCTGCTACTGTGGGGCAACGCCTACGCACAGGTCATCCGCAACGGCCTCGACGAGGTCATCGGCCTGTATCCGCTCATGCCCAACCGGATGAGCGTAGGCAGGGACGATGCAGGCAGGCTCTACTACGAGTACCAAACCACCAGCGACGAACCCGCCGGTGAGTGGTCACGCATCCGGCTTTCACCTGCTGACGTGCTGCACATCCCCGGGCTCGGGTTTGATGGGCTGGTGGGCTATAGCCCGATTGCGATGGCGAAAAACGCGATCGGCATGGCCATGGCCACCGAAGACTACGGGGCGTCGTTCTTCGCCAACGGGGCCGCCCCTGGCGGGGTGTTGGAGCATCCGGGCACGATCAAAGACCCGTCTCGGGTGCGCGAGTCCTGGCAGCAAACCTTTGGTGGGGCCCGCAACGCCAACAAGGTCGCAGTGCTCGAAGAGGGCATGAAGTACACGCCCATCTCCG
Source organism: uncultured Mobiluncus sp. (assembly GCF_963511525.1). Classification (NCBI taxonomy): domain Bacteria; kingdom Bacillati; phylum Actinomycetota; class Actinomycetes; order Actinomycetales; family Actinomycetaceae; genus Mobiluncus; species uncultured Mobiluncus sp. Next base: position 43,157 of record NZ_CAUPIY010000005.1, on the reverse strand, counting down.
TTAGCCCGGAGCAGGCGCAGTTCTTGGAGACCCGGAAGTTCCAGATCAACGAGATCGCCCGGATCTTCCGCATCCCACCGCACATGGTCGGCGACCTCGAAAAATCGAGCTTCTCCAACATTGAGCAGCAGTCCTTGGAGTTCGTGAAATACACGCTCGACCCGTGGGTCATCCGCTGGGAACAAGCCCTGACCAAGACGCTGCTTAGCCCACGCGAGAAGCCGAGCGTGTTCGTGAAGTTCAACCTCGAGGGCCTGCTGCGCGGAGACTACGTCTCGCGCATGAACGGCTACGCCGTGGCCAGGCAGAACGGGTGGATGAGCGCCAACGACATCCGCGCCCTCGAAAACCTCGACCGCATCAACCCTGCTGATGGTGGCGACGTGTACCTGGTCAACGGCAACATGCTGCCTCTATCCATGGCCGGGGCCTACGCCACCACGGGGCAGGAGGAACCAGCGGGGTTGGAGCCGTCAGAAGGCGGTTTGCCTCCTGGCGGGCCACCAACAGAACACAGAGTTGAAAGGAGGAGCCGGTGAGACGGTTCTGGAACTGGGAGCCACCCGCTCCCGAAACATCTGACCCGGCAGGTAGCGATACCAGCCGGGTTTTGCGTATCAACGGGGTGATCGCTGAGGAGTCATGGTTTGACGACGACATCACCCCGGCCCTGTTCGCCTCCGAGCTGGCGGCAGGTTCAGGAGATGTCACGGTGTGGATCAACAGCCCCGGCGGAGACGTCGTCGCGGCAGCCCAGATCTACAACATGCTCATCGACTACCCAGGCCACGTCCGCGTCCATATTGACGGGATCGCCGCCAGTGCCGCCAGCGTGATCGCCATGGCAGGTGAGGTCGTGGCGATGAGCCCGGTCTCGATGCTCATGATCCACAACCCGGCCACCCTCGCCGTCGGCGACGCCGACGAGCTGGGCCGGGCCATCGACATGCTCGCAGCGGTCAAAGAGTCCATCATCAACGCCTACGAGCTGAAAACCGGGATGAGCCGAGCCAAGCTCGCACGGCTGATGGATCAAGAAACCTGGATGGACGCACGAGCCGCCATCAGCATGGGGTTTGCCGACGACTACCTCACCGGCCCCCGCACCCCACCCGACCCAGACGACGGCGAGGAGCCGAACAAGCAGGCACCGTGGCCGCCGACGACACGAAACCCTGCCCCGCTCGCCGATACCGCCAGCGGGGTGTGTTTTGCCCGCAAGCCCGCCGAACAGCGCCTTGTCGCACACCTGACCGACACGCCACCAGCCCCAGAGCCCACGCGGCCTGCGGGGCGAAAAGTGGTGGACCTGTACGCCGCACTGATCAACCACACCCACTAACAAGCAAGGAGAACCTTTCCCATGTCCACGATGACGATTTCTGACCTGCGTACCCGCCGCGCCGAGACCTGGGAGAAGGCCAAGGCCTTCCTCGACGAGCGACGCGACACCACCACCGGCTGCCTGTCCGCCGAGGACGACCAGACCTACGCCCGCATGGAAGCCGATATCGACAAGCTCACCAACGAGATCGCCCGCGCCGAGCGCGCCCAGCGCCTGGACGCTGATCTTGCCCGGGCCACGAATGCGCCGCTGACCTCGATGCCCGGCCAGACCGGCGAGGAGACCGAACCGAAGACCGGCCGCGCCACCGCCTCCTACAAGCGCGCGTTCTGGGATGCGATGCGCCTGAACGCCTCCCCAATGGAGGTGCGCAACGCCCTGTCCGAGGGGGTCGATTCCGAAGGCGGCTACCTCGTGCCGGACGAGTTCGAGCACACCCTCATGCAGTCGCTGGCCGACCAGAACATCATGCGAGGCCTTGCCAACGTCATCCAGACCACCAGCGGGGACCGCAAGATCCCGGTCGTATCCACCCACGGCAGCGCCGGGTGGCTCGATGAGGGCAAGCCCTACACCGAATCCGACGAGACCTTCTCCCAGATCACGCTCTCGGCGTTCAAGCTCGGCACGTTCCTCAAGATCAGCGAGGAACTGCTCGGCGATTCGGTCTTCGACGTCGAGGCCTACCTCGCCGCCGAGTTCGCCCGCCGCATCGGTGCCGCCGAAGAGGAGGCCTTCCTCGTCGGTGACGGCAAGGGCAAGCCGACCGGCATCTTCGATCCCACCGGTGGTGGCATCTCGGATGTGACCACCGCGAAGGCCGCAGACATCACCGCCGATGAGCTCATCGACCTGCACTACAGCCTGCGCGCACCGTATCGGGCCCGGGCAGTGTGGCTGATGAACGACGCCACCGTCAAGACCGTGCGCAAGCTCAAGGACAACCAGGGCCAGTACCTGTGGCAGCCAGCACTGACCGCTGGTGCCCCGGACATGATCCTGGGCAAGCCCGTGCACACCTCCACGTTCGCACCCGAGATCAAGGCGGGCGCGAAGACCGTGGCGTTCGGTGACCTGTCCTACTACTGGATCGCTGACCGGCAGGGACGCTCGTTCAAGCGCCTGAACGAACTGTTCGCCACCTCCGGCCAGGTCGGTTTCCTCGCCTCCCAGCGCCTGGACGGCAAGCTCGTCCTGCCCGAGGCCGTCAAGATCCTCACCCAGAAGGCCGGAGCCTAAAACTCCCCGCACGCAACGAATAGGAGGTGGCAGCCATGAACCACCAGCTCATCGACCAGGTCAAAGCCAACCTCATCCTCGCCCACGACGCCGACGACGAGCTCATCGCCCACCTGGTGGCCGCTGCCACCTCCTATGCCACCGCCTACCAGCACCTACCCGAGGACTACTACGAGGCCCACGAGATGCCCGGTTCGACCCGGCAGGCGATCGTGATGCTCGCCAGTCACTTCTACGAGTCGCGTGACGGGTCCACGGCAGGGTTCTGGTCCGACAAACCCGATGCCGCCAAAGCCATGTGGGGCGCGGTGAACACGCTGCTGCGCCTCGAGCGCGAATGGAAGGTCTAACCCATGGCTGGTATCGGCAGTATGCGAGAAACCATCGACCTCATCACCCCCGTAGCCCGCAGGGACGCTGCGGGGTTCACCGCTAGCGCCGAGCAGGTGGTCGCCTCGGTGCGCACCTACAGGGAGATGAGGCACGCCAGCTCAGCGTGGGTCAACCGTGCCGCCTACACGCAGGCCACCGTCTTATTCCGCATCCGCACCATCCCCGGGCTCACCGTCTCGGAGGTCATGCAGATCGCCGCTTGCGATGGCCGCTACGTCATCGACACCGTCGAGCCCATCGGCGGCTACATCGAGATCCTTGCCCACCGTCTGCAACCGGAAGGAGCCCATCATGGCGCGCGTCCAGATCCGACTGCCCAATAAGTACATCGACGCACTCGAGGCCACCTCACGCCTGCTGGACACTGCAGCCGACGAAGTCTTGAGCGCTGGCGCGAACGTGGTCGAACCACGCATGAGAGCCAACCTCGCATCCGCGATCGGGCGGGCGACCACGATGCCGTCCCGCTCAACCGGCCAGCTCATCGGAGCCCTGGGTGTTACCAGCGTGAAGGTCAACAGCAAAGGTGCCCACAACGTCAAAGTCGGTTTCGCTGAAAACCGCCGCGACGGCAGGTCGAACGCGCTCATCGCCAACGTGTTAGAGCACGGCAGGAGCAACCAGCCCGCACGCCCGTTTCTGGCACCGACACGCTCCCAGACCAGGCGGGGTGCGGTGGAGGCGATGAAAACCGTGCTGGCAGCCAAACTCGACGGGATCACACCATGACCATCCCGCTGCTGGAAACCCTCACCACGATCGCTGACCAGCTTGATCTGCCCATCGCGGTGAGCCTGTTTAGCGCCTCGCCCGCACCGGACACCTATCTAGTTGCCACCCCGATCGCCGACACGCTGGAAGTGTTCGCCGACAACACCCCACACGTCGAAATCGAAGAAGTCCGCCTCTCCCTGTTCACAGCAGGTAACTACCTCACCTGGCGGGACACGCTCACCCGTGCTCTCGTCGACGCGGGGCTGGTGGTCACGGCCAGACGCTACATCGGCTTCGAGGACGACACCGGCTACCACCACTACAGCTTCGATACCAGCTGCCACCACCCGTTTTAACGAAAGGACGCAATCCCCATGGCCACGATTGGTCTTGACAAGCTCTACTACGCCACGATCACCGAAAACCCCACCACCGGCGAGGAAACCTACGCCAGCCCGAAGCCACTGGCCAAAGCGATCTCAGCGGAGTTGTCCGTCGAAGTCGCCGAGGCAATCCTCTATGCCGACGACGGGCCCAGCGAGATCGTCAAGGAATTCAAATCCGGCACGCTCACCCTCGGCGTGGACGACCTGGGAGCAGAAGCCGCAGCGGCACTGACCGGCGCAACCCTGGATGCCAACGGGGTACTCATCTCGTCCTCGGAAGACGGCGGCACACCGGTAGCGATCGGGTTCCGTGCCGCACGCTCCAACGGCACCTTCCAGTACTTCTGGCTCTACCGCGTCAAGTTCGCCCTACCAAGCACCACGCTTGCCACCAAGGCCGACTCGATCACGTTCTCCACCCCGAGCATCGAGGGCACCATCCTGCGTCGCAACAAGCCAGACGCGAAGGGCCGTCACCCGTGGAAAGCCGAAGCCACCGAAGGCGACCCCAAGGTCAAGGCCGAGATCATCACCGGCTGGTACCAGTCCGTCTACGAGCCCGCCGCCACCAGCCCCGGCAAGTAAAGGAGCACCCCCATGACTGACACACCATCGCGTGACACCGCTCGCAGTGCGACCGTGACGATTGGTGGGAGCGAGTACGAGCTGGTGCTCACCACCAAGGCCACCCGGCTGATTGCTGAGCGCTACGGCGGGCTGGACAACCTCGGCACCGCGTTGGAGACCTCCGAGGACCTCGGTCAGACACTGACCGAGGTGATCTGGCTGATCACACTGCTGGCCAACCAGTCAGTGCAGATCCACAACCTCACCCACCGCGACAACCCGCGCCCGCAGTTGACGGAGGACGAGGTGGAGCTGCTGACGGTTCCTGCCGATATCGCCGACTACCGGGGTGCGATCGCTGAGGCACTGCAGCGAGGCACCCGCCGCGACATCCTCACCGAGCCAGCCCCAAAAGCGAGCCCGGCAGCGGACGGATAGTCGAATCCGACCGGGCAGTGTTCACCCGCCTGACCTACATCGGTTTAGCCCACCTCGGCCTGAGACAAGACGAGGTGGGCCTGATGGTCTTTGGTGAGCTCCTTGACCTGGTGGACTGCTGGCGGATCGAGACAGGACGAGCGAAACCAGCACGGGTGTGGTTCATCGACGACATCATCCCGACCGGCATCTAACCCCACTGACAGGCAGGTGAATCCTCATGGCTGACTCATCGTTTGGTCTCAAGATCGGTCTGGAAGGTGAACGCGAGTTCAAGCGGGCCATCACCGACATCAACCGTGAAATGCGGGTGCTGGGCTCGGAGATGAAACTGGTGGCCTCCCAGTTCGACAAGAACGACAAGTCCACCCAGGCACTGGCCTCCCGCAACCAGGTGCTGACCAAAGAGATCGAGAACCAAAAGTCCAAGATCGAGACACTCAAGGCCGCACTCGAGAACTCGGCCGCGTCGTTCGGGGAGAACGATTCGCGCACGAAGAACTGGCAGATCCAGCTCAACAACGCCGGTGCCGAGCTCAACGAGCTGGAAAAAGAGCTCAAGGCCAACAACGATGCGCTCGGCGAGTTCGGGGACGAGGCCGACGGGGCAGGCGATGATGCGAAGGACGCTGCCAAGGACGCCGGACGCTTGGAGGACGCGGTCGATGATCTCGGCGACGAGATGGACGACACCGGGGATAAGACCCGCGTCTTCGGTGACGTGCTCAAAGCGAACCTGGCCGCCGAGGCGATCGTCGCTGGTGTCAAGGGCATCGGCAAGGCGATCGCGAGTATCGGCCGGGGTATGGCCGATGCTTTGAAGGACGGGGTGGAGTACAACGCCCGCATGGAGCAGTACACCACCAGCTTCACCACGATGCTCGGCGATCAGGCCAAAGCCCAACAGCTGGTCAACGACCTGAAAACCCAGGCCGCGAAGACCCCGTTCGGCATGGGCGATCTCGCAGGCAGCATGCAAACCCTGCTGGCCTTCGGCATCAGCCTGGAGGATGCGAAGAAGCACCTGATGCATATCGGTGACATCTCCCAAGGTGACGCGCAGAAGATGGAGTCACTGACCTTGGCGTTCGCCCAGATGTCCTCGACGGGCAAGCTGACCGGCCAGGACCTCAACCAGATGATCAACGCCGGGTTCAACCCGCTGGAGGAGATCTCCCGCAAGACGGGTAAGTCCATCGGCGAGCTGAAAGAGGAGATGGCCAAGGGCGCGATCAGCGCGGACATGGTCGCTGACGCGTTCGCTTCGGCAACCGAGGAAGGCGGCCGTTTCCACGGGGCGATGGAAGCCCAGTCGAAAACCTTCACCGGCCAGCTGTCGACCATGCGCGACGGCATCGACAACCTCAAAGGCCTGCTCGCCCAAGGTCTGACCGACGCGCTGGCTGGCACGGTCATGCCGATGGTCAACGGATGGATCGATGAGCTCACGGCAGCCTTCGAACAAGGCGGAGCCCCGGCATTGATCGACAAGCTCGGCGAGATCCTGCAAGAAGCACTCGGGTTCATCGCCGAGCAGCTGCCAATGGTCGTCGAGACCGGCATGTCGATCCTGACCGCGCTGCTCGAAGGCATCATCGAGGTGTTGCCGTCGGTTGCCGAGACAGCGGTGATGCTCATCGTCGCACTAGTGGAGGCGATCATCGAGGCGCTGCCGTCACTGTTGGAAGCAGCCCTGCAGATCATCACCACCTTGGTCACCGGGATCGGTGAGGCACTCCCGGAGCTCATCCCGGCGGCCGTGGAGATGATCGTCGCCCTGGTCCAAGGCCTGGTCGATAGCCTGCCGATGATCCTAGAGGCGGCGTTGCAGCTCATCCTCGGGCTCGCCCAGGGTCTGCTGGAAGCGATCCCGGTGCTCATTGAGGCACTGCCGCAGATCATCACCTCGATCGTGGAGTTCCTGGTCGGGGCGATCCCGCAGATCATCGAGACCGGTATTGCGTTGTTGACCTCCCTGGTCGACGCGCTCCCGGAGATCATCACCGCGATCGTGACGGTGCTGCCACAGATCATCACCGGCATCATCACCACGCTGCTGTCGGCCCTGCCGCAGCTCATCGAGGCTGGCGTCAAACTGCTCACCGCGCTCATTGGGGCGCTGCCGCAGATCATCAGCACGATCGTGGCCGCGCTGCCGCAGATCATCGCAGCGATCGTCTCGGCGATCGGTGGGGCGATCCCGCAACTGGTCATGGCAGGCGTTGAGCTGCTGACCGCGTTGATCACGAACCTGCCGCAGATCATCTCGACCATCGTGGCGGCGATCCCGCAGATCATCACCGGAATCGTTGGCGCGGTCGGTCAAGGGGTCGGCCAGATGGCCTCTGCTGGCGCGGACCTGGTGCGCGGCTTGTGGAACGGCATCCAGTCGCTGGCAGGCTGGCTCTGGGACAGGGTTACAAGCTGGTGTTCTGACATTTGGGACGGCATCACCGGCTTCTTCGGCATCAACTCGCCGTCCAAGGAAATGGCGTGGGTCGGTGACATGCTCACCCGAGGCCTGGCCGGAGGTATCGAAGACACCGGCGACCGCGCCATCGACGCAGCTCAAGATGTTGCCGCTGACACCCTGGCGGCCATGGGTGAGCTCACCAGCGGTATCGACGTTCCCATCACCACCAGCCTGGACCCGGTCGATCTGGCCCCAACCCACCTGCAACCACCGCCTGCAACCACCAGCCACAGCGCTGTCGGCCAAGAGGCAGGGCGCGCAGGAGAGGTGGCGGGCATCGTCGACCAGACCGCCCGGGCACTGCTGGAGGCCATGGACATCAAGGTCGTGCTCAACGACGGCACGCTGGTGGGCAAACTCGCCCCCGGCATCAACCGCCAGCTGGCTCGTATCAACTCCCACCACACGGTGCTCGCCACTGGAGGAGGTGTCTAATGCACGGTTTCACTCTCGACAAGTCAGTGTCCTCGACGTCGCTGGGCCTGCGGCTCACAGGCCCGGTCGACCTGCCGGTCGCCGAGCGGGTCACCGACGATATTGAGGTGGCGGGCAGAGCCGGGACGCTGACCCGCCTGGGCGGCTGGCATGACACGTCGATCACGTTGCCGCTGGCGATCACAGGCGGCCTGGCCGCCTACCACAAGGCCGCACTGGCGCTGGAGCGGGCGGCGACCATTCACCTGTCCCACCAGCCCGGGGCGTTCCACAAGGTCAAACACGCCTCCATTAGCCCACTGCGCGCGGACATGTCCTCGTGGGGCTTTTTCGAGGCGCACCTGGTGTGCGAGCCGTTTAGCTACCTCGATTCTGGGCTGACCACCCACACGCTCACCGCCTCCGGACAGATCACCAACCCCGGTCTGGTGGATGCGGCACCGATCATCACGATCAAGGGCACCGGGGCGTTGACGCTGACGATCAACGGAACTACCTACCGCGTACAGTCACCGGCAGGGCAGATCACCCTGGACTCGGCCCGCCTTGTCGCACACGTCGCAGGCCGGGTACAAACCGACGCCCTGACCGGCACGTTCCCGATCCTCACCCCAGGGGTCAACCGGGTCAGTCTCAGTAGTGGCATCTCCAGAGTCGAGATCACCGGGAACTGGCGAAACCCCTAACCTGGCCCATCTCTTTGCTTCCAGTGCGCCCGTAGCCGTTTTGCTCTTGGCTGCGGGCGCACGTCTGTGAAAGGAACCCCACCGATGCTCACCGTTCATGCCCCGACTGCCACCACGTTCACCGCCACCGGCGAGGGCGTCCTCGACCCTGAACTCATCGACGCCCGTGTCATTGAGGAGCTTGGCGGGGCCTACCAGCTGACCGTCACCTACCCAGCCGACGGGCCGCTGGCCTCGAAGCTCGCAGTCGAGGCGATCATCGCAGCCCCTGTTCCCGGTACCACCATCCGGCAAGGGTTTCGTATCCACGAGGTCACCACGAGCCTGGACGGGCTGTTGGAGGTCACTGCCTTCCACCTGTTCTACGACCTGGCAGGCAACTTCATCGCCGACACCTTCGTGGTCAATAAGACCCCGAAGGCGGCTCTCGACCAGTTCCTTAGGTCTGCGACCACGAAGCACCGGTTCACCGCGACCAGCTCCGATACGGCGACTAGGGCGTCTGCGCGTGTGGTGCGGATGAACCTGGCCGCCGCGATCATGAACCAGGGCTCGGATAACACGTTCGCCTCCCGGTGGGCCGGAGAGCTCACGCGCGATAACTGGCACATCCACCACGCCGCCACACGCGGCGCAGATCGTGGGGTCGTGATCCGCGATCGCAAGAACCTCACCGGCTACACCTCGACCATCGATCTGACGAGCGTGGTCACCCGGATCGTGCCGGTCGGATTTGACGGGATCACCCTGCCCGAGCTCTACGTCGACTCACCACACGTGGATCACTACGCGATCCCGCATATCAAGGTGATGCGCTACCCGGACATCAAAGCGATCGCCGACGCCGAGAACCCCCGCGAGGACGAAGTACCCCTGCCGCAGGCACACGCCATTCTGCGTCAAGCCGCCCGGGCCGAGTACGCCACCAACCACATCGATACCCCTGCCGCGAGCTACACCGTCTCCTTCGTTGACCTCGCCTCGACGACCGAGTACGCCGACCTTGCTGAGCTGGAGACCGTCCTGCTGGGAGACACGGTGACGGTGCAGCACGCCGACCTGGGCGTGTCCCTGTCAGCGCGGGTTGTCGGCTACGAGTACGACCCGCTCCGACAGACATATATTTCGGTGGAGTTGGGGTCGGTTGCAGGGAAGTTCACCTCGATCACCCGCCAGATCACCACCGCGCAGACGGCCGCCCAGATGGCTGCTGATCTTGCTGGCGTGGCGCTGGCATCAGCGGACGGGAAATCCACCAACCATTACGGCCCTACGCAGCCCGCTGCCGCCCGCCTGGGGGATACGTGGTTTAGGGACAATGGCGAGAGCATCGAGATCTGGATCTACCAGGTCACCGACACCGGCGAGCCCGGATGGGTTGCCGTTGCCACGGACCTCAACCATGCTCAGGTCAGTGCTGAGCTTGCTGAGGCTCGCGCTGAGGTGGAGGCCGCGAAAACCGCTGCTGACGATGCCCAAGCTGCCGCTGCCGCTGTCGGTGCTCGCCTCACCGTAGCCGAAGCCGAGATCGGCCAGGCGCGCGAGGCGGCCAGCCAGGCCGAAGCCACAGCACGGCAGGCTGAGGCGGTAGCAGGTGAGGCTGGCGTGAAGGTTGCCGGGCTTGAGAGTTCAGTTTCCCAAGCCCGGCACCGTGCCGATACGGCCTACGAGACGGCACGGCAGGTTCAAACCAGCAGCGAGGCCCGGTTCACCGAGCTGGCGAACGCGGATAACAGCCTCGCCTCGTCGCTTTCAATGATGGCCAGCGACCTGAACCTGCGCGTGCGCTCAGGCGAGATCATCTCCCAGATCAACATCTCACCCGAAACCATCCTGATTGACGGTAAACGCATACACATCACCGGCCGAACCAGCATCGATAACGCCACGATCACCACCGCAATGATCGCTAACGCGGCGATCACCGATGCGAAGATCGCCAACCTGTCGGCAGCCAAGATCACTACCGGCACCCTGTCTGCGGGGAGGATCGCGGCCGGATCGATCACCAGTGACAAGCTCACGATCGCTGATGGGTTCATTAAGACGGCGATGATCGCTAACGCGGCGATCACGGACGCGAAAATCGGCTCATTGTCAGCGTCGAAGATCACCACCGGCACCCTGTCTGCGGGGAGGATCGCGGCCGGATCGATCACCAGCGACAAACTCACCATCGCTAACGGCTTCATCAAAACCGCGATGATTGCTGAGGCCGCAATCACCTCCGCAAAGATCGCGGCGTTGGATGCCGGGAAAATCACCACCGGGACCTTGAACGCTGCCCGGATTGGCGCCAAGTCGATCACTGCTGACAAGCTCGCGACTAACGCGATCCAAGTAGGACTGGCGGGCTGGACGAGTTCGATCCGGATTACGCCAACACAAATCTCGTGGTACTCCGGATCCTCGTTGGAGGGGACGATCACGTCGTCCGGTCTGCGGTTTTGGTACGGGACGCGTTACATCGGTGAAATGGCCCGCCGGGCGAAAAAGGATGCCACCGATATCCAAGGCATCGTCAACCAGTTGGCCTACCGGGGGGACTACGTCGCTTGGACGTATCAGACGACCTCCACCGGCGACTATTTCACGTGTCTGACGTTGGATCCGAAGGGCAAGTTCTATGGGCGGGCAGGGATCCACCTGGGCGCTGACCTGCGGATCAACGGGAACAAGGTCTACACCTCTGACACCCGCTACGTCATGTTTCAAGACGTAGCCTTCAGCGGGAAAGGCACCTACGCCACTTTGTCGGGGTCCAGCGGGCTGGCACGGATCGGCTTCCACACCTACGACCTGCTTATCACCACGAACGGCACGTTCTACAACATGTCGCGGGCCTTCGACCGGCTCAAAGACCTGATGACAAGGGTCAACGAAATCATCCGCCGCCTGAACTACGGCTGGATCGTCTCCATCTCCGGCTCCGGGTCGAACATCACCTGGACCAACTACAACAACACCGGCTTGTCGGCCATGTCCACCACCCTCGTCTAGAAAGAACCTTCACGCATGCGTGTACTGATCGCTAACCGTCACCTCGGACCCATCCACGATCTTCTCGAAACGATGTCTCTCAAGCCTGCTCAATCGCGGGCGCGCTCCAAACTGCTCGAGTTGGTCAAGAACGCGCAGTTGCGGTTCGGCCAGGACGAATATGACCTCGTCACCACCCACGCCATCCTCGACGAGGAAGGCAAGCCCGTCATCAGCGAAGACGGCACCTTTCAACTCGCCGGTGGCACCGACCTCGCCGAATTCCTGACACTGCGCGAGCAGCTGTTGGACTCAGTGGCTGAGGTGGATGGCCCCACTTACGCCACCCACCTCACCGATATCGCACAGCTGCTAGCCGACTACGACGAGCCCTTAGCCGGTGAGCAGGCGGAGGCATACAACGTTCTGTTCGACGCTGTAGAAGCAGCCCAACATGACGCAGTGAGGACGGCGGAGGTCGATGACACCGATGAGTGAGAAAACCTCAGCCGAAGCAGTTGATGGTGAGGAAGTGGTGATTCACCCGATCGAACCAGCCCAGCCCGACCCGGTGCCTGTCCCACCAACCGAAAACAGCCCCGAACACGTCGAGGAAGTCGGTCCGTCGACCGGCAGCCTCGACCTAACCGACACAGTCTTGGACGTCCTCACTAGCCCCAACCTGTAAACCACATCTGGCTTACCCCGAAAGTCCGTACCCCGACCACCTGGGTACGGGCCTTTGTCGTGTGCCCACAAACGGGAAGGAACCCACTTTCTATGTCGCTCAAAGCTATCTGGGCCACGATCCAAACCGGCCTGGCCGGGGTCGGGGCCGTCATCGGCGCGTTCCTCGGAGGCCTCGACGGCCTGGTGTACGCGCTCATCGCCTTCATCGTATTCGACTACATCACCGGCGTACTCGCCGCGATCGCCGAACGCCGCGTCTCCTCAGCCATCGGATTCCGGGGCATCTCCCGCAAGATCCTCATCTTTACCCTGATCGGACTTGCCCACCTGCTCGACGTGCACGTCATCGGAACACCCGGAGCACTACGCACCGCCACCGTCGTGTTCTACCTGTCCAACGAAGGCATCTCCCTGATCGAAAACGCCACCCGGCTCGGGCTGCCCGTACCAGCCCACATCCGCCGCGCCCTGGACCTGGTCACCCGTGACGTGACCGGCAAACCCGACCTCGAACACCACCCCAACCAAACCACCACCTCAGCAGAAAAGGAGAACCTCTGATGAAGAACTGGGCCACCCTCGAAGCCGACGAAAACCGGCTGATGAACAAGCACTACAGCGCCGGACGAAGCGGACGGAAGATCAACAAGGTCATCATCCACCACAACGCAGGCAACCTCACCATCAAGTCCATCTGGGACGTGTGGCAGACCCGCCAAGCATCCGCCCATTACCAGGTCGACTCCAACGGTCGCATCGGCCAGCTCGTGTGGGATCGCGACACCGCCTGGCATGCAGGCAACTGGGATGCCAACACCACCTCCATCGGTATCGAGCACGCCGACATCTCCTCCAAGCCCTGGCGTATCTCCGAGGCCTGCCTTGACAACGGTGCCCACCTCGTCGCGGCCATCTGCCACTACTACAAGCTCGGCCGACCCGTGTGGGGCAAGAACGTGTTCGGCCACAAGCATTTCTCTGCCACCGAATGCCCGGCCTCCCTTGCAGGAAGCCAGCATGCGGCCTACATGGCACGCGCCCAGTACTGGTACGACCGCATGAGCGGCACCAAGCCCGCCCCGACACCACCGGCAAAGCCCACACCGCCCGCACCCAAGCCCTCCGCCAACATCGACGCTCTGGCTGATGCGGTCATCCGTGGAGACTACGGCAACGGCGAGGAACGCAAGCGCCGACTCGGCGGCAACTACGCTGCGGTACAGAAGCGCGTGAACGAAAAGCTCGCCGGACGAAGCCCCGCCAAGCCCTCCGTCAACATCGACGCTCTGGCTGATGCGGTGATCCGTGGAGACTATGGCAACGGTGAGGAACGCAAGCGCCGACTCGGAGCCAACTACGCGGCCGTGCAGAAGCGCGTCAACGAGAAGCTCGGCATCGGCTAACCCACGCGAGAGCACTCTCTGGCCCCGTCATCACCTTCATCGAGGTGGTGGCGGGGCCTTTTGTGCGTTTGCGGAGCTGGTGTTTACCGCAGGTCTTCGAACGGGTCGATGACGGACTGCACTCCACAGCTCGGGCAGATGAACGCGACCTTGATGCCTTGACCTTCGCCTGCAGTAAACGGGTCAGGGACACAGACTGAGGTGCATTCTGAACAGGTTCGGTACGACTGGTCGTCGAGAAATACCGGGAGTTCACCGTCGTCGTCAGTCATCCTCACCCGCCCTTGCTCTGTCACGGTTCACACGTCGATCGCTCCACATTGTGAATTGAGCAAAGAATAACCGCCTTTTCCGAATAGGGGCGCGAACCCAGCCACGGGCGCGAACGCGGCCGGGAGGCTTTGCTTTCTGCTGTCCGGTTTCGTCTGGTGCAACCGGCGTATGGGCGACCACCTTTCGCCTCGTTCCCAGGAGGGCCTGCTCATGGCTCTGAACCAGACTGATCGCCATCACATCCAGATGATGCGCGCTGCAGGAGTTGCCTACTCTCGTATCGCCGCGCACCTGGATCTCAACGCCAACAGCGTCAAGACCTATTGTCTGCGACACGGCATCACCGTCGACCCTGCTGTTGAGCAGGTCACGGACCCAGTTGGAGTGTGGTGCTTGCACTGCTGCAAGCCAATCGAGCTCCGGCAAGGGTCGAAGTTCTGCACCACCGCGTGTCGACGAGCCTGGTGGGCCACCCACCGCAGGGTGGTCACCGAAGAACTGGTCTGCGCGAACTGCCACCGACAGGTCACTGTGGCTCGCACGAGCCAGGTGAAACGCAAGTACTGCTGCCACCCGTGCTACATCCAGCACCGTTTCAACACCCGTGGCGGCAAACGATGAACATGGCAGCCGAGCTGACGGCTCATCACCAACTCACGCAGGTCAAGCAGCTTCTCGAACGCGGCATCCTCACCCCACGCGAAGCCATCACCGTGTGCCAGCGTCTCGACGCCCCAGATGCGCCCTTGGCCGCCCTACAAAGAGCCAGTTTCGTTGACTATCTCGAGGGTTTGAGTGATGTATGGATACAACCTGAAACCCTGTCTGACTAGGAGAAATACCTTGAAGAGAATGGAGCAAATCACCCCGCCACCGATCAGTGCTTCTCCGCTTGTGAAAGTGGCAGCGTATGCCCGCATCAGCATGGAAACCGAGCGCACACCGCTGAGTTTGTCCACCCAAGTTTCCTACTACCAGCAACTCATTCACGACACTCCTGGCTGGACGTTCGCCGGAGTGTTCGCCGATTCTGGAATCTCTGGAACCACCACGCATCGACCCCAGTTCCAAGAAATGCTGGCCCTTGCCCGGAAAGGAGCGATCGACCTGATCCTCACCAAGTCGATCTCGCGCTTCGCTCGCAACACCGTCGACCTGCTCGAAACCGTTCGCGAACTCAAAGACCTCGGGGTGGAGGTGCGCTTCGAAAAAGAGAACATCTCCTCAACCAGCGCTGACGGAGAACTCATGCTCACCCTGCTGGCGTCTTTCGCGCAGGCAGAATCAGAGCAAATCAGCCAAAACGTGAAGTGGCGCATTTGGAAAGGCTTCGAAGAAGGCAAAGCGAACGGCTTCCACCTATACGGTTACACCGACTCCGCTGACGGCACCGACGTGCAGATCATCGAAGAAGAAGCAGCCGTGGTGCGTTGGATCTTCGCCCAGTACATGAAGAAGACCTCGTGCGAAAAGATGGCCGCACAGCTCATCGCTGACGGTAGGGTTCCGCACCTGGCTGATAACAAATTGCCCGGGGAATGGGTCCGTCACATCCTGAAGAACCCGCACTACACCGGCGACCTCTTGTTAGGGCGATGGTCCACTCCGGAGGGTAGGCCTGGACGAGCAGTGCGCAACACCGGCCAGTTGCCGCAATACCTGGTGGAAAACGCGATCCCCGCGATCATCGACCGCGACACCTTCACCGCTGTACAAACCGAGATCGCTCGACGTCGCGAGCTCGGTGCCCGCGCGAATTGGTCCATCGAAACTGTGGCGTTGACGTCGAAGATCAAATGCGTGTCCTGCGATTGCTCGTTTGTGCGCAACGTACGCAATCCGAAAACCCAAAACTCGATCTCCACCGAGCACTGGATCTGCACCGAACGCAAGAAAGGCCGCAAAACCGGATGCGGCACCTGCGAGATCTCTGACACGGCACTCAAAGGCTTCATCGCGCGAGTCCTGGGTATCGATACCTTCGACCAAGAGGTGTTCAACGAGCGTATCGACCACATCGAAGTGCAGGGAAAAGACCATTACACGTTTCATTACACCGATGGCACCAGCAGCTCGCACACGTGGCGACCAAACCTGAAGAAGAGCTCGTGGACCCCAGCAAGAAAAGCCGCCTGGGGTGAACTCTTGCGTGCCCGCTGGGCAGAAGCCAAAAGGCTCGGGTTGAACAACCCACGGCAAGCACCAACACCACCAGAAGCATTGGCGAAGTACCGGGCCGTGGCCAAGGCAGAGGCTGAGCGCCTGCGCGCCGAGCGAGGCGAACGCTAAATGGCCCGCACCGTCACAGCAATCCCCGCCACCCGAGCGCTCCACACTGGTGCTCCACTTGGACAGACAACCCTGCGCAGGGTCGCCGGGTATGCCCGCGTGTCCACCGACCACGACGATCAGGTGACGTCCTACGAAGCCCAGGTCGACTACTACACCCGCTACATTAGCGATCACGCGGGCTGGCAGTTCGTGAAGGTCTATACCGACGAAGGCATCACAGGCACCTCAACCAAACACCGCGCTGGATTCCAGCAGATGGTCACCGACGCGCTCGACGGCAAGATCGACCTGATCATCACCAAGAGTGTGTCCCGGTTCGCCCGCAACACCGTCGACTCGCTCACCACCGTTCGAGCCCTCAAAGACAAAGGCGTGGAGGTCTTCTTCGAGAAAGAAGGCATCTGGACCTTCGACGCCAAAGGCGAGCTCCTCATCACCATCATGAGCTCGCTGGCGCAAGAAGAAGCCCGCTCCATCTCAGAAAACGTCACCTGGGGACACCGCAAACGCTTCGCCGACGGCAAGGTCACCGTCCCATACTCTCGGTTCCTCGGCTACGACAAAGGCGAAGACGGCAGCCTCGTCATCAACACCGAACAAGCCAAACTCGTGCGCCGTATCTACAACATGTACTTAGGTGGCATGTCCATCGGCACGATCGCCCGCACCCTCACCGACGAACCAGAGACCTTCACCGCCGCAGGCAACAAGACCTGGTATTACCAATCCATACGAGCGATTCTCACCAACGAGAAATACAAGGGTGACGCCCTCCTGCAGAAGTCGTACATCGCTGACTACCTGACGAAACGTCAAGTCATCAACCAAGGCGAAGTACCCCAGTACTACGTCACCGCCAGCCATGAGGCGATCATCAGCCCGGCAGTGTGGGACTTCGTCCAAGCCGAAATAGCTAAAGGGGCTAGAGATCAGCGAACCCAGCATCGCACCCGGCCCTTCTCATCGACCTTGGAGTGCAGCCAGTGCGGGCACTTCTTCGGCTCGAAAACCTGGCACGCGGGCAGTAAGTACGAAAAGGTCATCTGGCGGTGCGGCCACAAATACGCAGGCCAGGAAAAATGCGCCACCGGGCACATCAGCGATCAACGACTCAAGGACATGTTCCTTAAGGCCATTCGCCTTCGATTCGGCTCATCGACCGACACAGGTGTCAACCAAGCCGTTCTCGACGCCCTCGACACGAGTGACCTGGAGGTTGAGGCCGCCGGGCTTCTCGCTCAGATCAACGAGGTGGCCAAAAAGCTCCAATCGATGATCGCCCACAACGCACGAGTCGCTCAAGACCAGCAAACCTACGAGAAGGCGTTCAACGCTAGCCACGAACAGCACCAGGCGCTGTTAGCTGATCACGCTGCCGTGGTCGCCGAGATCCAGAACAAAAACAACCGACTGGCCGCCTACCACTATTACATGCAGGAGACCGCCAACCTTGATCTTGAACGCTTGGTCTTCAGCCCATACCTCTGCGTAGCTTTGCTCGATAAAGGCACCGTCGACGTCGACGGCAACGTCACCTTTCAATTTCGCGACGGCAGCACCCAAGTAGTCGCCATCAAGCAGTAACCCAGTATCCACATCTAAGCGCCTGCCAGAACCTGGTGGGCGCTCGCGTAGTCTTGGAGTGGTGGATTGCTTACAATTGAAAATTCTTCAGCAAGTTGAGGACTACGTGACGCCGTTCCAGGTGGTCGAGGGATTCGATGACCGCTGGTGGCACGACAGGGCTGGACGAGTCGGCGACGACACCCTGGGTGGCAAAGAGTACATCCAGTTTCTTGCCGATAGTGTGGAAGTCGGGCGCGCTGAGGTGACAGATTGGCCGCTCTCCGATAGCTATATCGGAGTTGACTCGACGGTGCCAACCAAAGAGATCTGGTTCTTTGAAATCCGCCATGACCTTCGCCGACAGCACTATGGGGCTGAGTTTGCAAGGCATCTGATCAGCCACTACGCAGGTTACCCCTTGATCGCTTTCTCCGAAGGCGCTGACGAGTTTTGGGCAGGAATTGGCTGGCACTATTACCCGCGTAAAGACGGGGATCCCCATTACCGCAAGCTCTTCGTTTCCCGGAAGATCGGCCCATGACCCTCGCTCGCTGGAAGTGAACCAGTCAAGCGGCTAAATCGTAGTTGGCGCGCGTTTGTATCCGTTGTGACATGAAAGTTTCCATGACATGAATCTTGGCGATGTCGTTGCGTAGTCTGGTCAACTGACCCTTGTTGTCGTAGACCTTTTCGAAACGTTCGTGCAGTTCGTCCAGGAACAGGGGGCGCAGGGCTTTCAGGATGTTTTCCTCGGTCGTGTAATGTTCCCCCATGGCGCGGCGTTGGGCTGCGTCTTTGACGGTTTGAAACATGGAGCCAAACACGGCGGGGCTGATGATGGACCAGTTGTAATCGCACGCATCCAGGATATGTTTGCGGGTGTCGTCATTTAGCGGCGGGATTTCGATGGTTTCCTCGAATAGACCGCCGTTGATGTAACGAAAGCCGTTGTACTCGGACTCCGCGTCGCCGTAACCAGCCAGGTTCCAGTAGTATTTGTCGGTTTCTTTGGAATTCACGACCCCAAACAGTTCCTGGATTTTCTCGTTCAGGTTGGTGGCGGTCGTGTATTTGATAAGCCAGTTCTGGAAGGCGTTCTTCTTCCACATACCGGTGTCATCGCCGAACCAAAGGAACAGCAACCGAGCCAGAAGGTGGCTGATTTCTTTGTCCGCCATGACTGTTTCCGCAAAATCGTCATAGAGGGTTTTCATCAACCGTGCGGCTTCCTCGGAAGCGGTCTCGGCTTCGTTGTCGAAGATCTCGCGCAGACGGGCAATGAGTTCAAGCAAGCTTGGATCCTCACCGATTACGATTGTCAGTGCCTCAAGACGCTTCAGCAGCCCGTGGAACTGGTTGGTGTTGCCCAGTTCGTAGCGGTAGGTCATCAGTTTCATGCTGACCGATGACAGGCTGGTGTGGCGTGGCCAGCGCCAATCCTGGGCCGTATCGTCAGCAAAAATGAGCAGGCGTTCAGCACTCTGTTTTGAGATTTTTTGGTTGATAAGCAGCTGTAAGGTGCGGCTGGGCAGCTCCTGGCATACCCACACGTCGAGGCCCTTGTGGGTTGCTGTCTTGGTCAGCTTAACCCCGTCCACCTCGAGGATCTCGGGTCGTTTAGGACGTGACCAT
Organism: uncultured Mobiluncus sp.; assembly: GCF_963511525.1. Taxonomy (NCBI): domain Bacteria; kingdom Bacillati; phylum Actinomycetota; class Actinomycetes; order Actinomycetales; family Actinomycetaceae; genus Mobiluncus; species uncultured Mobiluncus sp. The sequence continues at coordinate 23,646 of NZ_CAUPIY010000005.1, read as the reverse complement.
CCCAGTTCTTCGATAAACAGGGAGTCAAAGTCCCGGGCATCAACCAGTGCTTGCAGGTTATCGCTCACTTGCGTACCCCTATCTGAGAAACAATGTGAACTCGGTCGTCCTCGCGCGTGTCCAAAACCAGTTCACTACGCAGGTGCAGGGCGCGGATAATCGTGAGGATTTCCTCATCACCAACCCGGTGGCTTTTCGCTGAACGCAACCGAGTTATCGCCATTGTGGTGAGTGGTGCTTGATAGACCGATTCGATGGCGTCGTTCAACACTGTGTCCTTGGAAAGGTCCAAAGTGTTCGAGAAACGTTGCCAAATCCATTTGCGTTCCCCGCGCAGACGGCCCTGCTGGTCGTTAGCGTTACGCAACATATCCGAGTGCATCAGCACTTTCGTCAAGTCGTCGTGATGTTCCAGACGCTCCAATCCAGGCTCGGAGGGCTCAACCTTGAACACGCGCAAGGCTTCGTGCCCCGTCAGCACCCGAATCGCCCCATTCGCGGCCTCAATCCATGCGAAAGAATCCCGCCCGGATTCGGTTTGCACATGAGCCGTTACCTTTTCAGTTTCCTCGTCCTTGGCGCGGCGGGTCGCATCAATCAAGTCCGGCAGGTTCGCAATCCGCTCTGCCAACTCTGGGTTGTCCTTGGTGGCTTGCATCCAGATTTCGTAAGCCACCGATGCCGCGTCCGTGTCTTCCTCACTGTCCAAGTCATCCATTTTCCCGTTGTAAAGGTCACGGATGACCGCTGTGTCTTCTTCGCTGAAAAACATTTCATCCGAACCAAACGTGAGCGCGTTTTGCTTCAAACGCCGCTTGACCCGCTCCCGCAAGTTCAACTGGGTTTCCACCGAGCCGTGGGAAATCGTATAGACCAGGATTTTGTCAGATTCTTGACCGATACGGTCAACACGTCCTGCGCGTTGAATCAGGCGGATAATAGCCCAAGGCAGGTCATAGTTCACGATGATATGCGCATCCTGCAGATTTTGCCCCTCTGAAAGGACGTCTGTAGAAACCAAAACCCGGATTTCATTCAAACTGTCACCGCTCTCCGCTGCATCTGCAGTGGTCTGCTCTAGGTATTGTCTCGCTGCAATCAGTAGCGCGTTAGATTTTGGTGAAAATCTTTCCGCTACCGCAGTCGGATTCGGGGTGTCCCCGGTAGCGATTTCCACCCCGTCCACACCCATGTGTTTTAGTGCGCGACCAAGGTATTTAGCGGTGTCTTTGTACTCGGTAAAGATAAGCACCTTGTCGTTGGGATGTGTCTGGGTCGTAAGGCGCACCAAACCGCGCAGCTTGGAATCTTTTTCCATGGTCCATGTGCCGTAACGGGCCAGCATGGAACGAATCACCGCATTGTCGCGTTCCAGGTCCTCACGCAGCGGGTCATCCAGAAACGGGGCGGGCAACCATTGCAGGGCAGCGCTGTCCTTGTTACGAATCGCCCAGTACTTCTTCTCGGCATCAAAGGCTTCAGTTTCTTCATCCTCCAGTGCCGTGTCCAGGGCTTCCTCGCCGAAGTCCGTGTTTTCTTCCATTGTGGAGGGGTCAATCGCCCCTATTGGCAAGGGTAGGTTGTTGTCCAGGGCGTAAACATAGAGCTCGTTGCGTTCTAGGTGACGTTTGAGCGAGAGAATGAAAGAATGTCCGCACGAAGACAGGCGCTTATAGAAGCTTGTCCGCACGAACCCAGCCACCATGCCTCGACCGCGTTCCCAGTTATCCATGATGCGTTTTTCGTCATCATCTGCTTTCTCGCGTTGCTCGGGGGAAACGTAAGCATAAAGGTTGTAACGTGGCAGTTGCAGGCTCGCAATAGCGTCCAAGGTTTCGTCATCAATCATCAGCCGGGCCGGGTCGTTTTCGTCAAACTCAAGGTCCACGGGTTTCGGGACACGCTTGGGGAAGTACGACTTCGAGCCATCCGGGAACTCCAGATAATCGCCCTTAGCATCGGTCTTTGCATAGTTGTTTTTTACGAAAGTGCGGGTCCGGCGAATCAGGTGCTCACCCATCAGGCGTTTCCAATCCTCCGGCTCGTCCGACTTACGGAAAGCAGCCAACGTGGAAAGCCCAAACTCGTTGCGGTCCGAAATCTTGTTTTGAGAAAGGGCCACCACCGGTTGAATCCCCAAGTCATCATTTTCATCGATGAACAAACCCAACTGATTTGCCACGTCTTGAAAATCGATGTTAAAAGGGGTTGCTGTCAGCAACAATGCCTTGGATTCGTTACGGGTAATATAATCCCTAATGTCACGGTATGTTGAGGTGTTTTGGTTACGCAGCGTGTGCGATTCATCAACGATGACAAAGTGATAACGACGCAAATCCGCCAAGGTGTGGCTCATGGAATACGGCACGACAGTTCCATACAGGTCGTACGCCTTCAAATGCTCGGCCCACATTTTTTGCAGATTCTTCGGGCAAACCACCAAAGGCTGATAGCCATATTCCTCGTTCAGCGCACAAGCCACCGCAATCGCCGTAAGTGTCTTACCCAACCCCACCACGTCACCCAACAGGGTGCCACCCTGGGTCATCACCCGACGCGTCAGGGTTTTCACCGCTGTGGCCTGGTAATCCAACAACTGGCTCTCAAGTTTACGGGTAATCGCATACTGGTTGCCTTCCCGTACGTCCTTGGAAAGGTCGTGACAGACCTTCAAGTACACGTCATACGGCGAGCGCGGTTCGGGCGCAGCCCAAGATTCGTCCAGCACCTCCAGCAATTCGTCCTTGACCGGCAGCGACCACTTGTCCATCCACCGGTCTTCGAACCATTTGGCAAGTTTCGCCGCGCCGTCGCTATCCGTAACGTCCGTGTTCAACTCCAAGTTCGACATCAAACCCGGATACGTTAGGTTCGACGAACCCACAAAACCCGCAATCGGATTCGCCACATCATCACGATGAAAGATATACGTCTTGCCATGTAGAGGTTTGCGGCAAAATACCTTGATTTCCACCGCGCCCTGCTGGATCTGGCTGTAGAGCTGTTTCAAAGTGGCGCGGTCCTGGGAGGTTGGTAGGCCCTTTTCCAACTGGGCCCGCAAGATACGGACAAGGACTTCGCGACGCTTCTGCGCCACTTCACGATCCGCTTCAAGATTTGGCATCCCATCGGCTTCGCTTTGCAGGACATCAAGAATCTCGTCATGCTCGGAACGCTGCACCATGCCAATCAAGATACGGGCCACCGGGAAAGTTTGGTTTTTCTGCATTTTGTCCTGCACCAGGTTCGCAAACACCCGCCAGCCACGCAGGTTGAAATAGCCCGTCGCCACATCCATCCGCTCGAAGTTTTCGAGATAACGCTGCGCTCGCAGCCCAATCTTGGTTTTCTCAGAAAGATTATCCAGAATCTCGGTCATTAGTAGCTCCTTAATGGAGGATAGATTCCTATAATTTGGTCGCGCCGGCGCTGGAGAACCAAACGTATTTCCGCTTCGCCTTCATCCATGTGCAGCCCTCCAATCTGCAGAAAGTACTCACCTCTACTTTACCGTGGGAATGCTCTACTCTACTGGCTTAGCCCCGCCTGAATTCGCCACGGCGATACTCGTGGTGTTTTCTACTATTCCCAAGGGTGTTGGGGGACCTCACGTAACACGGCGCGAAACGTGGTAATAATGTAGGTTTCCTTATAACTGGCCTGGTTTAAGGGTATTTCGCGCTGAGCAAATGAGCGACATTTCCAAGGTTGTGTTCTTTCACGAGGTTCGGTGAAACCCGGGACGCTTCCGGGCGACGCTGCTCACTCCGGGTGGCGTTGCAAATTGGGGATTAAATCGGGGTTGCTGGTTATATAGACCACCAACCCCGATTTAATCCCCAATTTCTAACAATGTGAAGCGGGGATCTGGCCTGAATCGTGAGCTATCACGGATACAAGTTTTTTGACGCACACTTTTTGCCAAATATATTTGACGTGTAAAGTTCAAGGAAAGTGCTTTCAAACACGGGTATGACCGTTATGCGGCTCGATTGACCGAGTCGGATCCGGCAGATATCACCCGTAATACTCACGCCATCCACGAGGGGGAGGTGTTACGGCTCATCCAGACGGCCCGGGATCGGAAATAAGCGGCGGAGCGTGACTTGATTGATGCGGTACGCAAAACCCGCAGCGAGGGCTTCAATCCGGCCTCAGCGACCCGGCCCGCTTCCGGTTTCCCGTAGTGAAAAAATCTCCTACTGCGTAGCCTGGCGGGCTGACCCCCCGAGTATAGCCTCTATCAAGCCCCAGCGTAGAGCAGACCTAAGATTGTCGTTGGCATCGTTTCGCTGTATTCGCCCCGAATTTCGTCAGCATTTGCTGCCACCCAATCACGTTCTTCGGAATTCATCTTCTCCCATTGCTTTTTAGCAATAGAACTGTCTAATAACCAGTCTGGGGGTTCAATTGGTTGCATAGGATTCAGCGCTGTCCCAGGCATCAAACCTCCTAAACTTTTTTCCACTCCCTATCGGTATTATGAACACGGCATCCGGCTTACCTCCATTGTATTCCGCCATGTCCTCATAACTCCATCCCTCAGGGGCAAAGTTCGGATCAAACGGAACAGCCGCGATTTTTTCAAATCCTGCTCGCCCGTAAACCTTTGGAAGATAGGTGTCAAAGCACTCGAGATACTTTCCCCCATATGCCAACCACCGGTACTGGAACGCAGTCACAGTTGTCGTGATACCGGTTCAACGGTCTGCCCCGCATGGCATAGAATTCCCGCAAGTTTTCTTGACGCGTAGTATTGTGTCAAGTATAATTGACATGTGGAGTTCAAGGAAAGTGCGTTTAAACACGGATATGACCGCGCGGAAATTGCTCACGCAATCCGTAACGCATGGCGAATCCTCGACCTTGATGATGAAGTGACCCTGTACTTGGGGCCGACCGAGGCGGGGAACATCCTGGAAGTCCTTACTAACCGTGATGGCGTCGTGTTTCACGCGATGAGTGCGAGACCAAAGTTTTTCCAATGAAAGGGTGATAAGAGATGAAAACTGAAACACAACTCACTGATGAACAATATGCGGCTAGATTTACCGAGGCGGATCCGGCAGATATCACCCGTAATGCTCACGCCATTCACGAGGGAGAGGTGTTACGGCTCATCCAGACGGCCCGGGATCGGAAAGAAGCGGCGGAGCGTGACTTGATTGATGCGGTACGCAAAGCCCGCAGCGAGGGCATCACTTGGCAAGCCATCGGTGGACTGCTCGGCATGAGTCGGCAAGGCGCGCAATCCTATTACGCTGACCGCATCTAGCCTGATTGCGACCCGGCAGCTCCACCAAAAGGTTATGGCAAACACAGTCAAGGTTGGGCGGACGGGTGAAGTGGGTGGTTTTTGCTTGATTTTCTGACACGCAAAAGGGCGCGAGCTGCGATTTTGGGTTTGTGGTGGAGCATAGGGGATTCCACGATTTTCTGCGAAAACCGTGTTACGCTCGGAATCTTCGATTCCTCGCGCTGGCACCTGAAAACGCTGTCGCGTTTTCGGGTGGTGCCAGCCCTCTCGGGTTCGAATCCCCTATAGGGTCCCTAAATGCCAAAATCGCGAAAACCAAAGGTTTCCGCGATTTCGTCACGTGGAGCATAGGGGATTCCACGATTTTCTGCGAAAATCGTGTTACGCTCGGAATCTTCGATTCCTCGCGCTGGCACCTGAAAACGCTGTCGCGTTTTCGGGTGGTGCCAGCCCTCTCGGGTTCGAATCCCCTATAGGGTCCCTAAATGCCAAAATCGCGAAAACCAAAGGTTTCCGCGATTTCGTCACGTGGAGCATAGGGGATTCGAACCCCTATGCTCATAATTTTGACACATTTCTGATTGATGCTTTGACCTCGCAAAAATCGTACTTTGCGAACGTATATAAGGCTATTCTCTTGTTATAACAAAACTGTTTTTCCGTTGATTATTTTGCCATATTGTGTCACTATAGGACGTATAAAAGGTCACTAGCAGGTCATAGTTTTAGGAGGTTAAATTGGCTAGAAATCAGACCAAACCCATGTGGGGCAGTATAGATATGATACCCCCTCGACAGGGGCAAAGAACAGGCAAATATCGTGCTCGGTATTTCTACGGCAGCAAACGCTACTCGTCTACGTTCATCACCCAGGGGCAAGCATTAGATTGGCTTTCTGACCAGAGAACCTTAATAGCTCGCGGGATTTGGACTCCGCCAAGCCAACAGATTAAGGAACAAATCCGGGGTTCGGTTAACTTCAAGACATACGCGAACAACTGGGTCGAGACACGGGAGAATTCGCATGGGGGGTTGCTTAGCGATTCTACTAAGGATAAATACTTGAGCTTGATTCGGGCTAGTATGAAAGAGTTCCACCAGGTGCGGGTCAGTGACATTACCCAGGCGGAGGTGCAGTTGTGGTGGAGTCGCGGTATTGCTTCGGGGAAGAAGACAACCACAGCGAGGGCATATTCTCTATTGAAATCAATTATGCAGACTGCGGTGGATGAGGGGTTGCTTACTAAAAACCCTTGCCAGGTGAAAGGCGGTAGCCAGGCCAGAACCGGTAACGACCGGCAGATGCCTACTGACGCAGAGCTGGACGAGATTCTAGGCTACCTACAGGAGCACAGACCCCAATACGTGCTTCCGGTAAAGATAGCTGCCTGGGCTAACCTCCGCTGGGGTGAGCTTACTTCCATCACCAAGAAAGACGTAGAAATTCGCCGGACAGAGACAAAGAATGGAACGCCTGGAAAGATTGAAGCAGTTTACTTGGACGTGAACAAGGCAGTAGTGAAAATCGCTAATAAAGGGCGAATCATTAAAAAACCGAAATCGGCGGCAGGAGTGCGGGAAGTGCCAGTTACCGGTGCGTTGGCAGAAGAAATCGCTGAGCACGTAGAAAAACTGGAATCCCCGGATTCGCTGCTTTTTGCAACAAAAAATGGGGACTTCCTGCCACACCCTACGTTTAACAGATGGTACAAAAGAGCCGCAAAGGCAGCGGGACGACCGGAACTGCAAATACATGGTCTTCGTCACCACGCTTCCACGAAGATTGCCCAACAAGGTGCAACTGTTAGAGAGATACAGGCATTCATGGGGCAATCCACTTCAAAAGCAGCAATGGTCTATCAACACGCAGAAGAGGAACGATTACTGCAACTCACGAAATCCATGCACGAAACCCAAGAAGCCGAAACGAAAAAACGAGAGGCCAAGAAGAAAAAAGTTAGGCGGGACAAGGCTAAGAAATCTGCCGCTTAGGACTTCACGCCCGCACGCAACTGCTGGTATTTGCCTTCCTGGCTCCTCCAGAACGCGGCAACATCAAACTGGGTTGAGTTGCCCGGCAGGGTGTACTTCCACCACTTGTTGCGGTCGTTTTTGCCCATCTTGTCAAACAGTGCCTTGGACGCATCGCGGTTGATAGACGTCGGGTCTACCAGTCCGCCACCGGCTCCCGCACTCGGAACGTCGATATAGGTGCCGGGCAGCAGACGCGGCTCGAAAGCCTCCTTTTCGGGCACAGACTTGTCGCCTTCACGCTTAGCCACACGGAAGTCCATCAAGTCCATATTAGTACGTACCTTGAACTTTTGGTCTTCAGCTTTCGGTTTATTGTAAGTGCCGGACTTGAAGTCCACACTCTTACCATCGCCGTCAATAAGCATCGCGGTTCCAGCAAACTCATACGGGTCTACCTTTTCCGTAATCTTGTTGTCCTTGATGGCGTCCTGTGCTCCACGGGAGTCAGCGAACGGGGTTCCACCATTCTTCATATACACATCGGTTTCGATGATACGAACGTTGGATGGCGTACTCTTAACCGCTCCATACACCCCCTGTGCCGCCCTGGTTTCCGTCCTGGTTTTCCCGGTGTCCTTGTTGTACACCTCATAAGTCGCTTTCGGCAAGAACTGTTTCGGGTTGGACGCGACCACTACTGGTTTCGCTATCGTTAACGTGACCGGGGTGCCGTCGCGTTTCATGGTGATACGTCCGGAGGAGTCCACGAACCTGGTTTTCGAGTTGCCTTTCTCATCAGTAGCTGTTAACTTCACGGACTTCACGCCCCCGACGGTCTGCCCCCAGTCGGAGACGAACCCGTTGGCGTTGCCGAACATGGTCGGCCTGGACGGTATTAACGCGGACTTCTCATCGGTCGAGTTTTTCAGGTTAGAAAGGTTGGATTCGCATCTGACGGCTGTGCCGGAGATACCTACGCCAGGCACCGCGAGACAGTCGGACATGTTGTAGGCGTAAGGTAAGCCGGTACGCGGGTTAACTATTTCCTTTTCCGGTATTTCCGCCCCGACGCCTTTACGTCCCGAATCGTAGTAGAACTTAGAATCGTCGAAGTTGCAGGTGTTCATTAGGTCCATGGTCTGGTAGTACTGCTCTTTCGCTTCCTCACCGTTCAGGTTATTGTTTACGATGGCGGTGCCGTCAGAATCGATGGTCATTATCGGATTAATGACCTCAGACCACACGTAGCCTTTCCAACGTCCGAACGCCCCCGGGGGGAACGGGATGAACTGGGATTGCACATCCACCCCGCCCTTCTTAGGCACCCCGTTCGCGGCGGCACGATGCGTAGTAATGCCGTATTGGAGAGAACGCCCGAAAGTAATCGTGTTGTCCGACTTGCCGCCCTTGCCGAAGTTAGAAGACTGCCCGGCAGAAACCGAGTCTATCCCGTCCAGACCTTTAAAGAACGTGTCTGCTTTCGTCACGTTTTCCGCGTAGCCTTTCAAGGGGTTCACGAGGGGTTTCTCGAAGATTTCCCGGTTTTTCTTTAGGTCTTCCGGTTCTATCTTGTCAAGGTCAGCCCCGTCAATCATGCCTTTCGTGGTCGCTTTCCACACCCAGTTTCTGTAGTTCTTGTTGCCGATACGGGTGTTTTCGTTGCCCGAAGAAGTGCTCCATACGTACGAGGTTCCGTCGTTGCCGTTCTCGTCAGCCTGCGGCAGCCCGCCTTGTTTAGACAAGGTGTCGGAGCCGAACTGCTGTGCCCTCGCCCCTTTCAGAATCATGTCCCGGTCTGCCTTTTCAAGGAACCCGGAATCCACCATGTTCTTTAAGGCACCCTCCATGTCGCCGGTCTCCGTGTCCTGGTGGAACACGGGCTTCCCGTCGCTGTCCTGCACGTATTTCCCGGTGCCGATAGGGGTGGTTCCGAGGTCGTCGCCGGGCTTATGCAGTCCGTCTTTAAAGTCGCCCCCAGCAGCCTTCATCTGCCCTTCGTTACCGAACTGGAAGTAGGAGTTGTCGCACGCCCACACCAAATCAGCACTGTTTCCTAAAACTCCCGTCTTATAATTCAGCTTCGGCTCGCTTTCTCCCTGGAAACCGGTGCCGATACCTTTCGCGGCGTTTTTATAAAACTCAGAGTTCTTGTATTCGTCGGTCTTGTCGTAAGGCACCCCGAAATCAGTCATCACCTGAGAAGTATCCGGGTCAGGGTCATTGTTCTTAGCCCAGTGGATGCGGTTCTTCCCCGGCGTCAAGTCGATAGACCGGTCGCCGAACTCAGTCTTCTTCAACAGCATGTCGCGGGTCTGATTGTTCGAGGTCTTTGGCCCGTCAATCTGGTCGCTCCACGCCTGGACTGCGGTCACGCAGCGACCAGCCGCACCCGCGTCGGTCGCGGAAGCCTTAATGGAAAACTTGTAGATACAACCGGGGGATGCCATCACGTAGTTGGGGTGGGACTTCCACCAGGCGTCCATCTGACCCCACAAGTCTCCACCACGCTTCACCGCGATGTACTTCGAGGACGCACCATCGCCGCCTCCCAAGTCGGCAGCCGCGTAGGCCCCGCCATCCCAATTGTTGAGAGAGCTCTCGGTTTCCTTAATGTAGTTCTCGAACGGCTCGTTCACTCCCGGAGCGTAGTAGTCGCAGGCTTCACGCCCGGCCGGGGTTTGAGTCATGCCCGCACCAGCAACCGAAATCAGTTGCACGTCAACTTCCGGCTTAAAATTGCGGTTCGGGAAATCCTTGGGGTACCTCTCAGTAAAATATTGATGCAGGTCACGGTCGTCCATCCGCCCGTATTTGTACGCCAAAAACGCTTCAATAATGGAGTTGCCTTTCAGCTCCTTGCGGATGCCTTTCTCCTCGTTGTCCAGCATCCACGGGCCAGGCAGCTCGCACAAAGACCCCCAGTTCTGCACCTGTCCTGGGGCAAAGTACCCCACGGTCAAACGGCGGTGGACGTCAACGGAGCGGTATGCTTCCAGGCACTTGTCACGCACTCGCTCGCCCTTAGAGTTGGTCGTGTAACTCCACTCGGTGCATTTGCACAAACCCGGGGTAGGCGTGCCACCGGCAGGCTGATTGGCGGGAACCATATTGCCGGTGCCGGAGGGCGGAGCCTTAGGAACGTCTTCCGGTGGTTTTGAATTGCCCGGGTCAGGCACAACCTTATTGAATATATCGCTATCTGGCTGGTCGCTGAATTCCAGATAGGCACTGCCTTGGGCTTTCCACTCGTTCCATTTACCAGCCAGTTTCCCATACCACGAGGGCGGAGCTCCTTTCCCACCGCCTTCCGTAGTGGACTTCAAGCTGCCAGAGGCATTCGCCTGGGGCAGGTCTGTTGGATTTTCGGTGAACGGCGTTATCGAAGCCAGAGCAGTCACCGACAACGCCCCCGCAGCAATAACCGCCAAAAGTTTATTTCTGATGGTTCCCATTTCTATCTCCTCGCTTCCAAAACCGGGAAAACAACCGAGCCTTTGTACTCCTAATATCGTTCGATGCGAGTTTTTCGGGGCACCCAACCGACAGGGCAAGCAAAAACCCCGGTCGCTATGGGAAGCAACCGGGGTTCACCGTATTCACTTATCAGTTAATGACCGCGTACTTGTCGGGGTTAGCGGCTTCCCCGCCAATGAACACCAGATTTTTAGTACCAGCCGGAACCTTCAATGTATTGGAGTTGGGATTCGCCAAAACCAGCAACTGTCCGGTGGAAGCGGACAAACCGCCAGCAGCCAATGCATCGGGATAGTTCGTGCCGATAGCCACCATCACGGTGTCGCCGCCCTTCCATCGCGACCAATTCACCAGCTTGTTCGCGGTGTCATACCGGTCTTTGCCGTCGAACCATCCTGACATGGAGACAGTCTCCGACATAAGAGCCTTGGTTTGTGCTCCTACTGCGTACGGATAGGTTCCCGCCACGCGATTCACCTGCTCCGGGGTGTCCGCCAGGATAACCGCCGCACCGATTTTCGCCGCTACTGCGGAAGCCGCCAGGGCGTCAGGAAAGTTTTTGCCAGTGGCGACGAACACGCTGCTGGTCTTTAGTTTCCCGGTGTTCTTCATGTAGTCGTACACCTTGAAAGCCGTATCGTACCTGTCGGTTCCCGCAATACGCACAACCTGGATTCCCGCCGATTTCAGAGAATCCTCCACACCTTGGCTGACGGCACCGGTTCCGCCGACAATAGTGACCTTGCTGGTTCCCACGGACTTCAACTTGCTTAGAGTCTCCGGCTCAATAGCAGTGGTTCCCATAGTCAGGACCACGCCGGATTTGGAGGCTCCGGCCAGGGCACCCGCCACCAGACCATCCGGGAAGTTGCGACCCGTAGCCAACACCACCTCGGACTTGTTCGCGGCGTTATCTAGCAGCATTGTGGAAGTAGAAACACGAGTGATACCACCAATACGCGACTTGCCTACCTGGATGCCCTGGGGCTTGGGCTGCTGGGGTTGCTGGTTGCTCAACGGCACCCCATGTGCTTGCAGCCAAGAGTAAACGGCGGAGTCAATGAGGGCACCGAGAACGGAATATTTTACTGAATTGCTCTTGCTGCTGGTTTCAGTAGGATTATGAGCGAGCACAGCAAACAAGTTGCCATTTGCGAAAATTCCGCCACCCGAATCTCCATGTTCTACAGGATTACCAGCCGTAGTCCATACAGACTCGGAGTAAACAGAATTAGAATTAATTGTAGTTGCTCCACCAAATACAGCACAGGAGGCATTGTCTTTTCCGCCATCGACTGCGTTTCCATTGCTGTCGATTAAACGTTCCCCGCACGCCTTAATTTGCATAGATGATAATTGGTCTTTAATAGTGTCTACATTCACGACATTAGCAATGGCCCCAGACAAAGGTGTCTTTGTGGTGATTAAAGCAAGGTCTCTTCCGTCCGGGAAGACTGACCAAGAAGCTATGTTCCGGCCATTGTGATACAACTTGGTCGAATTAGAATCCCATATACGCATTCCGGAATCTGATGTAATCACGACACCTACATTAGGATTACCTACATAATAGCAATGTGCTGCTGTTAACACATGGTAAGGAGAGATTTTAGTACCGGAACATGACACCCCATTGAAGTTTATTTGCACCATCGATATGTCTTGCCCCCACTGCGGATTGTTTCCGACGCTAAAAGCTACAGTAGGCACCCCCATTGCTGCTAAAGTTAATCCTACGAAAAAGCCGACAATTCGCTTGCGTCCGTGCTTCATTTTCGTCTCCTTTCCTTGCCCGGTCGGCTTTTCCGACCTCCTGATAAAAATTCTACGATTGGTTCCACGAAAAATAAAGGAGCTGTCTATACCACCGCCCCTTCCTGCGGTTTTACGGGGAAAGCAACCCCGGTCACCGTAAAAAGTGACCGGGGATTTGCCGTCTCATGATTTCGCTGTTTTCCTTATCGCCAGCCGCATCCCCGCCCCGCCCGCCGCTGTCGTCTGCCGGAACGTTCGGGGTTTCGTTCACCCCGGCGACCACAGGATTCTTGGGCTCTGGGAGCGTGGTTCCGTCAAATTTTTCGATGTTGCGTTTCATCTGACGAATAAAGTCCCGGCGTGGATTTCATCCGCATAGATTTCCAGAATGCCGTTCACCGGCTGGAATCTTAGATTATTCTTGTAAGCAATGTTCGCTTATATTAAGAATTTAAGATACTGTGCTGCTGTTAATACATGGTAAGGAGAAATTTTGGTTCCTGAGCACGCGATACCGTTAGACCAAATCTGCATCGTCGGTATGTCCGGCCCACTGCGGATTATTCCCGACCGTTGTCGATAACCTCCCAAAACCTATTGAGCTGTCATCTGATTCCCTATTCATCGAATCCCTTTTCGTCTGAGTAAACTCAAGCTACTAAGGTTGGTTTGATTCTCCCAGGGCATAACTTCCCCGCAACGGACGGGTAGTTCGCAAGATTAAGTGCCGCATTCAAATCACGGTCAACCGTTAAACCACAATGCTCACAGACATAAACACGTTCGGCGAGAGACAAGTTTTGTTTCTTGAACCCGCAGCCGGAACAGGTTTTTGACGAGGGATACCAACGGTCTGCCCTCACCAGTTCAATACCTGTTTCTTCGCACTTCTGAGCAAGTTTGGTCGTGAATTCTGCAAACTTCTGACTAGCGATAGACTTAGCCAAATACTTGTTTCGCAGCATTCCTCTTACATTCAAATCCTCAATCACAATCCGTTTGGGTCTTGCGGAAAGTATGTCCTTGATAACTTCATTAATGTAAGTCGAACGTATATTGGTTAATTTCCTGTCTATTAGTGCAACTTTACGCTGTAGCTTGTTTGAGTTAGACGTGCGGACAAACTTCGTCCCTTGCTTGTTCGATTCTAACTTCTTAGACAAGCGGCGTTGTAAGTGGCGTTTGCGTTTCTCTAGCTTTTTCACCTCCTTAGAGTAGTTGATGTTTGAAAATACTGTGCCGTCAGAAACAACAGCAAAATTCTTGATTCCAAGGTCTATACCAAGAGTGTCTCCGTGTTTACGGGGTTTAGTTGGTTCAGTTCCGGTTTCGTAAGTGTAAGACAAATACCAGTATTTACCGTCCCAAACAACATGGGTATTCAGCACATGGTCTGGGATTTTCCGAAACTTTACATAAACAGGCTCTTTGATTCCGGTAATCTTCACCCCGTTTTTGGTGGTGTGAAATCTCTCTGTTCTTTGATAGAAACTTGCTTTTGAGGGCTGCTTCTTGTGGAAACGCGGGAACCTGGCTTGTTTCTTAAAAGCCTTGGCTCTAGCCTTATCAAAAGTTTTTGTTGCTTGTTTCACAACGGCTTCGGGAATCTCTCGCAACCACTCGTAACTTGGCGTGTTGTCTCGCAAATCCCGCAAATGCTGGCGTAGTTCCGGTTGTTTTACTAGGTCGGTACGTCCTGACTGATATTGTGCTTTGCAATAGGCAACACACTCGTTGTAGGCAAATCTAGATGCACCGGCATAACGGAAAAACGTTTGTGCCTGTTCTTCCGTTGGATACAGCCGGATTCGGTTACCCTTAAGCATTGTTTACGCCAGCCCTAGATACTCGGTGAATAGTTTTCGTATTTGGCTAGCGACGATGTAATACGGGAGTTTACCCTCCTGTTTGCGACGTATATTTTTGCTCACAGGCACTAATATCGTTGCGTTTATTGTTGGCGTAGTATGGGGCTTCGGTTAGTTGTTAATAAAAACTCCCTAAAAGCCGCCGGAATCCGCCCGCCCCATCCGCATTGTCTATGTGGCGTCGAGATAGGCAGAAATATCAAAGTCGAAGAAAAGACGGAGACAAGATGACTTGATAAAAGTCTGGGTCACTTTCCTTAGCTATTCGAGCAGCTGAAGGAGATGACCCAAGACATTATTGAATATATTTTCGGCTCCTAATAGAAGCCCTGTCTATAAGCGCCTGTTTCGTTACAGCGGAGCAGGTGCTCCCACATACAAGAATATCACGTCACGTTGTCGATAACCTCTCAAAACTTATTAGGAAGTTATCGACAACGGTCGAACGTTCGCCCCCGCCCCCAACCTGAACCGTCAAGAGCGGGGGAACAACGTCACTTCATCTGTTTCTTTGACTTGCGTGCGACTAGCACGCCGAGCCCGGCCATGGCACCTACCAGTGCGAGGGAGCCGAGGGCGACGCCGGTTTTCGCGAGCGTTCCGGCGGAGGCACGCGGCCCGATGTTGCCGCCGACGTTATTGCCTCCGGAGATGTCGGCATTAGGGTAGCCGTCCCGCAGCCCGTCTGGGACTTGCGGGGCATTCTTCAGGGCTTTCTCGATTTCTTCCGGGGTGCAGGCCACTATTTTGATGGTTCCGGTCTCAGTAGCCAGGTTCCCGGCTTTGTCGCGTGCCGTGAACTCCGGATGGTAGACGGTTCCCGGTTTCGCTTTCTTGCCTAGGATTCCGAAGAATTGGCGGTCTTTGATGAAGTCGGCATGAGAGTATTTCAGCCCGTCGGGGGCACCCGTCGTATTAGTGACTTCCACGGCTCCGTTGCGTGCCGAGTCCAGAATCTGTATCGGATAAGTAAGGTTCACCATTGTTTCGCAGGCGGGCAGGGAGAGCGTCTTCGGCATGACTATCATCGGCGGAGTGGTGTCTACAACGTTCACCCTGACCTGTATGTCGGTCTTATTGCCTGCCGGGTCGGCTACACGCCAAATAGAGTTGTAGACTCCGATGTCACGCGGCTTTCCTTTCAACACGCCGTCCTGGCTGAGCTCCGTATTATCGGGCAGCTTCCCGGAAGCCAAAGAAACCAGGGGCTTCACACCGGGATTGTTGTCTTTCACATTAATTTTCAGTTCTATATCGGTTCCGGCTTCCACAGTCCACTGGATGTGCCCGTTGACTATCTTGGAGCCTTCCCCGCCGGTCACTTTCGGGGCGGTGGTGTCGATGATGTGGAACAGGATAGTGAACCTAGTAATGTTGCCCGACGGGTCTGTCAGGGTGGCGTGAGTCGTATAGTCCCCGGTCTTGGTCGGAGTGCCCGAAATGGTTCCGCCTTTACGGTCGGGGGCGAATTGCAGCCCATCAGGCAGCGGCCCGAACTCCAGGCGTGTGGCCTCGCCGGAGTTGTCGCTGGTCTCCAACCTAATCGGGTTTATCGGGGTTCCAACTTCTAAAGTGTATTCGGCATTACTGTCCCTGGTATCTTTGCCGTCTATCGTGACGGTCGGCGGGGTGGAGTCCGTCACGATAATCACCACGACGGCTTTCGTCTCATTGCCGGACTCGTCCTTAGCCGTCACGTCAACCCGGTATTCCCCGGGCTTGTCGGTGGAGCCGGTGATGTTGCCGTCCGCGTCAATAGTCACACCGGGCGGCAGTTGCCCCGGATTATCCACATTCACCGTGGTTTTACCGCCGGAGTTGTCGCTGACATTGATTTTCTTGTTGCAAGGCTTGCCGGTCTCGCATCTGAAGGGGCCGCCAGAGATAGTCGGCGGAGTGGTGTCTACTATGCTTATCACAACCTTGTCCGTGTAGGCGTTGCCTGCACGGTCGGTGACTGTGACCGGGAACTCCCGTACTCCCGGGGTGCGGGCTATGACCGTCACTTTCAGAGTGGTGAGCCCCGTGGCGGGGTCCTGAACTACCTCAGTGGCGATGTTTTGGGTTGCGTTGTTTTGCGGCATCTGCCCCAGTTCCAGAGAGGGCGGGAAGCCGTCGTTGTCGCTGAATTGCAGCTCCACCTCGTTCTTAACGGAGGTTTCCCCTGTTAACTGCGGGTCACCGACCATGGACGGCGGGGTCTTGTCCAAAACAGTCAGGTGGTACCTGGCACCGACAGAAGTGTTGCCTGACGGGTCGGTCACTTTCACGTCTATCGGGTAAATTCCTGGCTTCTTCGTCATGCCGGAAATCAGCCCGGTGTCCTCGTCGTACCCTATCCCTAAAGGCAGCCCGCTGATGTCATACTTCAAGTCGGACTCGGAATTGTCTGTGGCGACAATCTGCCTGGTATACACGTCCTCCGTGGTGGTGGTGTCGTCATTCAACACATGCAGCCCGTCGACAACCAGAGGGTTGCCGTGTTCGTCTTTGATGATTTCGGGAATCTCGGGCGGGGTCGTGTCGATGACTTTCAGGGTGAACACTTTCGGGTTAGTCGAGTTGCCCGCCAGGTCGCTAGAAACAACCGTCATCTTGTTGACGCCGTTGTTCCTGGCCAGCTCCGGCAGGATAGTCCCGGACAGGGTGTAGGACACGTCGTTCCATCCCAGGCCGCGAGGAATCCCTTCTAACGTCACTTTCGGCTTGTTGCCGGAATTGTCCGAAACATTCGGGAACGTGTAAGAGAAGTTGTCCCCCGTGTTTGCCGTCTGGTCGGTGAACGTGATTTGCGGCTCAGTACCGTCCGAAATCGTTACGGTCATCAACTTGTTGCGGACGTTGCCCGCCGTATCTTTCGCAGTGACGGTCAAACGATACGGGGTTTGCAGGAACGTGTGCGGCTCTAGCCTGCCTGTAATCATCTTCGTGAACTTGTCGTATTTCAGTCCGTCCGGCAGCGGGCGAGAGAAAGACACGTCCGGATTAATCCCGGAATTGTCGCCCGTGACCAGCTCGAAACTGACCTCCCGGCTGACCTGCCCAGGCTGCGGCTCCAGCCGGTCTGTTAAGCCCGCGAAATCGGTGGTGCCGATGTCCGGCTCCGTGCCGTCCACCACAGTAATCCGGAAAGACTCCGAAGACTTGTTGATTTCATGCGTCGGATGCCCCGGAATGATGGTGTCTTCGGCGTTCACCGTCACGTCAAAAGTTTTCCCAGTTTCGGACGGGTCGATGTTCCCGGTGATACCGGATTTCGTCCAGGACAATCCTTTCGGCAGACCGGTTACTGAACTGACGATATACACCCCGGAATTGTCGGTGATTTGGAACGGAATGTTCACCCGGTTCTTGCCGGGAGTGATTTTAGAATCCGTCTTCAAGGTTTTGTCTGAAATGGGCTGGATGACCGGGGCGGTGGTGTCGGAGACGTGGATGTTGAACTTACTCACCGTTCCCCTGCCGGTTGTATTAGCCCTCTCGAAGCTCACGGTGACCGGGTAAACCCCCGGCTTTTTCGCGGTGCCGCTGAATGCAACAGTGACCCCACGCCGGTCGGAGCCGGAATCCCTGGTCACTGTATAGGTGACGCCTTGAGGCAAACCGCTTACTGTGGCCGTAATTGGGGTGGCGTTCACCCCGCTATTGTCACCGGTCGCCGAGGCATGGATGGAATACGGCTGCATGTTGGGCGACCCGGTGCGGTTAGAACGGGGCGGGGAGTCCTGCCAGGGAGGGCTTGGAGCGATGGTTCCTTGTGCCGGGACGGGTTGTGCCGGGTTTGTAGTATCGGGCGGTGATGTTGGCGAACCTGGCTGCGATGTCTTGCGGGCTGGAATTGATGTTGGCGAGTTTGTGGCGTGCTTTCTTGGCTCGTGCCATACCAATCTGAGTTTCCTGCCAGTCGTAGTTAGAGACGTAATAGTCGTGGCGGCGTTGTCTCAAGAATTTCCTGTTTGTGCCGTTCAGTGACCATCCGGGGGTGTTCTTGCTTTTACGTGAGTTCGAGATTATCCGCACGATAGAGCCAAAGTTGTTGTGGCAGGCAGCCGTGCAGGTTTCACCTTTCACGCATTTGGGGCATTCCATTTTCCTCGCAGCTTTGTCCAGACGGCGGTAATGCTTGCTGATTAGGCTGTTGTCTCCTTTCCTGGATTTGATGAACCTTCCCCAGGTTTTCGCACTGTATGACACGGCTTTAATCAGGTATTTGGTGCGGTCTTCGCGTTCGTTGTCGTCTGGTAGAGGCTGGCAGTCTATCTGGTCGCCCCAGCCGAATTCCCCGGTGTGCTGGTTGTGGGCGATGTCTTTTATTTTGCTGGGCATTACGCCTTCGCTGGCTTCTATACGCAGGATTACATGTACGTGGAGAGCACCACGACTTTGCCATTCCCATACCCGGAAAAAATCGAGAGTCTCGAAGCTGTTTCTCAATGCCCGGTAGGTATTTCTCCATAGCTGGGCGGCAGCATAATTCCATGCCACCTGTCCTTCGTAATCATAGGTGCTCGGGTCTACTGGAACACCTTTCAAATGCAGGTCTTCTTCGGTATGGGTCTTGCCGCAGGCACACACCTTAGAGCCGCTATCCGTGTTGGGAACAAAGTGGATTTCACCGAACGAGGGGGCAGTAAGAGTTAGGAAATAGAACGTGTACTTCTTAATGGTTTCCTGGGGAATGTCGTCCCATGGCACACAGCCGGACTTGCAGATTATCAGCCAATCTTTCCGATACAGCAAGGCACAATGGGGGCAGATATCAGAGAAGCGGCTGTTGCAGTTATAGAACTGTCCCTTATAGATGTGGGGGCAAGAGCAGAACTGGCGGGATTCTTTGAACAGTTTCGCCGCCTTGGTTGCCTCGTTGTTATACATTTCGGGTGGCTCCTTCCTGGAAATACATGGACAAATGTGTTCGAGGGCGGGAAACGGCGACATGCTGCATGTTGCGTTCTTGGCGGCCAGCTAAAACTGTTGGGTGAACCAGGGAACCCATACCTGCCACATGCACCGAATCCCATTCCATGCCTTTGGCGGAATGGATTGTGGAAAGCGTCACCGTCCCCTCTTTCGACCTACGGGATGCCGGGGTGGCGTCTGACTCGTTGGGATTGTTGTGCAGGTATGGAATCTCGTGGTCTTCGAGGATTTCTGCTACATTATCGAGTTCTGCGTGAGTATCGGCAAGCACAGCGACCGTTCCGGCCTCCAAGGTAGAAGAGATTTCAGAAGCGAAAAAGTCGTCCCAATCTCTCTTGCCTGGTTGATAGTCCCATCGTTCCACTGTGCCGGATACACCTGGGTTGGCAGGGGTTATAGTAAGACCATCAGTCCTTGTCCGATTCACCACTTCTAGGATTTCGGGTGCGGAACGGAAGCTGGTGGTGAGGTGGTATTCTTCCCATCCCGGGTCGGTGAACCAGGGGATTCCTGCCCCGGAGTAGCAGAAGATTTCTTGGCACGGGTCACCGACTATGACCAGCCGGGAGCTTCCGGACAGTAGCTTAATGAGGCGGGCAAGCAGGGGCGTGATGTCTTGGGCTTCGTCTACGATGATGGTCGCCCAACGCTTGGATTGCCGAGCAAGAAATACTGGGTCGCTTTCCAGGAGATACACGGCGAGGTATTCCCAAATGTTGAAGGTGGCTAAGCGGTTCTTCGCGAGCTTACTGAACAGTGTTTCCACTAGCTCTGCCAGATTTGCTGCTGGGAGGCTAGAAGAGGATGAAGTAAAACCTTCCAAAGAGTAAAGCCTGGCGAGCATATAATCCATGGCTGAGATAAGGATTTTACGGTTCCCCGGAGTGTTGGGGATAAAAGCTCCGGCCAGGCATTCACCCGCCAGTCTGTCCACGGCTTGGGGACGGTCAATCCTGGGGATTTGTAAATCAGGATGCTCCCGCAGGATTCCTAAAGCAAGAGAATCGGCGGTACATACTTCCACGAGGGGGCTGCTAATCCGCTGTTGGAACACCCCCACGTTGGCGTTGGTGTAAGCAATCATCAGGCATTTATCTGGATTCAGCCTGGCGAAGTTGACCATGGTGTGGGTCTTGCCGGTGCCGCCACCAGCAAGAACCCGCACCCGGTCGGCGTTCGATTCGCAAACAGCGTTCTGTTCCGAGGTCACAGTGCCACTACTTCCTCTGCTGCTTGTTCCGCCTGTTCAGCGAAACGGGTCAGGACGTACTGCGGGACGTAGTAGAACTTCACGTTGTGCCTGAGTCCGTCGTCTTCCAGCACTACTGCCTGGCCGGGGTTATCCGAGGGGATGGTGTATGCCAGGGACAGAGTGTTTTCTGCCGGATACCCGAGTACCGCTTGTTCCGCCTCGCGGGTCGCCACACGGAAACAAGCCCTGATACCGATGTTGTCACGGATAGCCGTAGGGATAGCGTCGGCGGTGGGTTTCTGGGTCATGAGCATGAGGAATACCCCTGAGGAGCGTCCCCGCTTCACTAAATCCGCGACGAGTGCAGTAATACGCTCCAGGTTGCCTTTATCCTCTTTCGATGCCCCACGCGTGTCGAACAACGTTTGGCATTCGTCAATCACCAGGCACAGCACCGGGCAGGTCGGGTCGGGTATCGTGTCCCAAAAAGCAGGCACGCCGTAGCATTCCAGCATGGTTTCCTGCCGGTGTTCCATTTCCTGAACCAGGTCTTCGAGCAGCTTGATGACCTGGTTCAGACTTCCGGTGCCGCTGATGAATGTTTTCGCTGAGTGTTTCGCCCAAGACCAGTCCGCCCCGCCTTTGCCGTCGATAATGTGCACTTCCGCATTAGGAGAGGCAAGCAGCGACCCGACTATCACCTGGGCACCGCTGGTTTTCCCGGAACTTGGCATTCCACCAGCCAGCATCCCCGGCTGGTTACGCAGACTGAGCCGGTGCTTGTACCCGAAATCGTCAATACCATAGTCAATGCCACAGTCATCCAAGCTGAACTTAGGGAAATCCGCGAGCATATAATTCTGCCTGATAGGTGCCTCCATATCAGGCTGCTTCAAAAACCGGATGACCCAACGCCCTGTCCTGTCGTCGTGCTCCAGCAGCTCGAAATCCCTGGCACCAAACCGGGCAAGATGCTTGCGTATCAGCACCAGTACCATTGCGTCATCGCCCCCAGCAGCCCAAGGGCAAATGAACTCCCACAAGTTAGCGGCAAGCCTCGCTTTGCAATACTCCGCGTCGCTCTTAGACACCAGCTCGCACGCGGCAAGAGCCTCCCTGCCCCGGCGTACAGCACGTTTCTGATAGGCACGCCAGATGTCACCTAGAACCGGCACCGCATACCATAACTGAGGAATAACCAGACCTGCCAGGAAAAAGACCCCGGCCGCAACACCTACGACTTTGATGCCAGCCCAGCTGAACGCAGGCTCCACAAAAACCCATGCAAGCAGCAACACTGGCAGCCACAGACAGGTGACCCAGGTCTTAGACAGAACCCGGGATGCTATGTGATTTAGATAAGAAGATTTAAACATTTCTGTTCAATCCTTTCGTTTCATTGATTGTCTTGTGCATGTTGAGGGGATGCCTCCCCGTTATTACTTGAGGTGGCGGGGGCGACCGGAACATTTAGTTACGGCCGCCCCCACTGGTGAGGCGGACGCCTACTATTTCTGCGAAGGTGTCGATTGGGCAGTTGCCTTTATCTGCTCGAATACCTTCACAGCAGACGGGCCCGGAACCAGCCGGTCGCAGCCAATGATTTTCACTCGGACTGAGCCGTAATCCCCGCCGGACAGCTCAGCCTTCATAGGCTTAGACGAAGTGAGGACGACAGTCCCGCCGACAACAGCCGGTTCAGAGACCTCTTCGGGAAGCTCCACCGTGACTTCCGTTGGCTCCTCGCCAATCATGGAGACACCAGAGAACCTAGCCTGCGGGCGCCCCAAGGCATCCAGCAGCCTTTTCTCCGTGCGTACCCCGCCCTCATACACAAAGGCAGGGCGTGGGCCGCTCATTACAACGAGCGGCGTATTTGTTTCAAATGGAATCGTAGCCATTGTTCTTTTCCTTACTGTTTAGGGGAGCAGCCCTCTTGACTGCTCCATTGGTGGTAAATATCGTTCGATTTACCCCTGGAAAGGAAAGAGTTATTAGACGGGGTGCTGGGATGCAAGATGCCCGATATAATGCGGCCTCTCATTGTGAAAGAAACATTAATCCAGAACGTCAAAGCCTTACCCAACAGGCGGTCTGCCTTAGCCCTACGGGCACGGCAGACCGCCACACCCAAAAGCTTTCCCACACCGACTACCGTTCCTTTACTCGAAGAACCACACCCCAGGCCAAACAGCCCCCAGCCGCCGCAACCACACCCCCCCGCCAGCGGAAACCCGCAGCATTCCCGCAACAGAGGCAGTACATCGCGTGTTCCGCTAACAGAAAGAGCAGAACAATGCAACTTTCCATTCCCGAACAACCCGCCAGCCCGGGGAATACCAGCCCCCACCAAAGCCCAAGACCAGGCATCAACCCGCACCTTCTAGAATGGTCGGGAGACTGGGAACCTTAAATATGCGGGGATATGGATAAACAGTGGCTCAATGGATAGCTTTGCTCAAATAAGCACTAAGACTGTCCGGAGTGACCCGCACACCCGACCCGATGCCATCCAGGCGTACAGCTTTCAACCGCCCATCAGCAATAAGCCGGTAAACGCTACGTCGACTTAAACCCAAACGCCTCGCAGTTTCATTAACCGTGAACACGCAAATGTCCGGATACACATCAGAGTAAGACACAACACGCCTACTTTCTTTGTTCATATCAGTGTTTTTTGTGTAAGTGAGTTCCGGAACTGCCTTACATTTACAGAGTAACAACAAAAAAATTTTGACCGTCGTGCAGAACCCATTTTTTAAAATGCATCGGCAGGATACAGCCCTAAAAAACATCGCGTGCAGAGACATCATCCCAGTTCAGGACAAAGATTATCCGTCATGCTCGGCACAGATTTAAAACCGGCGTAAATACGTCTGACATGTAAAGAGGACACCCGTTCCGCGACAGTTAACCACGTCGGTAACAAGACCAAAACCGGGACAATATTAAGGTCACCAGCAGGTCAGAACCCCGCAGAAACCACCCAAAAAACGGGGATTTTTCGTTGAAATAATACTAAAAACAAGTTGTGGAGCATAGGGGATTCGAACCCCTGACCTCTTCCATGCCATGGAAGCGCGCTACCAACTGCGCCAATGCCCCGAAGTGCCTAAACAGTATATATAAACCGGGCGGTGACAGCAAATTAACGGCGTACCTTATGTATTTTGAGCGCGTAGGTGATGTGGTGCCTCATATAGTTT
>NZ_CAUPIY010000004.1:0-204220 GCF_963511525.1 uncultured Mobiluncus sp. | reverse complement strand
CAATGTCCACTGGACATTGCTTTTATGCCGGTCTCACGCTGTTACGGAAACGCTCTCTTGAGCTAACGGCAGAAGACGACCCAATGCGTTTTTTCTGTTTGGAGTTCGACCGGCGCAATGTCCACTGGACATTGCTTTTATGCCGGTCTCACGCTGTTACGGAAACGCTCATTTGGGTTGAGGGTTTCACCCTCAACCCAATGCGTTTCCGCAATTTGCACAAAACTTTGGTTTCGGGTCGGGGAGTTTTGCCCCGCAGTTCGAGCAAAAGCCTCCGGCGCCCCCAGCCGGGGCCACCGGCTGCGGTTTACCGCAGTTAGAACAGAACTTGCCGGTGTTTTGCGCCCCGCAATCGCAAGCCCACGTCGCGCCGGCCGCGCCGGCACCACCCGCCGCCCCGGCCTGCTGCGCCGCCTGCTGCTGCGCCGCCTGCTGCTGCATCTGCGCCTGGTTCGAAGCCGAAGCCGCCCCCATGAAACCGCCGCCGGCCTGCATCCCCATGCCGACACCCATCATGGCCATACCCGCGCCCGCCGGATTCGACCCGGCGTTCTCGATACCGCGCGCCACGGAGCCTTGCACAAATCCCTCGCGAATCGTGGGATCTTGAAGCATCGCGCCCTGATTGCGCATATCAATCATCTTGCGCGACTGTTCGTCGTAAGAAATCGAAGCAATACCAACGGCCTGAACCTCGATACCGCGCTGTTGCAGCCACTCGGCATCCAAAGCGTCGCGCATATACTTCGACAGCTCGCTCATCTTAGAGGTGACCTGGGAAATGCGGATTCCGTCCACGCTCATCTGGTTGATGGAAACCTGCAACGCTTCCAGGAACTCGTTTTGGTACTGTTCCTTAATCTCATCGATGTGCACGTGCGTGGCATCACGCGGAATCGCCTCAGCATAGAACTTCAGCGGGTCGACAATGCGAATGGAATAGGTGCCGTGAGCCCGCAGGAACAGCTCGGCGTTATAGAAATTGTCAAAGTATTGCACCGGGTTAGGAGTACCGAACTTGATGCCCTTAATCTCTTGCAGATTGACGTAAAAAGCCTGTTGCGCCCCGGAAGGAGTGCCACCGAACTTGAAACGATTCCAAGTCTCTTTCAGCGCATCGCCCAAGCTTCCGGTAAACAGCGACGGCGCCGAACCGGAGTTAAACGTGTACGCGCCCGGCTCGGTGGAAAAGTCCACAATCTTGCCCGAATCAGTAACCAGCAAGGCTTGACGATCATAAACCAGCAGCTTAGATCCGTCAGTAATGATGTCCTCGGAGCCGCGCTTGTTAGACCCGCGCCCGCCTTGGCGCATCTGGACGCCCTTGGTAAAGACGATACCTTCCCCCATGTCTTGTGCGGCGATGGCATCCACCCACTGGTCCGCAAGTGTTCCGCCGATAGCGCCTGCTGCGGCCTGAATCAAGCCCATGTTTTCCTCCTAATGTCGGTGTTTTCAACAGTCCGCTCGGGTCGCCTCGCTGACAACCCGGCTGATTCGTCTCCAGCTTTCACTAAAAATCTAGATGATTTAACACCCAAAAGGGTGAAAACTCAGCTGGTTTCGTGTTAGCCGGGCATTTTTCGGGAAAGCGTGAGCGGTCACAAGGGTGGTGCGTCCGGGTTTTCACCCATTTGGGTGTTCGTTTTGGGCGGCGGCGCTGAAAACATAGGGGTGGAAAACCCCGCAGTGGGAGTCAATACCAAGGAGGAAATCATGGGTTTATTTGATGCAAAAGAATGCGCGCTGTGTTCTCAAAAGGCCGGAATGCTCACCAAACAAAAGCTGCAAGACGGCTTTCTGTGCGGGGATTGCAAGAAAAAACTCTCCGACCTGTCCTCGGGGTGGAGGCAACGCACCGTCGCGGACGTGAACGAACACCTGGCGCTGCGCGAGGCTAACAAAGAACGCTCCGCCCAGTTCCAAGTCACCCGCTCGATTGGGACCGGAGGTTGCCTGGAACTTGACGATACCCACGGCTGGTTCCGGTTTAAAATCGGACGCGACTACAAGCAGGGCAACGCCCAAGTGTTTGCCTTTAACGAATTGGGGAATTTCTATGCGGAAATTCATTACGATTCCATCGCGGACGATGAGGACGACGACGGTATCCCCGACCAGTATGATCGCGATTCCTCGGGTTCGCGCCGCAGCGGCATGGGAATGATGGGGGCGATGGGCGGTGAACTGAACTCCCAATCAGCCAATATGTTCGTCAATGGTTCGGGAATGGCTCAGTATTTCCGTTCCGTCGGCAATCAGATCAACGATGCGGGAATGCCTTCCGAAGTGACGGACGTCACCATGGTGGTGGGCACCACCAACCGGTTCTGGCCAGAAGTGCGGTTGCGCGGTTCGTTCTTTGGGGTGGGTAACGATATGCAAAAGTTGCAAGAAGCTCAACAGACCATTCAGGCCCTCGCCCAGCTCCGCGCCGGTGCTGGCGGCATGGGGTGCTCCGATGGGTCAGCCGGGTATGATGGGCCAGCCCATGGGGACGATGCAGCCTGGTATGCAGCCGGGCATGGGCCAGCCTGGCATGATGGGTCAGCCTATGGGTCAGCAGCCTAGCATGATGGGTCAGCCGGGCATGGCTCCTATGGCTGGGGGCATGATGGCCGGCGGCATGGGTATGCCTCAGCAAGGTATGCCTCAGCAAGGTATGCCCCAGCAAGGTATGGCGCAACCGGGTATGCAGCCCGGGATGCCCGGTGCTATGCCGATGCTCCAGCCCTCGATGGGGACAGTTCCCCCGCAGGGCATGGGCGCCCAAATGGGTGGAGCGCCAGCTCAGGGCGCGCATCCGACAAACTGCCCCGCCTGTAATGCCCCGGTAGACGGGCAATTCTGCGGCAGTTGCGGCACCAAAGTCTATTGAAATCCCAAAACTGGGCGTCAGCCCATTGAAATTCCAGATGCGCAGCGAACCTATGGAGTGAGGTTCGTGCAAACGGGGGCCTCCATGCGGAGGCCCCCGTTAGTTTTCCCCCGGCAAACCCCGGGCTAGACCCTCCCTTTGCATAGCGGTGAATGTGGTTGCCGCAATTCCCGGCTTTACTGGGGTTTTGTTTTGGCATAAGTGTGGGTGGTGAGGTTGCCAGAGCGGCTCTCCTCATGTAGCCGGACACGTCGAAATAGGGCGAGTACTCAGCTTTTTACTCAGCCTTTACTCATAGACAATCGGCGTTAGCATGAATCCTGTGAGACGTTCAGCATTTATTCATAAATAATTTCAGCTTTTCTAAATCTATTATCTGGATTAACTCAGATTAGATATTATTTGTCACCTGAAATGTTTTCTCCATAGAGAGTATGTTAGGACAATTGCACATTGTCTAAATGCCGACTTTTCCGCGCTATTTCAACGATTACTACCAATGATTTAAATTTTCTTAAAAAATGCATTCGGTTTCTTAAAAATAACAAATACCATATAAGCAAAGTGATTTTCGATTTGTCGCCTATTTTAACATGGAGGTTATAAAAATGGGTCGTTCAGCTACGAGAAGTGTTACCCGCGGGGTAACACACACAAAGAAGGGCATATCCGTATTTAGTGCGGTCGCTCTCGGTCTGGGTGCAGTAGTAGCACTCAACATGGCTGCTCAAGCCGATTACGCCAAACCAGGTACTACCGTTGCTACCGCTATCAATGCCGATGCTATCGAAGGCAATGGTCCCTGGCCCCTAAAGAGTTGGGGTGGCATCGAGGCTACTTCTAGCACCACGGATAGTGTGGGCGGGGCGCGAGTCTCTGGCTATGCGGTGATTATGGATAAGTCCACCAACGCGGTGAACAATGGTGGAAACACTGCCGTTCCTGCTGGAACCAAGATTTATATGCGGTGGCAGGACACGGATGGTCAAGTCTCACCCATTTACTACGCTACCACGCACAACAATTACACCAGCGCCGCCGACGGCGCTTATGCCTTCAGCGTGCCCAAGTGGACGGACTCTGCGGGCAAAGATCACGTAATGCTTCCGGGTGCGGTGAAGCGACCCAAGATTAAGGTGTGGTTTGAACCTTTCAACGATCCGATTACCGGTGAACAGGTCGTCATGGTTCGTGATGCCAGCGCCGGTCCTAGTGGTAACCCGCGGGTGATGGGTGACTATGACAAGAAAACGCGCGTTACGGGGGCGGGTGCGCAATATCTGGATTTGCAGTACTTCAGCAACGTGACCCTGTTCGGCTACCAGATGCCTGCCGAATATATGATTGCTCCTCCGGAGCGGCAAACGGTCAGCCACACGACTTATAAGGATCGGGGTAAGTCCACGGATTACATTCAAGGCCGGGTCTGGCTGGAAATGCAAGGTTCTCCGGTAGGTTCCGGACCGTCCTATGACGGGAATGACACCCTCGCTGTTGGCTACAAGGTCGTTTTCTCCGTGCTGACCCCGGAATGCGCCATCAAAGCTCAACAGAGTAATACGAAAGCCGGCTCGGACAACCTCGCGCGGGTAAAAGCCGCGAAAGAATTGGTTACCGCAAATCCGAGCTGTATCCAGGAAACTACCACCGCCACGGTAGACAAAGACGGGTACTATGTCGCCCAGTTCTCCAAGGATACTTTCCGGCCTAAGAAAGTAGTGGTAGACGGCAAGACGTACCCACTTAGTGACGCGCAGCGCAACTTTGTCTATGGCTATGTGACCGATACTAAGGGCTCTGTCATGCCGGCGTACTCTGCGTTTACCGACAACGCGTGGAACGCCCCGAACGAGTTTGCCGCCGCGATCCCCTCAGCTCCGCCGGCCTTCAACATCACTCACTGGTACAACACCCACTTCGCGGTCACACCGTACTACAACGTGGGTATCAATCTGGACAAGTACGTGGCGAACAAGGTCGGCGAAACAGTCACTGCTTTCGCTACCGGTAAGTCTGTCCACCCTGGCGGCTCCAAAGTCGTGTGGACTGATCCCGCCGGTACAGTAGTTAAATCTTGTGACCCGGTGGAACCCGGTTCTGGCAGCTGTGCCATGGAAGTTCCTGCTGGTGCGGTTGACGGCACCGCCTACACCGCGTCGCTGTACTTGGGCGACACGTTGATGGCGATGGACTCTTTTGAATTCGTAGAGCCCGAAAAGGTCGCGCCAAGCTTCACCGCAGAGGCGCCGGAAATTACGGGTGTCATTAATGAGCTCATTGAGGAAAAGGTCGTTCCTCTCAATAACCCAGATGGTTTCGAAGTCGCTTGCACCGCTACGGGCTTAGCCAAGGGACTGCAAATTTTCTATAACGCAGAAAAGGGTGGCTGTGTCATCTCGGGCGTGCCTGAGGAACTGAAAGACGTCGACAGCACCTATACCGTCACCGCCACTTGGCTTGATAAGGCCGGTAAAGACACCACCGTCACTGCCGAGGGCAAGATTAACATCACCAAACCCGGTGATGACGATCACGACGGTGTCAACAACCACGATGACAAGTGCCCTAACACCCCGAAAGATGCAGTAGTAGACGCTGATGGATGCGCTATTCCCCCTACCATCAACGATCCGCAAGGCAAGGGATTCGCGGTAACCGGTATTAAAGGTGAACCCATCACACCGGTGATTATTCCCGTGAATAATGCCGGCAATCTGACCATCACCAGCTGTGAAGCGGATACCTACACCGGTGGGGACACCCTTCCGACTGAAACCACAAAGACCAGCGAACCCGCCAGTGCCAGCGAAGAATCTGCAGACAGCACTGCTCCCAGCGAGTCTGCCGAACCCAGTGCGGAATCAAGCACAGAGGCGACCCAGAGCGCACCCGAACCTGCCCCGGCGGTAGAACCGGTTACTCCGGCGTCGGGTCAAGGTGTGGGCGTGTTCGCTGAACCTAAGGAAAGCACGGTTGCTGGACTGCCGAAGGGCTTAAAGGTGGAATGGGATCAGGATAAAAGCGCCTGTGTTATCTCCGGAACCACCGATGTGGCACTGGACACCCCCATCAATGCCACCGTCCATGTTAAGTACAACGCAGACAAGCCTGCTGACGCGACCCCAGGTACTTCTGAAGAAGAACTTGAGGTTGACGGGACAGTGTTTATTCACGACCGAGGTCTGGATGACGATGACAACGATGGTGTGTTGAACAAGGACGATGCCTGCGCTAATACACCTACGGACACTGCGGTGGACGAAAAGGGTTGTGCCAAGGCTCCGGTGGTCACCAAGGTTCGGCTGATTGAGGGGACGGTCGGCACGGAAATTACTCCGATTACCGTTCCTGTGGCCAACGACGGCAACAACACCATCGTCTCGTGTGAGGCTACCGGTTTAGTGGCTGGTCTGACGATTGCTTGGGACGAAACCGCCAAGGCGTGTGTGATTTCCGGCACTCCGACCGAACCGACCGCGGGAACCGACCCGGTGGAAGTCAATGTCAGCGTGAAGTATGACTCACCGGATAACAAGGCGTCCGAACCGAAAGACAGCGCCTCAACCTCCGGTCGACAAATCGTCAAATATGGCGATGCGGACGGCGATGGTGTGCCCGACAATGTTGACAAGTGCACGGGAACTCCTGACGGAGCCAAGGTCAACCCCGATACGGGTTGTACCGTCGCTCCCGAAGTCGGTTCTTTCCCGAAGGTAGTTGGAACTGTGGGTGAAGAAATCGTCCCGGTCAAGGTTCCGGTGGCTAACCCCGGTCAGGCAACCGATTTGGTTTGCCACGCCACGGGCTTGGCGGCAGGGCTAAAGATTGATTACGTGGCGTCAGAAAACGCCTGCGTCATCTCGGGCACTCCCACCGCGAAAGCTATGGGCAAGGTCGAAGTGACCGTGACCTATAACCCGGTCGATGACGGCACTAATGACAGCAAGGTCACTGATCCGGTCAAGGGAGAAATTGCCATTGTGCCTCCCCAGCCCGGTGACGAGGACGGCGACGGGGTAACTGATGATATCGACAAGTGCCCCGGCACCCCCAAAGGTACGTTGGTCTATCCGGCAGACAGCACCGACCCGAATAAACTGCCGGGCTGCGAGGTTGTTCCGGATCCGATTACACCGGCAGAGCCTTCTGTACCGGCAGAGCCTTCTACACCGGCAGAACCTTCCACACCGACAGAACCCCCGGCGCCTAAAGACAGTGACGGTGACGGCGTAAACGATGACAACGATGCTTGCCCGGATACGCCAGCCGGTACCAAGGTTGACGCGAAGGGCTGCGCCATCGCTCCGACTGTGGGAACCGTCCCCGCCATTGAAGGCAAAACGGATCAGGCTATTACTCCCGTGGTGATTCCGGTGGATAACCCGAACCACACCCAGTTCGCCTGCTCTGCCACCGGTTTGGCGCAGGGGCTGAACATCGCGGTGTCCGCCGATGGCAAGTCTTGCGAAATCACCGGTACACCTACCGATCCGATTAGCGGGAAAGTCACCGTGACGGTGACCTATGACCCCGTCGATAACGGCTCGACCGGTAGCGATTCTCAGGACGGCACCATTAACATCACGAAACCGGCTCCCTCGGATGACGATGGAGATGGCTACAACAATGATGTGGATAAGTGTGCGGGAACTCCCGCTGGCGCCACGGTCGACAAGAAGGGCTGTTCCGTAGCCCCGGTTATCTCCGGTGTTGTCGATATTACTGGTGAGGTTGGTAAACCTATCAGCGATGTCACCGTGACAGTGGAAAATCCGGGTAAGGCTGTCCTGAACAACTGCAAAGCCAAAGGTCTGCCGGCAGGACTAGGGGTGGCGTGGAACGCTGAGCACACGGCGTGCGTGATCTCGGGCACCCCCACCGAAAAGGTTGACGGCAAGTACACCGTAGGCGTGGTTTACAACCCGGTTGACGATAGCAAGAAGGGCGACTTGTACGCCTCTGGCGAAGCCAAGGTCATCATTAGCGATAAAGACAGCGACAAGGATGGCGTTCCCAACAGCAAGGACAAGTGTGCCAACACTCCCGCCAAAGCCAAGGTCGACGCTGATGGCTGTACCGTGAAACCTCAGGTGGATACGGTTCCTAACGTGACTGGTGAAATTGACAAACCTATCCAGGATGTTGTGGTTCCCATCAGTAATGAGGGTCAAAACAAGATTCTGGAGTGCAAAGCTGCGGGCTTGCCCAACGGTTTGAAGATTGCGCTGAACGCAGAGGGCACGGCGTGCGTCATCTCGGGCACCCCCACGGAGGAAGCCTCCAACAAGGTGACTGTCGAGGTCGTCTATGACCCGGTCGATGACGGTAGCGACACTACCGGCACCGTTAAGGGTGAGGGCGACGTGAGCATTGTTGACTCCGATAAGGATAAGGACGGTGTGGACGACAGTGTCGACCAGTGCCGCAACACTCCGGCAGGGGCTAAGGTCGATAAGAAAACCGGCTGCTCGGTAGCTCCGCGCTTGGGAGACACTCCCGCTATTACCGGTAAGGTTGGCGAACCGATTGCGGAAATCACCGTACCGGTGGCTAACGACGGAAAGGCTGCTCTGGGTCAGTGCCAGGCAACCGGTCTGCCGAAGGGTGTGACTATCAAGTGGAACGATGTCAACAACAAGACCGCCTGTGTCATCTCCGGCACTCCGACTGAGGAAGCGGGCGGGGAATACGCCGTCACCGTGACCTACAACGCGGTTGATGACGGAAAGAAGGAATACAAGCAGGCTCCGGCGGCAAAGAACACCATCAATATCGCTAAACCTGAACCGAAGGATAGCGATGGCGACGGCGTCAACGATGACCTCGACAAGTGTCCCAACACTCCAGGCGGTCAGAAAGTTGACCAGAATGGCTGTTCTGTGAAGCCGAGCATTCCTGCCGACCTGCCGGAAATCAAGGGTCAGGTTAACCAGGAGATTGACCCGGTGGTCATTACCGTCACCAACGATGGCGGAGCAGAAATCCTGTCCTGCAAGGCTCAGGGCTTGCCCAAGGGCTTGACCATTGCCTACGACCCGATGAAGAAGGCGTGCGTCATCTCCGGTACTCCCACCGAGCCGACCGAAAAGGCGGATTACACCGTGACCGTAACCTATGACCCGCAGGACGACGGCAAGGACGAGCCGGCGACTGTGGAGGGCAAGGGTAGCGCGACCATCAAGCCGGCACCGAAATCGACCGGTTCTGGCGGAAGCATCGGCTTCATCGAGCCGGGTGACCGACTGCCCAACCCCGACAGCCCTGTGGTTGCCGGAGTCACGGAAAAGCCCAAGGCGGGTGTTGCCGAACCCGGTAAGCCCCCGGTTGCGGGTGTGAACGAAGCGCCGCGCACGATTGCTCCGATGACGGTGGTGACCCAGCCGCGTCTGCCGCAGGCTCTGGCGCGTACCGGTGCAATCGCAATCCCGGTGTTTCTTAGCGTGGCGCTGGTAATGGTTGCCGGTGGTTTGATGTTCGTTCGTCAAAGCCGTCGCGAGGAAAAGAAACACTGAGTATTCTCAGGGCTGATTCGGGTTTTCCCTCTCAGGCTTTTGCTGCGGAGGGAACCCCCGATCCCCTGGTTTGACCAGGAGTATTAACTGAATATGTCCCCGGTTCGCCGCGTTTGCGGTGGGCCGGGGACTGTTGATTTTTAGGGTGCGCAGTCACAGTTGCGGGTGCGGTAGGGGACCGCCCTGGTTCGGCTGGGGTTTCGCTTTTCGGGGTCACAAGCGCGGTGGTGGGGTTTGCTGGTGCACAAGCCTTTTGGGGGGCACGGCGAGACAGGGACTCTCAGAGGATTTTCAGGTAAGATGCGAAATTTCCAGTATGTTTACAGGTTTGTACATACAAATAAAGCCATTATAGCACGGATTAAATCTCTTTTACCAGGGTGAACGCGGGGTAAGGTAACACTTATCAAATCCTGTCTTTATTCTGAGTAATGGCTGGGATAATATTGTGACAGGGAAAAAAGTTTCCGAGTACATGTTTCTATAGGAAGGCAAGAAATACGTGCGTAAGACAAATTTGACGAAAGCCGCACTGGCCTATGTCGGGGCAGCTTCTTTAGTTTTTTCAACGCTGGTTGCGGGAACAGCAGGCGCATATGCCACTGACCCAGTAACTACAGGGGCGATTGAGGCTACGACCTCAGTTGAAGCTCACCATTCAATTTCGGGTTTTGTGTTTCAGCAGCAGGGTGGAGATCTCTTGCAGGCTCCTAATCCTGAAAAAGGCTACGGCGTTCCCTTGTCTGGTGTCCGTGTCTATGCGCAGTGGACAGAAAAGGACGGCTCTACCTCTCCGATTTATACGACAACCTCGGGGACTGACGGTTCTTTCGCGATTGCTATGAAGCAGTTCGAGAAGGATAACGGTGAGTTGGCAAAATTTGATGCCGACCCAAACTTGCCCGAAGGCGAGAAGTGGCGGGTCTGGACGGTCAATCCTGACACTAACAAGTATCAACTTTTGTGGTCCTGGAACCATTCTCAAGTAGGACCAAAAGGTGTTTTCATGGACACTGCCGGTGGTGCAGCAAACTCAATCGCTCCCGATCAGGTGACGGGGCTGCGTTTCGTTTACTCCGAAAGGGTGGATTCCACTCTGATGCATCTTTCCGAAGCCAGCGACAATGGTCCGAAACAGAATGCTGGCTATGTTAAAGGTCGTGTGTACTGGAACCTTTTTGAGCTGCCAGGTGGTCTGAACTGGGGAACCGTAACTCAATTCAACCCCGATAAGGACAAAGCTGTTGCGGGCGTAACAGTAACTGGTTCCTATCTGAAGGACTCTGCTGTCCAACGCATCATGACTGAGTACAAAAAGATTGCCGGTAAGACCCCTCGGGCGGGTGGTATCGGTATCTGGACGCCAAAAGATGAAGCCACAATGCAGGCATGGATTAAAGACCGGATTGCCGAAGAAGGCGTGAATAACTGGATTGCGGAAACCGCAACCACGAAAACGGATGCGAATGGTGAGTATGCCCTGCAATTCAAGGGAACTTGGGGTAATGATGTTACTGATAAGGAAAAATGCGGCCTTGTTGACAAGAAAATGTGTGGCACTCTCGCGGCCGATGCGAAAAAAGGCTCGTGGCTCAAGGGAAACGCACATTCCAAGCACATTAATGACGATTGGATGTTCATCTCTATAGAAAACCATCCGGGAATTGCCCAAACTACCCCTTTCTATAACAATGCTTTCAAAGGTTATGCAGATTCTCTGACCAGTGCGGGTTGGCCAGCGACTAACTTGGTGAATATTCTCAATGATGTAAATTTCGCGCTTTACCCCGAATACGTTGTTTTTGACGTAAACCCCTACGACACAACTGATAACTTGGCAAAGCGTGGAGACACAGCCGGCACAACCACCACCGGTTTGCCGAAGGCTTGGAATGCCTCCACAATGTACCAAATCGAGTGGAGTGCGGAGGGTAAGGTCGTACCCGGTGGCAGTTGCGAGAAGCAGCGTCCCAACGCTATGGGTGATTTGCAATCCTGTCCTTTGACAGTTCCTGCAAACTTGGAGCATAAGACCACCTATACCGCAAAGCTCTACGCTTTTGCCGCTGATGGAACCCGTATCGATACCCCGCTGGCAATGGATGCTTTCACGGCGGTTCCCGAGACGAAGGATAAGGATGCCGACGGAGACGGTGTGCCCGACAACAAGGACAAGTGCGCCGATACCCCGGCTGGGTCTGCGGTGGACGAGGATGGCTGCACCTTGGCGCAGCGCTACAAGCCGAACTACACCGACACTAATACTAAAGTCGGCCAGGCCGCTACCTCCGAGCCTCCCACGTTTGACGACGTGACTACCCCGCAGGTGGAGCACAAGCCGTACAACGGACTGGGCAAGGACGGCAAGGCTTCCGCAACGAACTTCGCCCCTGAGAAGGGCACAGCTGCCAATAATGGCGCCATCACCTTCACTCCCACTGAGGAAGGCGTAACTGGCGTGCAGGTCACCGTCACCTACAGCGACGGAACCAGTGCGAAAACCACCGCGAACTTCATCGCTACCGATGGCGATGGGGACGGCGACGATGTGCCGGATAGCAAAGACAAGTGCCCGAGCACCCCGAAGGATTACCAGGGCAAGGTGACCGAAGACGGTTGTGCCATCCCCACTGTGAGCGACTTCGCGGTGCGCGGCACTGTGGGCAAGGCCATCAACCCGGTTCAGATCACCATCGTTGACCCGGACAATATTGTTACGGACTGCACCTCGGTGGGTCTGCCCCTGGGCTTGGCTGCCAAGTGGGAAGACAATAAGTGCGTGGTCAGCACCACCACTGTTCCCGACAGTGCTTTCAACCAGGACGGCCTGAAGGTTGAAGTTGCGTACCAGGGCGGTTCCGCCACCAGCAATGGCAGCGTCGTTATCTCTAACAAACCCGATAGCGATGGAGACGGCGTGCCCGATCCCAAGGATCCGAACAATCCCGGAAACGGTGAGGACCACTGCCAGGGCACCCCGGCTGGCGCTCAGGTTGACGACAACGGTTGCTCCGTGGCTCCGACTGTCGGTCCGGCTCCGACTATCACCGGCACGGTAAACGAGCCCATCACCGAAGTTGTGGTGCAGGTTACCAACCCCGGCAAGGCCAATATCACCTGCAAATCCAAGGATTTGCCGGCGGGCTTGACCGTTGCCTATGACGAAGCGAAGGGTGGGTGCGTGATTTCAGGCACCCCGACCGTGAAGGTTCCGGCTGGCACCACCTACATCGTGACTGTCAACTACACCCCGCAGGATCAAAACAATCCTGGTGGTTCGATTGATAAGACCGGTAATGTCACCATCAAGGGTAAAGATTCTGACGGCGACGGTGTGGACGATCCAATCGACCCGAACAAACCCAAAGACGGTGAGGACCACTGCCCCGGCACTCCGGCTGGCGCTAAGGTTGATGCCAACGGCTGCTCCGTAGCCCCGACCGTCGGGACTGTCCCGGATGTGAAGGGAGAAACTGACAAACCGATTGCTCCCGTCGATGTGCCGGTGGACAATCCCGGCAAGACCACCAACCTGGTGTGCCACGCGGAGGGTCTAGCCGCTGGTTTGACCATCAAGTTGAACAAGGAAGGCACGGCTTGCGTCATCTCGGGAACCCCGACTGAGCCAAAGACCGGCGAAGTCAAGGTAACTGTGACCTATCCCGACCCGCAAGACCCGGAGAAAACCAAGACCTCCGACCCCAGCACAGGTAAAGTCAACATCACCAAGCCCGACAACGGTGGCGGGAACACCCCTGGAGGGAACACTCCCGGCGGGAACACCCCCGGTGGCAACACCCCTGGTGGTAATACCCCTGGCGGGACCACCCCCGGAGGCATCATCCCTGGAGGCATCATCCCTGGCGGCACCACTCCTAACCCGGAACTGCCTCCGGTGGCTGGTGTCCAGGAACATCCCCAGCCTGCCCCGAACGCCAACGGTGGCGAGCAAGCTCCGCAGCCCCCGGTGGCGGGAGTGACCGAGACTCCGTCCCTGGTTCCGGGTACTCCGTCTCAGCCAAAGATACCCAGTGCCTTGGCTCGCACGGGCGTGAACTCGGTATCCTCCAGCATCACTTTTGCGGTCCTGCTGTTGGGATTGGGAGCTTGGTTCAGCCTGCGCAGTCGTAAGTTCGACCAGGACTAATCGGCTGAACATAACTGCATAAACCGAGAGATTGGCTCTCTGCGGTATAACCATTGGCGGGGGTCTCCATGAGGAGGCTCCCGCCAATGGTTTTTAATCGCGTGACTATCCCCATCAAGCAGTGGCGGCATTTCGGGGTATAAATTCGTGATTCTGAGCGTGGACATTGTTGCTGCGAGCTACACTTAATCACAAAAGAGGGGGAAAACGACCGTGGAAAGCGACCAGGAACACCTTGTGAACGCGACAGAGGCATCGCCGCATCCGGCTACCAGAACAGATTCCCCTATCCGCCAGGCTTACCGCGGAAAACGCCCCGATTCCACCCCGGTATGGTTCCTGGGTCAGTCTGTGTTTGAGCATCCCGACAACTGGCAGGATTTGAACGGACGCGAACAGGTCGATTATTTACTGAATCCTGAAGTCGGGGTGAAAACCGCGCTGACCCCGGTGCGCCAATTCGGCGTAGACGCCGCCGTATGTACCTCTGACGTGCTGTTTCCTTTGCGGCTGGTGGGCTTTGACCTGGCTCGCAAAATTGATCCCAACGGTGGGCCACTGCGGCCGCTGCGTTCCACTTTGGATTTGGATCGAGTTCTGGCTCTGCCCGACCCCGATTGGTCGCGTGTCGAGGCGGTCAGTCGGGCGCAGCGCAGTGAACTAGCACCGGAAAAAGCCCTCATCGCTGTCACGGGCGCGCCTTTCGTGCTGTCATCGCTGCTGGTGGAGGGCTCTGCCAACGTCCCGCAAAACCTGCAGACCCGCATCTTTATGCAGTCCCAGCCGCGGAACTGGGAGCGGCTGATGAGCTGGACTTCGAGTCTGGTGCGGCATTTCCTGGCTGCACAAGTGCGGGGGGGAGCCGAAGTCATTCAGATGGTCGATCCGTGGGTGCGGACGTTGACGGAGGGAGAGTACGCGTGTCTAGCGGAATCCTACGCGCGGGAAATTTTTAATGAGTTCGATGACGATATTACCCGAATTTCCTGCAGCCTCGGAGCCGCACATTTGCTGTCCTCAGTCGCTCCTTACGTGGATGTGCTGGGTGTGGGTGATGAGCTAACCCTTGCAGATGCCGCGAGAATTGCTCCGAGAATGGTCCTGCAGGGCAACCTCGACCCGGACTACATTCTGCTCGGCGGGCAAGGGGCTCAGGAAGCCGCGCGACAGGTGCTGGAATCCGGGTTGAGCGCGCCGGCCCATGTCTTTAACGTGGCCGGGAAATTGGATCCGGAATCGGATCCCGCCGAGGTGCACCGGCTGGTCGACTTCATCCACAACTACCGTTTTTAACGTTTCGCGGCATACCTCGCCAGATTTTCCCTTAGCATAATTATCTCTCCTACCAGCACATACGTGGCTCAAAAAACAAAGTTGAGCCTAAGTGTGTCAAGTTTAACTGGCACTCTGGGAATAAGAGTGCTAATCTGGTTGTTGTACTGAATGGAACCGGGAAAAACCGGGACCGCAGCTGAAAACTGAAAAACAACCCAAACTGCAAAACAACATGGAGGATACAAATCATGGCTACTTATCGTGACCCGTTTGCTGAAATTGATCGCATGTTCAACACGGCGATGCACTCTCCGGCGACCCCGGCGATGCCCCTGGATCTGTACCGGGAGGGCGACAAGTTCATCGCTCGCGTGGACCTGCCCGGTGTGGACCCCGCGACTATTGACATCGACGTCGAGGACCGCACCTTGACTATCTCTGCCCAGCGCAAACCCACCGAGGGTGAGGACCTGCACTGGCTGAACCGCGAGCGTCCCGCCGGGACCTTTGCTCGCCAGCTGACCTTGGGATACGGCTTGGCTGTGGACCGAATCGCCGCCTCGTATGAAGGTGGAGTCCTGACCGTGACTATTCCGGTCGCCGAAGAGAACAAGCCGCGCAAGATTCAAGTCGCAGTGGGCGGCGATGCCGACAAGGTCATCGAAAACTAGCAGCGGCGTGGGCACAGCACCACAACGCTGGTGGAAACCCCGACCCCGCCCTTGTGACAAAAAATCTCCCCGGTCAAAGTGCTTGACCGGGGAGAATGTCGAATTTGTGGAAAGTCTCGCTATCGAAAACTAGCCGACAGAAACCGAATCCGCAACTTCTGCGGGGGTTTCCGTAGTAACCGGGGCATCCAGCGGGGGACGCACGCCACGCGGATCCTTGACAATCAAGTAAACCGCCCAAATCATGCCGCCCAAGGCCACCACGAACAGGCCCAGGTAGGCATCATTGAGCATATCGAGAGGCTCGGGGTTGAACACCTCAACACCGTCTGCGATGTATTCAGAAATCAAGTCCACAATCCACATCAGGGAAGCGCCCCAGTACATCCAGCACAGCAGGTCTACCCGCATTTTGGATTGGGGAGCGTGGGAATACCACCAAGCGGTCGAGGCAATGGCTGCAAACAGAGTAATTAATAGGGTCATGTTCGGCTCCTTACGCCTTCGGGTTCGTCTCGGAGACGCCGCGGCGTTCGGTAGCGCGAATAACCGCGAGTCCTACCGCCCAAACGACCGTCACCAGCACGGCCATTCCGACCCCGACAGTGCTCATCTCAAACAGCATTTGCCTCGCGTCTGCAGGGTTGGCGGCCGCCGTGAGGAAGGGGAAATATGGCACGACTTCGCCATGCCAGAAGTGTTCAAACATCAACAGCACAGCCCCGCCCCACAGCAGGTTCGTCAGCCAGTTGAGTTTGCGAACCAAAATCAGGGTGCGCTCGGCCTTTTCCGAGGTTTCGCCGGTCTTGGCTTTATGGGCGAGATGCTTTTTCACAGCCGTCACCGCGACAGCTTCAGCGGTGGGAACAAGAAAACATGCCATTATGAATCCTTACTTGAGTGCGGGTAAAACCTAGCATTTATTCTACACAGGTGCGCCTAAGTTTGATAAAAATTGGCGCTGTTGCGAGTTGCTACGCAAATCCCGATTTCACCGCGGCCGGCACCCCGACCCTGCCCAAACGCTGAAACGCTAGGAAATCATGCCCAGTTCCCGCCAGGTGTCCAGGGATTCCTGAGCTTCCTCAGCGGTTAGCAGGTTCATCGCGAACCCGTTTTGAATCAGGACATAATCGCCCACCCGCGCTTCGGGAACGTAGGCCATGCAGGCATCTTGCACTTGACCAGCCACGTCGATGCGTCCCATCGGCATCACGCCGGGGGTAATCGACAAAATCTGGCAGGGCACTCCTACGCACATGACTGGATCCTTTCCACCGGGGATGCGAATCTTTGACGAAACGCTCCCGCTCTCTCTATTCTAGACGTTTTCGACTTTCAGTCCCATCTGTCCGGCAGGGGCGGAACTGATGGGTAGGCAGGGGTCGGCTTCGCGAATGGATTGTTCCCAAGCGCCGGTCTGTTGTGCCTGGTCTAGGGCATAAGCCTGGGTCAGCAGTTGTGCCAGCCAGGGTTCGTTTTGGGCGGTGGGCGTGAGGATGCGGGCCGCTTGAATCGTGCCGTCGGCTCCAATCGTATAGGTGTGGGCGAGGATGCCGCGCGGCCCGTCCACCAGTCCCGTTCCGCTACCGGGCGTGAACTGCACGGTCGCCGGATCCACGAGTTCTCCCAGGTCAGAGCCTTCCACGAGTTCAGTGAGCTGCTGGACTAAGGCTTCGGTCCGTTCCAAGACGTGCAAAGTAATGATGGCACGCGCCCCGGCAGCGTCGCGTGCGCCAGTCAGCCACCGCTCTTGTGCCGCCGCCGCCCGCGGGGTGGGCAAAGTACCGATAGAAAGCTGGGCGACCGGCCCAACCCGGTAGAGCCCTTTTTCAGGTCCGTCAGCCCGCAAGTATGGCCGCGGGGCGGGGGAATCGGGAATTTCCTCCGTGACCCGCTCATTCCACTGGGAGACATCAAACTCGTCCACCGTGCTGGTGCCCCGCGTCACTCTGACCCTGGTTCCGAACACGTCCGGGACGCCGTCAGCGTCGATGAGCGCCACGTCTGCTCCGGTAAAGTCGCCGGTCGTGACCGTTTCCGGAGGGGATGCTAATGCTGAATCGCAGAGGCGCTCGGCGATGTCTCGCGCCGCGGCCAGGTCTGCGGACAGGTCGCACAAGGCCGGGGTGATGGGCCACACGCTGACCCCGCCGGGCACTGCCGTCGCCGGAAAATGACCCGGAGAACCGGCCGCGACCAGCATCTTTTTCGATATCCGTTTCAGTGCCACCCCGGCTTCGCGGTCCTGCATTAAAAACCGCAGCGAATGGGCCTCGACGATAGAACCGTAGTGCAGCAGTCGGCGGGTGAGCTGCGCCGCGGGAGCAATCGCGGGCAAACCGCTCAACACATCTAGCGCCCGGGTCCCAGCCAGATGATGCGCCACCGGACAAATCCCGCACAGATGCTCGGTCATTTTCAGGGCTTCGAGCGCGGTCTGGCCCTCCAGCATGGCATCCACCCGCGGCAAACCCTGCAGGTCAAAGCGGGCGTGGGGGTGGCCGGAAGAATCGTGGGTGACGACGATGCGTCCCTCCATCGGGTCGATGATTTCGTCAAGATTGATTTTCATGATTCTCCTGAGACAATTAGTTTATGCATGAACTTGGGCTGTTAACTTCGGTGGTGGCGGCGGTCGAAACGGCGGCCGCACAGGCTGATTCCCAGGTTACCCGAGTTGAAAAGGTCGCGCTTGAGGTTGGCACCATGTCGGGGGCGATTCCCGAGGCGCTCTACGGTTCCTGGCCCATCGCCCGGCAGGACAGTATCTGCGACCAAGCAGAACTGGAACTCACCAGCATTCCCGCCAGCGTCTACTGTCCGCGTTGCGCCAAGGACGTGCCCATCGATGAGTTTTTTGCTCTGACCTGCCCGGAATGCGGGATGCCGACCGGTAACCTGACTCACGGGCGTGAGTTCAAAATCGCTTGGGTGCAGTGGGACACCGCGCCGGGGGACGCCAACAGCGCCGCGGAGCCGTCACAGTCA
Organism: uncultured Mobiluncus sp.; assembly: GCF_963511525.1. Lineage (NCBI taxonomy): Bacteria > Bacillati > Actinomycetota > Actinomycetes > Actinomycetales > Actinomycetaceae > Mobiluncus > uncultured Mobiluncus sp. Next base: position 185,746 of record NZ_CAUPIY010000004.1, on the reverse strand, counting down.
GCGTAGTCAGCTCTGGGCTCTCAACTGAGCCAAGAATCGAGGATTTCCGCCGCGAGTTCGACCGCGCGAGGGATACCACTGCGGGCGCTCTCGGTCAGTCCCAGGCGCAAATCGACGTTTTCGCTGACCACCCCGACGACTTCGAGCACTTGAGGTTCCTTGCCGGTCAGGCGTGCCGACGTCAAAATATCGAGCAAACCGACCTGGTGAGGCGAGATTTTCATGGAGAGCAGGCGCGGCACATGATCCCCGCTCAGATGCAGGGCTTGACCGGGGGCACGTCCGTTACCGGGAGCTACCGAATCCAGAATCAACAGCTGTGCAGCTTCCTGCACCACCGGCACCAGCTCCATGCCGCCGGTACCGCCCTCCAGCAAAGCCAACTCACCGGCCTTTTGCGCAGCCTGCCAGGCGGGACGGGTGGGCAGGAGCTGCTGGAGGCCAGCCAAAATCTCTAGACCGATACCGTCGTCGCCCATGATCGGGTTGCCCACCGCCAGGACGGTAAAACGCGCCCCGGCCCAGCCGGTGGGGTCGACGTCGGAAATATCCGGCAACGGAACTTGACCATCGAGCTGGTCCGGGGCGTCTGGTGAATGGGAACACTCAGCGGAACGATCCGCTGGCGTAATCGCGGCAGGCTTTTGAGCCATCTAAACCTTTCTACAGTTCGGGGGCGTCAACCGGCTTTGATGTGCGGCGCATCCACACGCCGCCGGAAATCATAGCCGAGATACCACCGTGACGTTCCAGGGAATCCGCGCGGAAAGCCAGATAGATGTGCGCAATCACGAAACCCCAGAACAGGAACATGATGGCGGCATGAATCAGCCGCATTTGCGGAATACCTATCCAGTCGTTCGGGAGAGCCATAATCTGCCAGAACAGGCCCTCGTAGCGGTGCGGCAAAGCGTAAAGCGCCAGGCCAACGACCATCTGGATAGCTCCCAGGACATAGATCGAGGTGTAGGTGAGCTGCTGGAGCGGGTTGTGCGCCACGTACAGCGGGCATTCCTTGCGCAGGAACAGGTAGAACCCCAACGTCTCGCCCAGATGTTTCCAATCTTGCTTTTTCTTTAACGGCCAGAACGTTTCCCAGCGCATATAGCGGTCCTTGGAAAAGAAGGCAATAAACACCCGAACCGCGCCGACCGCCATCCAGGTGAACCCACAGGTGAAGTGGATAAACCGCATAATCCCCATCAGGTAGCCGATTTCGATGCCGCGGAAGAACGTATCGCCAAAGAACGGATCCATGATGTAGTACCCGGTGATGGACAGCATCACAATCAACAATACGTTCAGCCAGTGCAGGAAACGCAGGCTTGCAGACCATACGCTCAAGCGAACCCAGTCCTCCGTGGTGGGGGTCAAATCGCCGCCCTGCAGGCCGGTGCCGACCGGGCGGACGTTGACGAAACCTTCCATCTGGAACGGGCTGAGCTCACCGTTTTCATCCACGGTAGCGGTGGCGACCCCCAGGCAGCGGTAGCCGCGCGAGCCCGCCATCTGGGCGTTCTTGCGCAGCAGGGTACGTTGAGCGCGTTTGGGTTGGGCCACGTTCATGACGGATTCCAAATCGCCGCGCGCAATCACGGTCGGTCTGGATTCGCCCGTCTTGGTACGTTTCATGTCAGCGATACGTGCCAGGGAATAGCGGCGTTCCTGCGGGGGATCGAAGTCCGCGGCGGGAATGTCGACATTCGGGGCGCCGTGGCGGAACCGGTAGCGCAGGGAGTTCTTAAGGGCGATATCGACCGGGTCGGTGCTGTTCTCAGGAGACACCGCAGCCATGACCAGCAGTCGGCGCATCGACAGGTCAGAGCAGCTGAAACCGCCGCCAACCTCGATACCGTCCGCCTGGTTGCTGTCCTCCGCAAAGAACTCAATCTGTTTTTGATCCTGCGGGGACGCGCTGGGAGCCGGGCTGGCCTGCGCGGTTCCCGCGGCAGCACCACCGGTCAGCGTATCCGGGGCGGGAGTGCTCTCGGTACTCATGAGGTCACCGCCTCACCAATCAGATTTCCGTCCGGATCGAGGATGTGTACCCCGCAGGACATACACGGATCGTAGGAGTGGATGGTACGCATCGGCTCCAGCGGAGCTTTCGGATCGACCAGCGGGTGAGTTCCGCTGCCCATCAAGGATTCTTCGTAAGGGCCGGTCACGCCGTTAGCGTCACGTCCCCCGGCCAGCCAGGTGGTAGGCACGACCGCCTGGTACCGCTCGACCTTGCCGTCCTTAATGGAGACCCAGTGAGATAGGTTGCCGCGGGCGACCTCGACAAACGAGTAACCCTGGCACTGTGCCGGCCAGCTGGAGGGCTCCCACTTGCTGGCATCGAAAACGTCAATCCGGCCTTCCTTAATGTTGTCGACCAAGGCGTTGTAGTCCTCCAACAGCAGTTGGGAGGAAACCTTGGCCTCGGCGGCGCGGGCAAACGTCCGACCCATCGTGGAGTTGACTTGTGCCGGGGTAATCCCCAGGGCTTCGATAGCCCCATCAACTAACTCTTTGACGGGTTCGTATCCCTGAGCGTAGGCCAACATCATGCGCGCCACCGGACCGACCTGCATCGGCTTGCCGTCGTAGCGCGGCGCTTTCGACCAAGTGTATTTATCGTTGTCGCTCAACCACTCAAAAGGTGGTTCGGGGCCGGTGTAATTGACGGTGGTTTCACCCTTGTCCGGGGTCAAACCTTTATCGTCACCCACCGAGTATTCGTACCAGGCAGAGCTGACGAACTCTTCGATCTTGTGCGGATCAAAGGGGAGAACCTTGGTGATGTCTCCGTCCATGATGACACCCGGCTTGATTGCCGTGTGCGCAGAAGAGATGCGGGACTTGTTGGGATCTCCGCCGAAAGTCGAGCCGGCCAAACCGACCGCGAGGTAGTTCGGGTGGGTCGCGCCAATATCGAAGTAATCCTTGTAAACCCCGGCCACAGCCAAAACATCGGGATAGTAGCAGTCATTGACGAACTCGATGATTTCGTCAATCCAGGTCTTAATCTGGTCCAGCTGGACCTGGTTGATGGATTCTGACGAGTTCGGGTCGATAGAGCAAGCCATGCCGCCCACCAGGAAGTTCGGGTGGGGGTTCTTGCCGCCGAACACCGTGTTGATGCGAATCATAGAACGCTGGAAATCCAGGGCGTCCAGGTAATGGGCGACGCACATCAAATCAGCTTCGGGAGGTAGGCGGTAGTCGGGGTGATCCCAGTAGCCGCCGGTGAAAATCGACAGCTGGCCGGAATCCAGCACCTGCTGCACCGTGTCCCGAACTTCCGTGAAACGCTTCAGGTTGTTGCCACGCCACTTCGAGCCGATGGAATGAGCGAACTCCAGAGTTTTCTGGGGGTCGGCTTTGGCGGCGTTCACCACGTTGACGAAGTCCAGGGCGTGCAGATGATAGAAGTGAATGACGTGGTCTTGGATTTCTTGCGAACCCAGAACCAGGGAGCGAATCAACCGCGCATTCTCCGGCGGCTCTGAACCAATCGCATTCTCTACCGCGGTGATGGAAGCGATGGCGTGTACCGAGGTGCAAACCCCACAAATCCGCTGGACAAAAGCCCACACGTCACGGGGATCGCGGTTCTGGACGATGGTTTCAATGCCGCGGAACTGGGTACTGACGCTCCAGGCTTTCTTAATTTGTTTGCCTTCGGTTTCCATCTCGATACGCAGGTGACCCTCAATACGGGTCAACGGATCAATGAGAACTTTCTCTGCCATTACTTAGCCTCGCTGTTCTGTTCAGTAGCTTGCCCGGTTGATGACGGGCTGGGGGAATCGGTGGGGGCATCGCCGAATGCGGCCATCGGGGAGTTCTTGGTGGCTTTGCGGTCGGCGGCGGCACGAGCAGCGGTCACACCGGCATGAACCGCCACGCCAGCAGCGACGACACCGGTCAAGCCCAGACCAATCTTTTCTGCGGTGGCCTCCACGCCGAAGCCCGGAACCGTGGGCAGTTTCTGGTAGAAAGGCGTGAAACGATCGTAGAAATCACGTTCAGTACAACCGATACAGGGGTGACCAGCGCCGATAGGCCAGCCAGCCTTGAGGTTCCACTGGAAAATCGGGCAGGGGCTGAAGGTGGAAGGTCCTTTACAGCCCACATCGTAGAGGCACCAGCCTTCGCGGGCTCCGGCATCGTCGAAGGTGCGCACGTATTGCCCGGCGTCGAAGTGCGGGCGGCGTGGGCACGAGTCGTGGATGCGCTGGCCGTAGGCGAACAGCGGGCGACCCTCGGAGTCAAGCTCGGGGGCTTTGCCGTGGGTCAGGATGTAAGCCAGGGAGGCGGTGATGACTTCCCCAATCGGAGGGCAACCGGACACGTTGATGACCTGCTTGTCCTTGATGATTTCATCAACCCCGACCGCGCCGGTGGGGTTGGGCTTGGCGGCCTGCACTGAGCCAAAGACCGCGCAGGCCCCGACCGCCAGAATCATGGTGGCATTCTCAGCGGATTCGCGCAGCACCTGCTCGGCAGACTTCCCACCGATAGTGCAATAGATGCCACCGTCCTTGAGCGGAATGGAACCGTTGACGACCAGGATGTGTTCCTTCGCGTTCGTGTCGGCCAAGGCCTTTTCGGCGGCTTCTCCGGAAGCGGCCATTACGAGTTCGTTGTAGTTGACGGATAGCAGATTTAGGACGACTTCTTCCACCGTGGTGCCGCCGGAGCGCAGCGTAGATTCCATGCAACCGGTGCATTCCTGTAGCTGGAGCCAGACCACGTTCGGTTTCGTAATAGCTCCCAGCTTGTCGGCCAGTTCTTCGCCAGCAGTCCGTGCCGCAGAGGCGTGCGCTAGCTCGGGAGTCCCTACCGCGAAGATAGCCGCCAAACCGGCACAGAACTTGACAAAGTCACGTCGGCTCACGCCAGCACTGGCAAGGTTGTCTGCGAGCGTACCCGCCCGCCAAGGTTTAATCTCATAGCTCATATGCGGTCCCTCAATAGTATCGAAATGGACAACAACGTCCATGCTATCATCCTACCGCGTTTTCGCAGTTGAGCCTAAAAATTGGGTAAAAATCTTGGCGTCTTTTCGCAAAAGAGAAATGATTTATTTAAAGTTCTTCCAGCCATTTAACCCACGCGTCGACACCGTCACCATTCTGAGCAGAAATCTCGATAACTTTCACGCCCGGATTGACCTGTTCGAGGTAGCCACGGAACTTGTCCATGTCGAAGTTCAGGTAGGGAGCCAAATCCATCTTGTTCACCACCACAATCTTCACCGAGCGGAACATGACCGGGTACTTCAACGGCTTGTCCTCGCCCTCCGTGATTGAGAACAGCATAGCTTTCGCGGTTTCACCGACATCGAATTCGGCCGGGCACACCAAGTTGCCCACGTTTTCGATAATGACCAAATCCAGCTGGCTGAGATCCAATTCTTCCAGAGCATGATGCACCATCGGGGCATCCAAGTGACATTCCCCGCCGAAACCGTGACCGGTATTCAACAGCGAAATCTGGGCGCCGTAACCGCCCAAACGCTCGGCATCCAGGGGCGTCTCAATATCGCCTTCAATAATCCCGACCCGCAGTTTGCCCTGCAGCTGCGCCAAAGTGCGCTCTAACAAAGTCGTCTTGCCCGACCCTGGTGAACTCATGAGATTAACGACTTTCACCCCGTGTTCGGCGAAAGATTCCCGGTTGTGCTGGGCTAGGTGGTCATTTTCCGCATAGATGTCTTCCAGAATCTCGATGCGTTCGCGTTCAGTGTCGTATCCCGAGTGATCCCCGATGACTTCCGGGTCGGCCACGTACTCGCCGTGGTCGTGGTGGTGGGGGTGCTCCCCGTGGTCATGTTCGTGTACTGTGCCGTCGTCGTGGCGATGAAAACGTCCCATCTTAGTGATTCCTCTCTGGCGTGACATCTATCGATACCACTCTAAACTCTTCGCCGCTGATTGTCTGGACATCGCGTGAAGAGCACTGGCCGCAACGGAAATCCAGGTACTCGCCCAGCTGCGTTTTCGCCTGGCATTCCCGGCACACGACGACTGCCGGGATTTCCGTGATCTGCAGTTCGGCGGGACCCCGGAGGGTGTTCTTTCGCACCGCGCTCCAGGCAAAACGCAGCGCCTCGGGCACGACCTGACGCAGATGCCCGACTTCTACCTGGACAGACAATACTTCGCGTCCCGCCGCCCCGCGCGCTACCACGCGAGCGAGTTGCTGGGACAGGGCGACTTCGTGCATAGTGTCTCCTCACTAGGTTTTGGGTTCCTCGCGGCGCATTCCACCTTACCGTTTTCCGCTCTGGGACGTGAGAGCTACTAGGCTTAGGGGTGAACCAGATTGAGGACAGGAGGTTAGAGATGCGCCGAGCTTACGAGCTGCGGGGTGTGGTGCAGGGAGTCGGTTTCCGCCCCCACGTTGCGCAGGTCGCCGCCCAGTTCCCCATCACCGGTTTCGTGGGCAATGACGACGAGTCGGTGTTTATCGAGGCCCAAGGCACGCTCGCGGCGGTGGAGGGTTTCATGGAAACCATGCTGGCGACCCTGCCGCCGCTGGCCAGCGTGCTGCGCAACGTGTCCAAGGACATGCCTGAGCAGGAGGACGAAACTGAGTTTCGTATTGTGCCCTCCCGCCGTCGCTCCGGCGCCCGCACCCTGATTCCTCCAGACACCGCCACCTGTCCCGACTGCCAAGCGGAAATGGCTGACCCGACGAACCGACGCTACCTTTACCCCTTCACCACCTGCACAAACTGCGGGCCACGCGCCACCATCATGGTGGACCTCCCTTATGACCGCGACACCACGACCATGGTGAAGTTTCCCATGTGCCCCGCTTGTCACGAGGAATACACGAACCCGACCAACCGGCGCTATCACGCCCAGCCTGTCAGCTGCTACGACTGCGGGCCGGTGCTGTGGGTCAGCCCGGCTGACGCCCCGGACTTGCGCCCGCCCGCGGGGGATCGCCGCCCGTTGATAGCCGCGGCTCTGGACGAAGCCCGCCAGCGGCTGTGTGCCGGGGAAATCCTGGCGGTGAAAGGCATCGGCGGTTTTCACCTCATGTGTGACGCCCGCAACGAAGAGGCGGTCGCGCTGCTGCGGAAACGGAAAAATCGGGGAGATAAGCCGTTTGCGGTCATGGTGGGGGATGCTGCGGCCGCGGCCCGGCTGGCTCAGCTTGATGCGGACCAGCTGCGCACGCTGCAAACTGCTGCTCGGCCCATTGTGATTGCGCCTTTCGGGCCGGAATATGACCTAGCCCCCGCGATTGCTCCCGGGCTGGGGGACGTGGGGATTTTGCTGCCCTACGCGCCGCTGCACCTGGAGTTGTTAAGCGGGAAATGTGCCCAGATGGCGCTGGTGGCGACATCGGGAAACCTGGCGGGAGAACCGCTGTGTTTCACGAACGAGGATGCCGCCGAGCGGCTGGCAGGAATAGTCGATGCGTTCGTGTTTCACGACCGCGACATTCACCTGCCGATGGAGGACTCCGTATTTCTGGCAAACTCGCAGGTCACCATTCCTTCGCGGCGCTCTCGGGGCTACGCGCCGCTGCCGGTGGCGTTGTCGCGGCCGGCTACCGTGCCGACTTTGGCGGTGGGGGGAGAACTAAAAAATACTTTCTGCCTAGCACACGGGAGCTGGGCGCATATTTCGGGACATATCGGCGATATGGGCACTCTCGCCAGCCAGGAGGCGTTCGGACGGGCCGTGACACAAATGCTGAACTTCCAGCGGCAACAACCCGAAAAAATCGTGTGTGACCTGCACCCGAACTATTCCACGGTCAGCTGGGCCGAGCGCTACGCCACCGCTCATGACATCGAACTGGCCCAGGTGCAGCATCACGTCGCCCACGCCTATTCCCTGTTGGCGGAGCATTCCTGGCTCGATCCGGCGGTCGTGGTGGCGGTGGACGGCACCGGCTACGGAACAGACGGCACCATTTGGGGCGGAGAAGTCCTGGACATTAAGGGTTCGCAGTGGCAGCGAAGTGCGCACGTGCCGACTTTCAGCCTGGTCGGTGGCGACCGGGCGGTGCGCTATCCCTGGCGGGTCGCGTTGGGGATTGCCCAGGATTGGGGCCTGGACTGGGTTACGGAGGCAATCAGCGCCGAAATCGGGGCGCGGCAAGGCAAATCAACCGAACTGGAACTGGTGAAAAGCCAGCTGGCCAGCGGTTTCGGGGTGACTGAGACCACCAGTTGCGGACGGCTGTTCGATGCGGCCGCGGCGATTTTAGGGATTCGCACCGAGGTGACCTATGAGGCCCAGGCCGCGATGGAGCTGGAGCGTGTGGCCACCAGCTGGGCGAAAGCCCACCCGGAGGCGGGTTTGCCGCAGGTGGATGGCTACCTGGAGCTTGTCGAGCAGTTGGGCGAGACTGACCGGCCGGTCGGCCAGCGGGCTTGGGCCTTCCATGTGGGCTTGGCGCAGCTGCTGGGGAATCAGGCCCGTGAAGCCGCCGAACAGTCCGACACGAAAACGGTGGGACTGACCGGCGGGGTCGCCCTCAATCGGCTGTTCACCAGGCATTTTGTGGATTTCTTGGAGGAGAGCGGATACCGGGTGCTGACCCACCGCAACGTGCCGCCCAACGATGGGGGCCTCAGCCTGGGGCAAGCGTGGGCGGCGGTTCTCGGAGCGTGCTGAGGGGCGTTTCTGCGGCGCCAACTCTGGTAATCTCGCCGATGCTACCGGGCGAGTGGGGCTTAAAGGGGGAGAATAGCCCGATTGCTGCCAATAATGGCAGCTACCCGGCTATTCTCCCCCTATAAATACAATCCGGGTGTATATATACCGAGATTCTCGCAGGCTTTTTAAGTCAGCAAATCCGCGGCAGCGGGTCGCCGACCAGCATATCTATCATGCGGGTGCCAGAAAACGCGGTTACCATCACGACCGAGGACTCCGGTTTGGCCACGACCCGACCGATATTCGCCGCTTCCTCGCCGCCGGGCAGTTTCCGCAGCGCCGCCACGGCCGCATCGGCCTGGTCAGCCGGAACCACCGCCACAAACATGCCCTCGTTAGCGACATAAATCGGGTCAATCCCCAACATGTCGCATGCGCCACGAGTCATCTCGTGCACCGGCACAGCTTCATCCTCGACGGCGATACCCCAGCCGGTCGCGATCGCCAGCTCATTCAACACCGTTCCCAAGCCGCCGCGGGTCGCGTCACGCATCCAGCGGGTTTCCGGGACGGCCTCCATCAGGGCTTCGACCAGGTGATTAACCGCCCTCGTGTCAGATTCAATAGGAGCCTGAATAGCCAGGTCGCCCCGCGCCATCATGACCGACATACCGTGGTCAGCAATCGCGCCGGACACAATCAAACGGTCCCCGCGCTGCACTTTGCTGGCGCCCAGTTCCCTGCCGGCCGGCACAATCCCGACCCCGGCCGTGTTGATGAACAGTTTGTCGCCGCTACCCTGGGGCACGACCTTGGTGTCGCCGGTGATAATCCGCACTCCCGCCGCCTCGGCGGCGTCGCGCATCGCCTGGACTTCCCGGCGCAAATCCGCGATGGGCAGGCCCTCTTCCAGGATGAAACCGGCGCTGATAACTTTCGGAATAGCCCCGCTGACTGCCAGGTCGTTGACTGTCCCGTTCACCGCCAGTTCCCCGATGGAGCCGCCGGGGAAAACCAGCGGATTGACCACGTAGGAATCGGTAGACATCGCGAGTTTGCCGCCCACCGGGCTTGTGCCCTCCCCGGTCAAACCCGTGAGCAGTTCCGCTAGGGGAAGCACCCCGGCATCGGTCAGTTCCTCGAGCACCTCGTTGCCGTAACCGGAAACGAAAACCTGTTCGACCAGGGCTGCTGAAGCCTTCCCCCCCGCCCCGTGAGAAAGCGTCACATAGTCGTCTTTCAGCTGCATTCCGCGGCGGCGTACCCGCGCGATATTCGAGTTCACTTGCAGTTCATCTTCGTTCAGGCGGTTTTTCGGATCCACACATTGATAATCGCACAAACGACTCACTTTTTTCATCTTTTGGACGGACTGGGGAAATGCAAGTAACCTGGAAAGGTCTATGGAAGGGGAGCAGCCCATGTGTTTAGGAGTGCCTGCCGAAATTGTGGCATTTGACGAGGCGGAAAGCGGACGGGCGAAAGTGTCGCTGTCCGGGGTGGAACGGATGATTTCCACGGATTTGCTGATGGACGAGGACGTCAAGGTCGGCGATTGGGTGCTGGTGCACGTCGGTTTCGCCATGTCCAAGATTGACGCAGCGGAAGCCGCCACCACCCTGGATCAAATTAAGAAACTGGGCCAGTTTGAGAGCGAACTGGAACAGTTTAAGACGACTTCAGCGGATTAGGGCAGCTCACCAGCGCCCGCACGGAAGTCTGTCGAGGAATCTGTCGAGAAGAGAGTAATCACGAGATGAAGTACGTTGACGAATTTCGCGACCCCGAGTTCGCCCGGAAACTGGTAGGGCGCATCAACGCTGAGGCCGCCCATTTTGAACGCCCGCTGGCGTTTATGGAGATTTGCGGCGGCCACACCCACACGATTTACCGCCACGGGTTGGAGCATTTACTGCCGGAAAACGTCCAGTTTATTCACGGTCCCGGCTGTCCGGTCTGCGTTATTCCGATGGGACGGGTGGACGATGCGCTGTGGCTGGCGAATCAGCCAGACGTGATTTTGACGACTTTCGGGGACATGATGCGGGTTCCCGGTTCACAAGGGTCCTTGTTGCAGGCTCGCGCGCGCGGTTGTGATGTGCGGTTCGTGTATTCCCCGTTGGATGCCCTGAAAATCGCCAAAGAAAACCCGGATAAACAGGTTGTTTTCTTTGCTATCGGGTTTGAAACGACCGCGCCTTCCACCGCCGTGACCCTGGTGGCAGCCCAGAAACAACAGGTGCGGAACTTTTCCGTGTTTTCCAACCACGTCAAAATTGAGCCGCCCTTGCGAGCTATTGTCGGGGCTGATGAGACGCGGATTGATGGGTTCATCGGGCCGGGTCACGTGGCGACCGTGGTGGGGTCTGACGCGTTCAAATTCCTGCCCAAGGAATACAACAAACCCGTGGTCGTGACCGGTTTCGAGCCGTTGGATATCTTGCAGTCCGTGGCGATGCTCATCGACCAGTACACCAGCGGGGCGGTAGACCGCGGCGAGGCTCGGGTAGAAAACCAGTATTCCCGAGTCGTGCGCGAAGGCGGGAATCCGGCCGCTTTGCGGTTGCTGGATCGCGTGTTTGCTACCCGCGACACGTTCGAGTGGCGCGGCTTGGGGTGGATGCCGTATTCCGGCATGGGGATTTCTGAGGAGTTTGCCGCCTGGGACGCCGAGCGGCTGTTTGACGTTCCCGGCCAGCGGGTGCCTGACCCGCCGGCCTGCGAATGCGGTTCCGTGTTGACCGGGCGGATTAAACCTTGGGAATGCAAAGTGTTCGGCACCGCATGTTCGCCCGAAAAACCCATCGGGACCTGCATGGTTTCCCCCGAAGGGGCCTGTGCCGCGTTCTATAACTTCGGTCGTATCGACCGGGAAACCGCCCACGCCATCGTGATAGAGGACTAGGGTATCGAGGATTAGGCTCGTGCGCGGCTAGACGTTGAACTTGAACTCGACGGTATGTCGTTGCAAAGTTACTTTGTCGTTAGACTGCAACAATCAGGAAACAGTAATTACATCAGTACACAGAGAACTTATAGGGCGCACGGAAACACTTATAGGTTTTGCGGAAACAATATGGGGTGCACTCTGGACCCCTTTAAAACTCTGAGCCTAGGAGAGATCCGGCCCCTCTGCCCCGGCTCCGTAACTCCTATTGTTTCCGCATAGCCTCGTACAATCCGCATAACCCGCGTGTCGGTGTCCCGCCCCTTCTTCCCCATCGTCGACGGCGCCGACATGGTCCGGTTCGGCCTGCAGACCTCCGGCTCCGACCAGGTAGATGCGCTACTTGATGTCGGCTCCACCACCTTCGGTGGCACCTACGCAGCCGAGCCGGACAAGCTCATTGAGCAGCTCAAAAGCTGACGCCATCGTCATATCCGCCGACACCCTGCTCATCACCATCCCCACCAGGATGGGGGACGTCGACGTGAAGATTTTGGACAACTTCGCCACTCATGCCGCCCCCGCGTTGGGTTGGCAGCCGAACCGCGAAGGACCAGTCATCGCTTCTCCCATCGACTAATTCGTACAGGTCGCAGGACCTTCGCGTGACTTTCAGCTCAGTCCATTTGAAATAGTTCAGCACTCGCTGTATAGTTCAGTACATGCTGACTATTGCTTCACGCCTCGACGTCATGAACCGGCTCGGCCGGGCCATGGCGGATCCGACGCGCTCCAGAATCCTGATGACCCTACTAGACGGCCCGAGCTACCCGGCCGTACTTTCGCGCGACCTGGGCCTAACCCGCTCGAACGTCTCGAACCACCTGACCTGCCTGCGTGACTGCGGCATCGTCGTTGCCGAGCCGGAGGGCCGCAAGACACGCTACGAAATAGCCGATCCGCAGCTCGCGGCAGCGCTCAACGGACTGGTGAACGCGACGTTGGCTGTCGACGAAAACGCCCCGTGCATCGACCCTGAGTGCTTGGTGCCCGGCTGCGACGAGAAAGGAGCGGACGCATGAGTTCAGCATGTGGATGCGAACACGAACCCGCCACGGAGATCGAAGCTCTCGATCGGCCATGGTGGAAGGACCCCGAGTTGCTACTGCCGATCTTCTCCGGCGTAGCCCTCTGCATAGGCCTGGCGCTGGACTGGTCCGACTTGGAGGCGCCCGCGACGGTACTGTATTGGGTTGGCCTGCTGCTAGGGGCGTATACGTTCGCGCCCGGGGCGATCCGGAACCTTGTCACGAAGCGCAAGCTTGGCATTGGCTTGCTGATGACAATCAGCGCGATCGGCGCGGTGATCCTCGGTTACGTCGGAGAGGCCGCGGCGTTAGCGTTCCTGTACTCGATCGCCGAGGCACTGGAAGACAAGGCGATGGACCGGGCCCAGGGCGGACTGCGGGCACTGTTGAAGTTGGTACCGCAGACCGCGACGGTGCTACACGACGGCACAGCGGCCGAGGTCGCAGCGAAGGACCTCGTAGTTGGCGAGCTAATGCTCGTGCGCCCCGGGGAGCGGATCGCCACGGACGGCATCATTCGGTCCGGGCGCTCCAGCCTTGACACCTCAGCGATCACCGGAGAATCCATTCCGGAGGAGGTTGCGCCCGGCGACGAGGTGCCCGCGGGAGCGATCAACTCCGCCGGTGTGCTGGAAGTCCAGACGACCGCAGCTGGAACGGACAACTCGCTGACCACACTCGTCGACCTCGTCGAGCAGGCGCAGGCGGAAAAGGGCGACCGCGCCCGGATCGCCGACCGGATTGCCCAACCCCTAGTGCCCGGGGTGATGATCCTGGCGGTGCTGGTCGGCGTGATCGGCTCGCTGCTGGGCGACCCCGAGACGTGGATCACCCGTGCGCTGGTAGTCCTGGTCGCAGCATCGCCGTGCGCGCTGGCAATCTCCGTGCCGCTGACGGTCGTGGCCGCGATCGGCGCGGCCAGCCAGTTCGGCGTGGTCATCAAGTCTGGCGCGGCGTTCGAGCGGCTCGGCGGCATCCGTCACCTGGCGGTGGACAAGACCGGAACCCTCACCCGCAACCAGCCCGAGGTTACCGGCGTGGTCCCGGCAGACAGGTTTGATCGGGCGCAGGTGCTTACTTTCGCGGCGGCAGTTGAGCAGCAATCGACGCACCCCCTCGCCGCGGCGATCGCGGCAGCGGGGCCCGAAGCGCCCACCGCCTCGGACATCAGTGAGGAAGCTGGGCATGGCATCGGCGGCACCGTCGAAGGCCGACGGGTGCTGGTGGGCAGCCCCCGATGGATCGACGCCGGACCACTGAAAGCGGACGTTGAGCGCATGGAGTACGAGGGCCAGACCTGCGTCCTGGTCACCGTCGATGACGCCCTCGCCGGAGCGATCGGGGTCCGCGACGAGCTGCGGCCCGAGGTGCCCGAAGCCGTGCAGACCCTGCGCGCCAACGACGTGGAAGTGAGCATGCTCACCGGCGACAACACTCGCACCGCCCGGGCGCTGGCTGAAATCGCCGGAATCGACGACGTGCGCGCCGAGCTGCGCCCGGAGGACAAGGCAAGCATCGTAGCCGAACTCTCCTCCAAGACGCCGACGGCGATGATCGGCGACGGCATCAACGACGCGCCGGCACTGGCGGGCGCGACGGTGGGCATAGCGATGGGAGCGACCGGCTCTGACGCCGCGATCGAGTCCGCTGACGTCGCCTTCACCGGCCACGACCTCCGGCTAATCCCGAAGGCGTTGCAGCACGCCCGCCGAGGAAGCAGGATCATCAACCAGAACATCGTGCTATCTCTGGCCATCATCATCGTGTTGATGCCACTGGCGATCAGCGGCGTGCTGGGCCTGGCCGCCGTCGTGTTGGTTCACGAGGTCGCCGAAGTGATCGTGATCTTGAACGGCCTGCGGGCTGCGCAAGCGAAGCGCTGAGGCTGTGACCGGCAAGTCTCATAAGGGTTAAACCACACGCCGAGTGGACACGCCTTGGGCCAGGCACGTCATTCGAGTTCACGGTCCGGCTCCGTGAAATCGGGATCGTACTCGGCGACCTGGCCCTTCTCGGTGCGTGCGGGCACGGGGGTTGTGGGCGAGCCACCACCCGACACGTGCCCCAGCCGGTCAAGGGCCCCCGAGTGCTCCGCGCCCCCAGCGCAGATCGTGGAAGGATCGAACTTCCTCAGGGACCAAGCGTCACTGCGAAACTCTTTTCGTCCCGCAACTTGAATAGTTCAGCGGCCTTGATACTGCGGACATCCATTCGGAGTGCTGCCGAATCTCATCGACACAGCCCGCGACTACCTGGGCAGCGTGTTTGACAAAGGGCCCCACCCCCATCAGCGTCGCCGAGCCCTCGCCGGTCCAGTTGTCGTAACCGACTAGATGCAGATTCTTCACCGCGGTTTCGCGGCCGCGCATGAGGTGGCGGAATAGACCGAGGGCCGAACGAAAATCAGTGCACCAGATTAGGTGGTCGTGGTCCAGCTCGCTCAAGCTATCGCAGATGGGGATGTCCCCGAGATTCGGGCCGGAATCGCTGCCGAGAATCCGGCGGCGGCTGCGTCGGCGAACGAACGGACCGCGCTTCAACCTACCCCCCAATAACGCAAAGCACCATCAACGCCCGGCGTTAGACGTTAAATTTGAACTCCACCACGTCGCCGTCGGCCATCACGTAGTCCTTGCCCTCCTGGCGGACTTTGCCCAGTTCACGAGCCTTATGAATGTCGCCGATTGCCACCAGTTCATCGTAAGAAATCACGTCGGCCTTAATAAAGCCACGTTCAAAATCGGTGTGAATCACGCCGGCCGCTTGCGGGGCGGTGTCGCCCTGATGAATGGTCCAGGCGCGGGATTCTTTCACCCCGGCGGTCAGGAAGGTTTGCAGTCCTAGCGTGTCAAAGCCGACGCGCGCCAACTTGTCCAGGCCGGATTCTTCGATTCCGGCGTCCGCCAGCATCTCTCGGGCGTCCTCGGCGTCGAGCTCCACCAGCTCCGCCTCAAAAGCTCCGTCCAGGAAAATCGCCTCGGCGGGAGCGACTAGGGCAGCTAGTTCGGCCTGTTTCGCTTTGTCTGCCAGACCGTCAGAGTCCATATTAAATACGTAAATAAAGGGCTTTGAGGTCATGAGTTGAAAAGTTTTAACAATGTCGCGGTCCAGGTTTCCCGACGCGATTTCCTTAGAGAGTACCGTGCCAGCGTTGAGGTATTCCTCGCATTTTTCCGCTTCCGCCAGGACTTCTTTCGGCGTTTTCTTGCCGCTGACTTCTTTGCGTAGGCGGGGAATCGTGTTTTCGAGAGTCTGCAGGTCAGCCAGAATCAGCTCGGTAGAAATCGTCTCAATGTCGGAGGCCGGGTCAATTTTGCCCTCAACGTGAACCACGTCAGGATCGGTAAAAGCGCGCGTGACCTGGCAAATCGCGTCGGCTTCGCGAATGTTGGCCAGGAACTTGTTGCCCAAGCCTTCGCCCTGGGAGGCACCCTTGACGATGCCGGCGATGTCTACGAATGACACGGTCGCGGGCACAATCTTTTCCGAGTGGAACATATCTGACAGGACTTGTAGCCGCGGGTCAGGTAGCGGAACCACGCCGACATTGGGGTCAATAGTGGCGAAGGGATAGTTCGCCGCTAGCACGTTCGCCCTGGTGAGGGCATTAAAAATAGTGGATTTGCCGACATTGGGGAGTCCCGCGATACCGATAGTTAAAGCCATGCTTCAATCTTAGTGGGTTTTCCAACCGGCCCTAAACCGGTTAAACCCGGGCGACTTATCCGGTTTTCTGGGGTTGCGTTGCTGAGGGGCGGTCGCTCGGGGGCGCTCGCGAGAGGCGAAAGGGGGAGGGCCCCCTCGCGTTTTGCGCGACAATTGTCGCAAAACGCTCACCCCCCAGCCTCTCGCTGAGTCGCCCCCCAACGCTCCCCTCTCCGCCTGCCTAATTTCCGGTGTGTATTACCTGAATTCAGTGCTATTCAGGTGTGAAACCTTCCTCAGTTTTGGGGCGCACGTGGATTATAAGGGGAGAATAGCCGGGTAGCTGCCAATAATGGCAGCTACCCGGCTATTCTCCATCTTTAGGCACAACCCGGCGAGTATCCCAGTATTCTCTCGCCCGTCTTTTCCCGAGTTTTCCGTATTTACATACATGTTCGCCCAGATACGCGAGGGCGGTGGTGGAGGGGGACCTCGAAGGAGCATATGGGTACTTGCAATCTCTGCGAGATTGCGTTCCCTGGTATGCCACGGGTGTTCGTCGTTTTTCTTAGCGGCTTTGCCGCTTAGAAAAACAGAACGGGAGACCACCGCGACGCAGACTTTGGCAGCGCAAGCTCGCTTGCATTGCCAAAGTCCAGGAAGCGGCACGGAAAGCGCAGCTTTCCAAGTATCTCTGCGACTGAGAGGCATCCCCCGAACGCCACCAGACCTCGCAACCCAGCCCGATGTCATCAGAACGGACCGAGGCGGTTAGCGCAGGGGTTTTGGCAGAGAGAAAGAGGTCGTTTCCTGCGTGGTTTGCACCGTCTGCACCTCGTCGAAACCGCGTTGCGCCAGCCACTCCAACACCTCGGTCACCAGGACTTCCGGCACCGAAGCCCCCGAAGTCACCCCGATGGTACTGGCTGTCGCAAACCAATCCGGATTGAGTTCGTGGGCGCCTTCAACTCGGTAGGCTGCACCGGCTCCAGATTGCAGGGCGACTTCCCGCAGCCGCACTGAGTTCGAAGAATTGGCCGAACCGACAACTACGACAACTTCACATTGGGGCGCCATAGCCTTAACCGCGCCCTGCCGGTTCTGGGTCGCGAAGCAAATATCGTCAGATGGCGGGCTAATCAAACCGGGAAATCTGCGCTGCAGACGCTGTACGGTGGCTGCCGTCTGATCCACCGACAAAGTCGTTTGGGACAGCCAAATCAGCAAGGCATCAGGGTCGGTGCTGAGTCCAGCCAGGGGATCCGCGGCGGTGGGCGGGTCGCCCACCGCGTCGTCCCCGGATTCCTCCCCCGCGGCACTCAACGCCGAGGTATCGACCCAATCCGTGTCAATCACGTGAATCTTGTCGGGGGCAACACCCAAGGTTCCTTCCACTTCCTCGTGACCGGCGTGGCCAATCAAAATAATGTCGTAGCCCTCGTTGGCGTAACGCCGTGCCTCCCGATGCACCTTGGAAACCAGCGGACAGGTGGCGTCAATCACTTCCAGACCGCGTTGCTCGGCTTCAGCATAAACGCTCGGAGCCACCCCGTGAGCTGAGAAAACCACTCGGGAACCCGGGGGGACCTCGGACAATTCATCGACAAAAATCGCCCCGGCGTCAGCCAGCGTGCGCACCACAAATTTGTTGTGCACAATCTCTTTGCGCACGTAGATGGGTTGACCGTAAACTTCGAGTGCGCGCTGCACCGCTGTGACGGCGCGGTCTACCCCGGCGCAGTAGCCTCGCGGCGAGGCCAGCAATACTTTCCCCATCCGTCCTCACTTTCGCACTAGGTTCCCCGGTAGAGTTTTCGGTGACGCACTAGGTCCCCCGGTCAGCAGTCCGGGTGGCGCCCTTTCTCGGGCGGGTGCGCAACTGCCTTGAGTTTAGCGGTTTGCGCCCCGGGGCAAAACTCGAAAATTTTTGCCTCCGGGGTCTGTGTCATGATGGAGTCATGGAAGTGAGAAAACCAGAACCGGCGCAACTGGCGCGAGACACGACCCGGGAAAACCCCTGGCCGCTCAGCCGCCTGAGCGAAAATATGCGCAAATACGTCGACCGGGTCGATCCGACCTGGGTGGAAGCGCAAATCATCGAATACAACCAACGCCCCGGCAACCGGATGTCCTTTTTCGTGGCAAAGGACCTGGAAGCCGATATGTCTATGCAGGTCAAGGCATTTGGTGGGGTGGTGGCTGCGGCCGGCTCGGCGTTGAGCGCCGGGGCGCGGGTGGTGATGCGGGTCAAGCCCGATTTCTACCTGAAAACCGGGGCGCTGGCCCTGATGGCATCGGAGATTCACGCGGCCGGCCTGGGTGGTTTCCTGGAACAGCTGGAACAGCTGAAACAAAAGCTTGCTGCCGAGGGGATTTTTGCCCGAGAACACAAGCAGTCTTTGCCGTTCCTCCCGCGACGGGTCGGGCTTATCTGCGGGCATGCCGCCCGAGCACAGGCCGATGTGATTGAAAACGCGACGCGGCGCTGGCCCCTGGTACAGTTCGAGATTCGCGAGGTAGCGGTGCAAGGGGAACGCTGCGCGGCGGAAGTCAGTGCGGCCATCGCTGAGCTTGACGCCCTCGATGGGGTTGACGTGATTGTCGTCACGCGCGGGGGCGGGGCCCTGGAGGACCTGTTGGGATTCTCCGATGAGAGCGTGGTGAGAGCGGCTTTTGCGGCGCGCACCCCCATCGTTTCCGCCGTTGGCCATGAGGAAGACACCCCGCTGCTGGATTTTGTAGCGGACTTTCGCGCCTCCACCCCTACCGATGCGGGCAAACGGATTGTCCCGGATTTGGCCGCTGAAATTGAGGGGGTGTCAGGGGCACGCTCCCGGATGACGGCGCTCATTTCCAACCGTATAGAGCTGGGCCTGCGTGAACTTGACGCGATTCGCTCCCGGCCGGTCATGCAAAATCCGCTGGCGGCTTTAGACGAGCGGCGCCGGGACATCAACCACGGCTTGGAAATCCTGCGGTCGCGAGTCGCGGCGGTCCTGGCTAATCAGGCACGCGACATAGCGGCGGCGCGGGCAACCTTGCGAGCTATCTCGCCCCAGGCCACTTTGGAACGCGGGTATGCAGTGCTGCGCAAACCCGACCAAACCGTAGTGACAGACGCGGGTGCAGTTCAGAAGGGCGACCTCCTGGAGGCCGTCTTGGCGCGCGGCTCCCTGGTCGCCACCGTTTTTGGCACGAATCCAAACACCGATGAAAGGTAAAGAATCATGAGCGAAAAAAATCCTCAGCAAACCCCGACTGACGCGGCGGGAACAGGCGCGACAGGCAACCAGGATGTCACCGAGATGAGCTACGAGGCGGCTCGCGCCGAACTCATCGAAACCGTGCAGGCCCTGGAAAACGCTGAAGCTCCCTTGGAGGACACCCTGAAACTGTGGGATCGCGGAGAAGCCTTGGCCTCACGCTGCCAGGCTATCCTCGACTCCGCTCAGGAGCGGCTCGCCGAACGCCAAGCCCAATGAACCTGTTTCTGCTGTTTATTGTCATTCTGGTGTTGTGGGGTGCCAGGATTCATCGGCGCGGTGACAATTTCGAGGGTTACCTCGATCACGACCACACGACCCGCATCAACGGTGTCTTTATCCTGATTGTTTTTTATGCCCACATCCGTTCCTACATGCACTATAACCCGGCGTGGGATGGAGTGATGCATCACGTTGCCACGGGGCTCGGTCAGCTGATGGTGGCTTTGTTCCTGTTCTATTCCGGTTACGGAGTGGCATATTCCCTAGCGCACAAGCCCGGCTATGTTCACACTATGCCGCTCAAGCGCGTGGGCGTGACCTGGGTGAACTTCGCTATCGCCCAGGTCTTGTTCATCATCATGAACCTGTCGCTTTCGCGCCCGTTCACCCCGGCTCAGACCGTCTGGGCGTTCCTCGGCTGGAAATCTATCGGCTCTTCCAGCTGGTACATTTTCGCGATTCTGGTGCTCTATGCCCTGACTTGGCTGGCGTTCGTAATCCTAGGCAGCCGCCCGTGGTTGGCTTTCATCCTGAACTGTGTACTGGTGGGAGGCTTCACCGTGTTCATGTGGCACTTCAAAGGTAGCGCCACCTACACCTACAACACGTTGTGTTGCTATCTGCTGGGCATGTGCTACTGCCTGGCCCGCGACCACTTCGAGCGCGTCTACCGTCGCACCGTGGGCTACATCTCCGCGCTACTCGTCACGGTGGCGCTTTTTGTCCTCACCACCAAGCTCGACCACCGGAGCTTCCTGGTGTTCGAACTCGAAGCCATGCTGTTTTGCCTGATAATCGTGCAAATCACGTTGTTCTTACATCTGAATAATCCCGTGCTGCACTGGTTTGGCAAACACCTGTTCTGGGTTTATGTGCTGCAGCGTCTGCCGATGCTGGCGCTGCGGGAACTCGGCATGGCCGATGCCGCTCCCTACGTTTACGCCCTAACGTGCTTCGCGGCGACGGTTGGCTTGGCGTGGCTGATGGCGCGCCTCACCGCTCCGATTGATTCCCAGCTCAGCGCCTGGTCGAAAACCTGGGCGGAATATTGCACCAAACGTGAGGGAAAGCTCAGCCTTGGTAGGGGTGAGCGTCCAGCACCTGAACCTTGATCTTCTTGCCGGTCGGCGCTACGTATTCCACGGTGTCGCCAGTCCGGTGACCAGCCAGCGCTACCCCAAGGGGAGCGTCTGGGGAAAACACTTGAATGTCCATTCCTTTGGCGGCGTCACGCGAACCCAACAGGAAAGTCATCTTTTTCGGTCCGACCTTCGCCTCTACCACGCTGCCCGGTCCGATCGTGCCATCGGCGGCCGCCTCGCCAACCTCGGCGTACTTCAGGATTTCTTGCAACTCCAAGATGCGGGTTTCGTTTTGGGACTGTTCGTCACGAGCCGCGTGATAGCCGCCGTTTTCTTTCAGGTCGCCTTCGCGACGGGCCGCGTCAATCTTCTTGGTGATTTCCGAGCGGATTGGGCCCGTGCGTTCGTCGAGCTCCGCTTGTAGACGGTCAAAAGACGCCTGGGTCATCCAGTTTTTTTTCGCTTCTTCAGCCATAATCGTCTCCTTGAAAGATTAAAAGATTAGCGCCTGCGTCAGGCACAGAAAGCAAGCTTGTTTCAAAAAATCAGCCGCAACGCAAGCGTTCAATACTTTACCAGATATTAAAATCAAGTAAAACGCTAGAAAAATGGAAACAGCCCGGCAAAAGTCCGCTGCCGCGAGGAAACCCGAACCACCGGCCTTGTGAGCCCTAACCGAGAATAGCGAAATAAGCCGCAACGCAGTGACACGCCCAGGCCGCGACAGTCCAAGCGTGGAAAAACTCGTGAAAACCGAAAATCGTAGGATCAGGATTCGGCCACTTCGTGGCATAGATGACCGCCCCGACCGTGTAGGCTAAACCGCCTGCCACCAGCATCCAGAAAGCAGGGAGGGAAGCCGCGTAGAGCTCGGGGAAATACATCAAGGCAACCCAGCCTAAAACCACGTAAAGAATCGTGGTTATCCAGCGGGGGGCGTGTGGCCAAATCAACGAGGTAGCAATCCCCAAAATCGCCCCCACCCAGACTACTGAAAGCAAAATCGTTCTATCGCGCCCTCCCAGCAGACCGAACGAAACCGGCGTGTAGGTGCCGGCAATGAGCAAGAAAATATTGGCGTGATCGAAACGGCGCAAAATCGCGTCCACCGATTGCGGCCACGAACCCATGTGATACACCGCGCTCATCGCAAACAGCACCAGGGAAGACAGCATATAGACAACACAGGCAAACTTCAGGGAACTCGGCGCCAACACCAGCAACACGATAGAAGCCGCCATCGACAGCGGCGTGGCGACCGTGTGAATCCACCCCCGCAGGGCGGGTTTGCGGCGCATCGCTTTCCAATCCCACCGTTGAAAAGTGTAGGGACGCCCGGTGCGAGGATTAACCAGACGCGGCATCAGCGTCCTGCCAGATTTCACACCCATAACATTCCCCCCGCTCGGCTTGCCCCACCCGCACCAGTCAAGACAGGCAAGTTAAGTGTTTTAATGTTTTAAACTGATTATGTGAGCAGCTCCGTAAAAAAGTCAAAGCCTGGAATCCTCTACCGAATTTACGCCAGACGTTTGGCTCGTGAAATTAACCCGGCTGGGGTGCCTCAGCATATCGGCATTATCCTGGACGGAAACCGGCGCTGGGCAAAGGCGGAAGGCGCTCCGGCGACCCGCGGTCACCAGCGCGGAGCCCTGAAAATTACCGAAGTTTTGCAGTGGTGTGAGGAATGGCCCGTCAAAGTCGTTACCTTGTGGATGCTTTCGATTGACAACCTGGGTCGGAAAGCCGCGGAGCTCAAGCCCCTGCAAGACGTCATCGGCCATACCGTGCGAGGTTTGCAAGCCTCGGGCCGCTACCATTTGCGGGTGTTGGGCGACACGTCCCTGCTGGACCCGGGCCTGGCCGCAATCCTGCACGCGGCGGATGGAACCGGGCCGGAAAACGCGCTGGTGGTGAATATCGCGGTCGCCTATGGGGGACGTCAGGAAATCGTCAACGCCGTGCGGGAATACCTCAACGAAGCAGCTCAAAAAGGCGAAACCCTGGCGGATTTGACTGACCAAATCCGTTTGGAGGACATTGAAGCGCACCTGTACACCAAGGGTCAGCCGGACCCTGACCTGGTGATTCGCACTTCGGGGGAGCAGCGTCTCAGCGGATTTTTGCTGTGGCAAAGCGCGAATTCGGAGTTCTATTTTTGTGAAACGTATTGGCCGAGCTTCCGCAAGGTCGACTTCCTGCGTGCCCTGCGCGACTACGGAAATCGGGAACGCCGCTTGGGAAAGTGAGTCGCGCCGCTCCCGCCCCGACAAATTGCAAATGTAAGAACCTTGTAAAGGCGGCGCTTTAGCACGCTCGAACCCCGTGCTATTGATAGGGTCAAGACATGGCTACCCCCGCGCGCACCTATGTGCTTGATACGTCCGTGTTGTTGTCCGATCCGAAGGCCTTGCTGAAGTTTGCCGAACACCAGGTGGTTTTGCCGGTGGTGGTCATCACCGAGCTAGAGAAAAAGCGCCACGATCCGGAGTTGGGATATTTTGCCCGTAAAGCGCTGCACCTGCTCGACGATTTGCGGATCGCCAACGGTCGGCTCGATCAGCCGGTTCCGGTCGGTTCACAAGGGGGGACCGTGCGGGTGGAGCTGAACTCTATCGACGACTCGGTGCTCCCCTCCGGGATGCGCCTGGGTGACAATGACACGAAGATTCTGGCGGTCGCCGCCAACCTGGCGAAAACCGGGGCGGACGTGACGGTCGTGTCCAAAGACCTGCCGATGCGGGTCAAAGCTTCCTCTATCGGCTTGGACGCCGATGTGTACCGTAACCCGCTGTCGAGTGCGGACACCTATCGCGGGGTCATTCGCGGCGAGATGAGCGAACAGGACATGTCTCGGCTCTATCAGGACGGCGCGGTGGAGTTCGACACGATTGTGCTGACAAACGACCCGGGGGATGAAGAAAACGATGTCGCGACTTATAGCAGCGACCCAACGAGCCTGGTGAACGAGGAAGACAACAGCGTCGACTTTGAAGAACCCGAAATCCCCTCGCTGGAGGACCAACCCATCCATACCGGAATTATTTTGAGTTCCCCGCGAGGCTCCGCCCTGGCTACCATCTGGGGCGACAATCAGGTACATCTGGTGCGTACGGATCGGGAACTGTTCGGCGTGAAAGGGCGTTCCGCCGAGCAACGTATCGCGATGGATCACCTGGTCAACCCGGAAATTGGGATTGTGTCCCTGGGAGGGCGGGCCGGCACCGGCAAGTCTGCCCTGGCTTTGGCGGCCGGGTTGGACGCGGTGGTGGAACGTCACGAGCACCGCAAGATTGTCGTGTTCCGTCCCATTTACGCGGTCGGGGGGCAGAGCTTGGGCTACTTGCCGGGCAGCGGTGAAGAAAAAATGGATCCGTGGGCGCAAGCCGTGTTCGACACTTTATCTTCGATTGTGGCTCCCGAAGTTGTTGACGAGGTGGTGGCGCGCGGCCTGCTGGAGGTGCTGCCGCTGACCCACATTCGCGGCCGTTCCTTGCATGATGCGTTCGTGATTGTTGATGAAGCGCAGTCCTTGGAGCGCAACGTGTTGCTGACGGTGCTGTCGCGGATGGGTCAGAACGCCAAAATTGTGCTGACTCACGACGTTTCACAGCGCGACAACCTGCGGGTCGGACGTTATGACGGTATCGCCGCGGTTATCGAGGATTTGAAAGGCTCGTCCCTGTTCGCCCACACGACCCTGATTCGTTCGGAACGCAGCGCCATCGCGGATTTGGTCACGAGCCTGCTCGATTACTGAGTCGCCGCGCTAAAATCGTCCCTCACGAGCCGCTCTCTTGGGCGGCGCTGCCCCAGGCAGACTTAGGCACGCCAAAGGGGACAAATCTGGTTGATTTTGGGCGGTTTCGGGTGTTGATACCGCAGAAATTCGCCCCTGAATGCTAGTTTGATACCCGTGCGTGATGACGAAAACCCGCAAGATCTCCCGTTTCCTCCGGAGGCACAATCGTTGCTGATGCGTTCAGCCATCGCTGCCGCGCTCGCGTCCAAACGCCTAGCGGAGGAAAAGGGCGTGTTCCGGCTGACTCCCTCTGAATGGGCCGAACTGGAGGCGTCTTCGCGTCCCTGATTCCCCGCCGTTATCTCTGAGCCATGAGCCGAGAGGTCAAAGGCTCCGATGATTTGCTAGACTGACTCTGCGCGTGCCGCGCAATCCCGATTTCCAAAGGACGACGAAAAGAACAATGCCTGCGATAGTAGTTTTGGGAGCCCAGTGGGGCGACGAAGGTAAAGGAAAAGCAACTGATCAGCTGGCCAAAGACGTGGATTTTGCGGTCAAATACAATGGTGGCAACAATGCTGGTCACACCGTGGTGGTCAATGGTGAAAAGTTTGCTCTGCACCTGCTGCCTACCGGCATCCTGTCCCCGCGCGTGACCCCGGTCATCGGCAACGGCACCGTCATCGACCCGAAAGTTTTGTTCCAGGAAATCGACGACTTGGAAAAACGAGGCGTGCCCTGCGAACGACTGCTCATCTCCAGCCGCGCCCACGTCATCACGCCTTTCGCCATCGCCATAGACCGTTCTTCTGAACAGTACCGTGGCCATCGCAAGATTGGCACCACCGGCCGCGGGATTGGCCCGACCTACGCCGAAAAAATGTATCGGATCGGAATCCAAGTTCAGGACCTGTTCGACCCCGAAATTTTGGGCGAAAAAGTCACCGTCATGTCCGACCTTGTCAAGAGTCTCTCCCAGGGCTGGTCCCATGCCGAACCTATCGACCCCATCGAAGTCACCCAGGAACTGCTGTCCTACTCGGAGCGGCTGCGCCCCATGGTGGCGAATACCTCCCTGGTGCTGAACAACGCGCTGGACGAAAAGCGGGTGGTGCTGTTCGAGGGCGGTCAGGCAACCATGCTGGACATCGACCACGGCACCTACCCCTACGTCACTTCGTCGAACTGCACCGCGGGAGGAGCCTGCACCGGTACCGGTATCGGCCCGACCCGCATCGACCGAGTGGTCGGGGTTATGAAAGCCTACACGACCCGCGTGGGCGAAGGGCCCTTCCCGACCGAACTGACCGATGCAACTGGTGAACAGCTGCGGAAACTCGGTTCAGAATACGGGGCGACGACGGGACGTCCGCGCCGTACCGGCTGGTTTGACGCGGTGGTAGTGCGTTACGCCGTGCGCGTCAACGGCCTGACCGACCTGGTGATGACGAAACTGGACGTTATGTCCGAGTTTGAAAAAATCCCGGTCTGCGTGGGCTACGAGACCCCGCGCGGACGTACCGACCAGATGCCCGACTATTCGGTCGATTTCGCCGCGTCCCGCCCGATTTACGAAGAAGTCCCCGGCTGGAAAGGCGAGGATATCAGCGGCATTACCGACTTCCGGAAGCTCCCCAAGGCGGCCCAGAACTACGTCGCTTACCTGGAGGAAAAGGTCGGTTGCCGCATCTCCGTCATCGGTACGGGGGCTTCGCGTGAAGACGCCATCGTGCGTTACACCCTCATCTAAGTTCGTTTCGGTTTCCTTTTCCGCTTTCGCCTGCACAAGCGCGCTGGTGAGCGGTACTTTCGGTCTGGCGTTTTCGGGGGCGACGGTTCGCTTTGGGGAACCCGCGGTGCCGCAGTTCACAGCTTTACTGACTTTCCGAATGTCGAAAAGTTGCAAAAATTCACCTCGGGGTAGGACTTAACTCCCTGCACAATGTTCGAAAATGCGCGATAATTGCCGTGTAAGAGAAACATTCTATGTAGGAGGCCCTTTATGGCTGTTACTGAAACCGATGTCCGCGCTGCAGCTCCCGCAAATGCTCCTGAAGAGGTAGTTAAGTGGGTTGCTAAGGTCGCGGCAATGACGACTCCGGAATCTATTGAGTTCTGCGACGGTTCCCAAGAGGAATGGGACCGTTTGTCGCAACTGCTGGTTGATGCCGGAATCTTTACCCGTTTGAACCCTGAGAAGCGCCCGAACTCGTTCTTGGCGCGCTCGCTGCCGTCTGATGTGGCGCGTGTGGAATCCCGCACCTTCATCTGCTGTGAAAAGGAAGAGGACGCTGGCCCCACGAACCACTGGGCAGACCCCAAGGAAATGAAGGAAACCCTGATTGGGGAAAATGGCGTGTTCCAGGGCGCGATGAAGGGTCGCACCATGTACGTGGTGCCGTTCTCGATGGGTCCGCTGGGCGGCCCGATTTCCCAGCTGGGCATTGAGCTGACCGACTCCGCTTACGTGGTGTTGAACATGCGCATCATGACGCGCATGGGTGCCAAGGCGATGGACCTGATTAACTCGGGCAAGCCGTGGGTGCCGGCGGTTCACTCCGTGGGCGCTCCCCTCGAGCCGGGCCAGAAAGATACGAACTGGCCGTGCAACGAAACCAAGTACATCACCCACTTCCCCGAGACCAACGAGATTTGGTCCTACGGTTCGGGTTACGGCGGCAACGCCCTGCTGGGCAAGAAGTGCTTCGCGCTGCGTATCGCTTCCACCATGGCGCGCCGCGACGGCTGGATGGCCGAGCACATGCTGATTTTGCGTCTGACGGACGAAAAGACCGGCAAGCGCTACCACGTGACGGCGGCTTTCCCGTCGGCCTGCGGCAAGACGAACCTCGCCATGTTGCAGCCCACCATCAAGGGCTACAAGGTCGAAACCATCGGAGACGACATCGCCTGGATGCGTCCCGGCCCGGACGGCACTTTGCGCGCCATCAACCCGGAGGCGGGCTTCTTTGGTGTGGCTCCCGGCACGTCTTATGACACCAACCCGATGGCCATGGAGTCCATGAAGGAAAACACCATCTTCACCAACGTCGCCTTGACTGATGACGGCGATGTGTGGTGGGAAGGCATTGACGGGCCGACCCCGAGCCACCTCATTGACTGGCACGGCAAGGACTGGACGCCGGATTCTGGCGAAAAGGCGGCTCACCCGAACAGCCGTTTCACCGCCCCGGCCGCGCAGTGCCCGATTATCTGCCCCGACTGGGAAGCTCCCGAGGGCGTGCCGATTGACGCCGTGCTGTTCGGCGGCCGCCGTGCCTCGAACGTGCCGCTGGTGACCGAGCAAAAGAACCCGGCTCACGGCGTGTTCATTGGTGCGAACGTGTCCTCCGAACAGACCGCTGCCGCGGAAGGCGCGGTTGGCTCGCTGCGTCATGATCCCTTCGCGATGCTGCCGTTCTGCGGCTACAACATGGCGGACTACTGGGGTCACTGGCTAGAGATGCAAGAGAAGCTGGGCGACAAGTTCCCGCGTGTCTACCACGTCAACTGGTTCCGCAAGACGCCTGACGGCAAGTTCATGTGGCCCGGCTACGGCGAGAACTCCCGCGTGCTCGACTGGGTAGTCAAGCGCGTGTCCGGCCAGGTTGACGCCATTGACGGCCCGACCGGTGAGTACCCGAAGTTCGAGGACTTCAACCTGGAGGGCTTGGACATCGACAAGGCCGCCTGGGATGCCCTGTTTGAGATTAACCCCGAGGCTTGGCTGGTTGAGACCGAAGATACCGAAAAGTACTTCGCTCAGTTCGGTGACAAGCTCCCGGCTCAACTTAAGGCAGAGCTGGAAGGCTTGCGTGAGCGCCTCAAGGCAGCCAAGTAGTTAGTGCTCATGGGGCACTGACCCATTAATATTTTGGCGGGCAGTCACCATTCGGTGACTGCCCGCCTTTATAGAATTATTTATGGTTATAACTTATCAATACGATAAGCAATTTCGATCTTCGCGTCGTCTGACGGTTCAATGCTCACCACGCTATTGTCGGCCTCGTCAATCGAGAGTGTGACATTTTCTGAAGTCACGCCATCGGAGCAAACCATATCCGAAATAGATTCCGTTTGGTCACCAACCGTAAACGATGCGTTCAGAGTGCCTTGCCCGATGCAAAAAACTTGGAACCGGTAGGTTCCTTTCTCCCACTTGGACTTATCTTCATCTCTGATATTCATAATGGTCTTTTGTTTCTTGGCATCAAGTTGATAGCTCGGTTTCGGACCAGATGTAGTCCTAACTGACCCTTCCTCGACATCAGCATTTACCGCGTCGGTAATAGCTTTCACTTGCGCCGTCGGCAAGATATGTCCTGTGCTTTCAGGAGTACTCTCAGGCGTATCAGTGGCAGCATTTTCAGTTGCCGGTGAACAAGCCGCAACGCCCAGCATAGCTAAAGCCAGCGCGGTGCCCGCACAGCTGCGGTGAAGTGTCCGGTATTGTTTGTTCATTGCGCGTATCCTTTCTGAAGTCGAAATATTCTGCCATTGCCCCTCATCGGAGCAATAAAAAAATCGTAATTTAGTGAGGATACGATCGTCAAGACTTAGCAAAGAAATGTTAAGTAAGAATTAGTAAACCGTGAGTTTGGCGTTGCCGTCCGACCAGGAAACCACCACGTCGTAGCCGGACAGTTTGAAAATCTTGGAGCGAACTACCAAGCGGAACGCAAGCCCTTGGTCAGCAGGGGTAACCCGACTGATAGACAGGCGGTTCGTGGTGGTGTCTTCAAAATGCCCGTCGTCGAAGATTCGCTGCCAGATTCCGGCGCGTTTCACCTGCCACTCATAGGTCGTGTCGAATAGGGAGCCGTCAGGATCCATGATGGGTGACGCCTCAAACGAGACACGCGACCCCACCGGGGCTTTTGCGCTGGTCGGCATATTCTTTAGCCCCTGCACCGCCACCCGCACCGGTTCAGAAGTGGCGGTTCCTTCCGAAGAGGTCGCCATCAGGCGATATTCGGTGTTCTTGGATCGGTTCCAAGTCCAGATACCATCGGGAGTGAAAGTTTCCTGGGTCGCATCGGGGATATCCCTCCAGGCTCCGGCATGGTCGCGTTCTTGCCACTGATATTTCGGCACCGGCCAAGCCGAGACTTGCATCCTAATCGGGTTGACAAGCTTGTATCCCACACCGGTGAGGGGTTGTTCCATCAGCTGAATCTGAGGCGCGGTTTTCTCCAGGGGGGTCAGCGGGTCAAACAGCGCCACCTGATATTCATAGGTGCTCTTCGGCGCGTTTTTCACCCCGTCAATCTTGACTTTGTACACCAGGTTTTCCTGGCCGACAGGCTTTCGTTCAATCGTGGGGAACTTCATCAGCAGGGTGGAGTAGTCCGCGATGGCACGAGGCGTGAACGTGACCCCCTTTTCGCCGGGGTGAATGGTGGTGAGCGGAACCGGGTGCCCGGTCGGGTCAATAATGCTGGCTTTCGCGGAGGAAAGGTCCGCGTTCAGTACCGAGAAACTCCAACGTTCCAGATCCATCCCCGAGTTGGTTTCCCCAACCGAGGTCAGCAGCTGTTTGGGAAAGAACCCGGCCGATGGCCAGCTCATCCATTCCGGGGAGGGGGCTTGGGGATTATGCATGGCTTCGGCGGGCAGCCCCGGATAGGGTTCACCGGTGCGAACCGAGATAGCGGTATAGCCTGCCACGGCCCCGATAGAAGTCAGGGACAACTGCGGATCCATCATAAACAGGCGGTGCCCGAGCTGGTCATTGGTGGGGTTGGATTGGCTGGAATAATCCATGTAGTACCATAGGGCAGTTTCTGCAGAAGTTTGTGAGATGGATTGGGCGAGGTTGGAATGTCTTGCCCCGCGCACCGCATCATCGGTAGCACAAGCAAACCCCTCTACCGCCGGATAGTGTGACAGTTTGCCGTTGCGGGCGCTGACCATTGCGGCGGCTTGAGTGTAGGGAGCGATTGCTCCCGAAGTGTCCAAGGTGACGGCGTTTAAGCCGTTGAGACCGCGCATAAAATTCCAGGCCTCCATAATGGGAAGAATCCCGTCCGTTACGGCTTGACCGGGGTCGCATTTTTCCAGGTCCACCCCGACACTCATGGCGGGACGAATCATGTTTTTTTCGTAATGTGCCAGGTAGGCACGGCGAACTTCAGATTTAGAAGTCGTGTCGATAAAGTTGTCGTCCGGTGGCGCCGGCTGGTGCAGTTCGGCGGAGTGGACTCGGTCGGGGGTTTTTGCCGCACCGAATTTGCTGCCATGCCCGCTAGCGGGAACTTCCAGCACACATGCCACGAGGATACCGACGATGGAGACGAATGCCAGTGCTGGCGTCAGTTTAGTGTCTAACGCACGGCGCATCGTTCAGCCCTCCCCTCGCAAAACGGCAACGCCCCGGCCTCCTTCCAATCTGACAAAGACCAGGTGAATTGGGCGCACTTTCCCTCTTTAATCGTATCGACCTTTATGAGTCGTGAATGAGAATTATATATCGCGACTTCTTGCAGGCGAGACCAGCGAAAGGGAGTTGGGTCCGCTTTTCCTCCGGCAGGGGGTCTACCCTTGGTCTTTGCGCTGAGTGGGAGTGCAAAAGGTCGGATGTACGTGGTGCCGGTAAGGCTTGTGTGATATAAATCACAAGCAGAAAGGGCGATTAGACCTGACAATTTCGATGGTGACAAAGTCCCCCGGAAAACCCCTGAATTTTACCCAATCGGGGAATTCGAGGTATCTTTCAGAAGGTAAACTCATTTTTTGCGCATTTAAAAGGAGTAAGACTTAGTGGCTGAAGCAAACCAAAAACTCGTGATTGTCGAGTCCCCGGCGAAAGCCCGAACCATTGGGAGGTTTCTTGGCGACGACTTCGACGTGGAGGCATCGGTGGGTCACATTCGTGACCTCGCGCAGCCCTCTGATCTTCCCGCCGCGTTGAAAAAGACCGGCTACGCGAAGTTCGCGGTTGACTTGGATCACGACTTCGAGCCGTATTACGTGGTTGACGGGGATAAGAAAAAGAAAGTTAGCGAGCTGAAAGCCCGGCTGAAAGATGCTGACGAACTCCTGCTGGCCACTGATGAGGACCGCGAGGGGGAGGCTATTGCCTGGCACCTGCTGGAGGTGCTGAAACCGAAAGTCCCCGTGAAACGCATGGTGTTTCACGAGATTACTAGGGACGCTATCAACCACGCCCTGAACCACCCCCGCGAGCTAGACACCGACCTGGTCAATGCCCAAGAGACTCGCCGTATCCTCGACCGCCTGGTCGGATACGAAGTCTCCCCCCTGCTGTGGCGCAAGATTCGTACCGGCTTGTCAGCAGGACGGGTGCAGTCGGTGGCGACCCGGATGGTCGTCGACCGGGAACGCGACAGGATGAGTTTTACCTCTGCTGAATACTGGGATTTGGTGGCGTGGCTGACTCCCGAGGCGGACGGCACCGAGTTCTCCGCCACCTTGCGGGAGGTGGATGGCAAACGCATTGCGACCGGCAAAGACTTTGACGAGCACGGAAAGCTCAAGTCCGCGGCACAAAAGGCCGGGGTGTTTGCGCTGGATGGCGCCACGGCACGAAAGCTGGCTGACGCCATCAGCACAGGCGCGACCTGGTCGGTCGACGACGTAGACTCCAAGCCTTATCGGCGCCGTCCCCCCGCCCCGTTCACGACGTCCTCCCTGCAGCAAGAAGCGTCCCGGAAACTACGGTTGAACTCGCGAGACACGATGCGCGTGGCACAGTCTCTGTACGAAAACGGCTACATCACCTACATGCGTACCGACTCAGTCAACCTGTCTGAACAGGCTATTTCCGCGGCTCGGTCCCTGGCGGTGAGCCGCTTCGGCAAGGATGCAGTACCCGCCAAACCCCGAATTTACGAAACAAAGACGAAAGGGGCTCAGGAGGCTCACGAAGCTATCCGCCCCGCGGGGGAGCAGTTCCAACTGCCCTCGAGTCTGGAAGGCAAACTCAATGCGCGCGAATGGAAGCTATACAACCTCATCTTCCGGCGCACCCTGGCTTGCCAAATGAACGATGCCACCGGCACCACCGTGTCGGTGAAGATTGCGGCTGTTCCTGCTGATGGCTCGGTTCACGCCGAGTTCGGGGCATCCGGAACAGTGATTGAAAATCCCGGTTTCCTCGCCGCTTACGAGGAAGGCCGGGATGAGGGCGATGAGCCCGCGGTGACTTCCGGCGAGGGCAAGACCGGCGAGGCGAGACTGCCACGGATGCAAGCCGCGGACCGGCTACATCTCAATAACCTGGACTCCGGTCAGGAGCGGCAGCACTTCACGACCCCGCCCGCCCGCTACACTGACGCGTCGCTGGTCAAAGCGATGGAAGAACGCGAGATAGGGCGACCCTCCACCTACGCTTCGACCATTTCCACCATTGTCGATCGGCAGTATGTGTATCGCCGCGGGCAGGCTCTGGTGCCGTCATGGCTGGCGTTTTCCGTGGTGAAACTGCTGGAAGAAAACCTGCCCGGGCTCATTGATTACGACTTTACGGCAGATATGGAAGCCGATTTGGATAAAATCGCGGCCGGGCAAGCCGACCGCACCCAGTGGTTAAAGGACTTTTGGTACGGTCACGGTAAAGGCTCTGACCTGCAAGGATTAGGGCTACAGCGCGCGGTGGCGGAGCTGGGAGATATTGATGCTGCCGCCCTAAACACAGTGGAGCTGGGTGAAGGAATCGCCCTGCGCGTGGGACGCTACGGCCCCTACCTGCAGCGCGGCGAGGAACGCGCTTCGGTTCCAGATACAGTGGCTCCCGATGAGCTGACTCTGGAGATGGCCCGGGAACTGTTGGAAAAAGGTGCCCAAGGCGACCGGGTGGTGGGGGTACACCCCGAAACCGGACTTCAGATTGTCGCCAAGAACGGCAGGTTTGGTCCTTACGTGGAGGAACTGGCCCCGGAACCGAAAGCCGAGACGGACAGCGACACCAAAGCAAAGAAGACCGCGAAAAAGAAACCCAAGAATCGGACGGCCTCCCTGCTGAAAACTCAGTCCCCGGACACGATTACCCTGGAGGAAGCCCTGCAGCTGTTAAGCCTGCCGCGCACGGTCGGTCAGGACAGTGAAGGCGTGGACATTGTGGCGTCTAACGGGCGGTACGGGCCGTACATCAAGCGCGGTACTGACACGCGTTCACTGGAAAGCGAGGAACAGCTGTTCACGTTGACGACCGAAGAGGCATTGGCGTTGCTGGCAGCTCCGAAAACTCGCGGGCGGGCGGCGACGTCGCAAACGGTGATGATGGAGTTTGGCGAGGATCCCGAAACGGGCCAGAAAGTCACCCTTAAGAACGGCCGCTATGGACCTTATGTGACGGACGGAACCACGAACGCGACCGTGCCGCGCGGCACCGACCCCGCCACGCTGACCGAAAGCTCCGCGTTTGAACTTTTGGCCATAAAACGCGCCAAAGGGCCAACTAAGAAACGCAAAGCGCCGGCACGCAAAACTACGGCGAAGAAAACTACTGCAAAGACCAAGAAAAAGTAAGCGAAAACCTGCTGGTCTCGACCCCCAACAGCGAGACCACGCCTAGGGGAACCTGTGGAATAGAAAGAAGATGAGCCGCTTGGCCAGTAAAACCTTCTATTCACTGCGGTTCGCGAATTTTCGGCTGTGGTTTGTCTCGAATCTGTTTGCGGCTACCGCGATGTGGATGCAGCGTGTCGCCCAGATTTGGGTGGTCCTGGTCGTTTTGACCGACAACGACGCGTTCGCGGTCGGGATGACCACCGCCCTGCAGTTCCTGCCCCAGCTGATTTTCGGTTTCTTTGGCGGGGCGTTGGCAGATTGGATGGATCGGCGCCGGATGCTGCAGATTACCCAATCCGGGGTGGCCCTGCTGGGATTGATTCTGGGGATGTTGCTGCTGACCGGCTCGGCTCAGCTGTTTGAAATCTACCTCATCGCGTTCGTGACCGGCATTTTCGATGCCCTGGCGATTGCGCAGCGCCAAACTTTCATCGCGGAACTGGTGCCGGCGGACTGCCTGCCCAACGCGGTGGGGCTGAACTCGATGGCTTTCAACATCGCCCGACTGATTGGTCCCGCCCTGGCGGGGGTGTTGATCGCGGTGCTGGGTCCGGGCTGGGTGTTCGTCATCAACACGGTCATTTTCGTGATTCCGGTAGTGACTCTGGCGCTGATGCGAAGGGAAAATTTCTTTTCGGTCAAGCGCGGGGTGCGGCGTCGTGGCATGATTCGGGAGGGTTTCGCCTACGTGCAATCCCGCTCCGACCTGAAAGCCATCATCTTCCTGATAACCCTGACCGGCGCTTTCGGATTCAACCTGCAGATGACCCAGGCTTTCATGGCCACCGATGTGTATGCCAAAGGGCCGGGCGAGTACGGTTTGCTGGGGACGATGCTGGCGGTCGGTTCTCTCTCGGGCGCGCTGCTGGCGGCGCGGCGCACTCACCCGCGTTTCGCGATGGTCATTTCCGGGGTTTTCTTTTTTGGATTGGCCGAGGCGCTTTTGGCGCTGTGCCCGACCTATTGGGCTTTTGCGGTCATGTCCATACCCGCCGGGTTCTTCATGATTACCCTGTTGACCGCGGCAAACGCCCTGATTCAAACGTCTACGCCCGAAAGTTTACGAGGGCGGGTCCTCTCGATTTACTTCGTGTTCAACCTGGGTGCCACGCCCATCGGGTCCCCGCTGGTGGGCTGGGTTGGAAAGACTTTCGGAGCCCGTTGGAGCATCGGTTTGGGGGCGCTGGCCTGTATGGGTGCGGCGATAGCGGTGTTTATCTGGGCGCTGTTTGCTTGGCAGCTGCGGTTTTCCTGGCAGCGCCGGTGGCCGTTCTTGCTGATGGAAGGCCCTCGGGAACGCCACTACGACTGCGGGCCGAGCCCGCTGCAGACCGTCTATCCCGTAGACCCCGGCTATTACGGTCCCGAATCGGATCCGACCGAGGACGCTAGCGAGGACCCTCGTGAAAACCCAACCGAGAACACTTCGGAAAACCCCAGCGGCGACCCTTCTGACGAAACCGGCGAGAACCCTGATAGCGGCCTCGACGAACAGTGATTTAATCCAGTCCGAGTTCTTTGCGCAGGCGGGCGACATGCCCGGTCGCCCGCACGTTGTATTTCGCGGAAATCAGCGTGCCATCCGGGCTGACTACGAACGTGGAGCGCACCACCCCGAGCTTTTTCGTCAGGGGTTTCACCTGCCACACGCCATAGTCAGACAGGACTGTATGCTCCGGGTCGGAGCCCAAGGCAAAGTTCAGGGTCTGTTTGTCGCGGAACTTTTCCAGGGCGGGCATTTTATCCGGGCTAATCCCGATGACCGTGTATCCCGCGGATTTCAGGGAGTTCAGGGAATCGCGGAAGTCACAAGCCTCCGTGGTGCAGCCCGGGGTCATCGCGCGGGGGTAAAAGTACACGACCACCCCGGCTTTCGCGGCTTGACGAGCCTCGGCCAGGTGGAAGGTTCCTGCGGTGGTTTCGATTGTAAAGTCCGGGGCCGCATCGCCCACGTTGAGTTTCTGTTCCATGTCTCTATCCTACGACCCGCCAGACATTTCGCCCTGCCCAGCGACCCCGCAGCGCCCCGTAACGGCACCGGACACCGGAGCCAACCCCTTGTGAAGCAAGCGAGTGCGACTACTGTTCAGCGATGGTGACCAACAAATCCTCAGGATGGATGGTGTAGCGAATCAGCGCGCCGCTAGCGTCGTAGCGTGGCGGAAGGATGACGGGCGTTTCGTACTGGCCATCGGTGTCACGGCGGCGAAAACCGATCAGAACTTCGTTCTTTTGGGCCGTGAGAGCCAACATTTCAAAAAAGTTGAAGGCTTTGGGAGAATCGGAAAATCCCA
Source organism: uncultured Mobiluncus sp. (assembly GCF_963511525.1). Lineage (NCBI taxonomy): Bacteria > Bacillati > Actinomycetota > Actinomycetes > Actinomycetales > Actinomycetaceae > Mobiluncus > uncultured Mobiluncus sp. Next base: position 149,380 of record NZ_CAUPIY010000004.1, on the reverse strand, counting down.
GGTAGGAGCCAGCTTTGCGCATATAGAGTTCGGAACCGTTGGGGCTGAGCAGCTCCCGGAAAACTAGGTACAAATCGCGGCTCTCTGAGATTTGCGCAATAATCATGGCGGTAACGCTGGTGCCCACCACATAATCCTCGTTGCCGGTGTATTCGGCAAGTCTCCGATTTTGCTCAAGGTTCATTTCACAGGTGATGGAGTAAGGCTCGGACGCCAGGGTACAGAGTTGACGGACATAAAGGAGGCGCGAAAGCGTTTTTTCATCCGCCAGACTCATCCGGTTGTACAAGTCATCCGGGTCGGGGTGTGCCTCGTCGGCTTGTTCCCACTGGAAGTCGGACAGCAGCAAAATGCTGCGAGTGCAGTCCCAGCTGGGGCCGCAGCCCGGGGACGCGGGTTCAGGAGTGGGCAGCCACTTCGCCAGTTCCTCATAGGAATCGATATTGCAAGCCGCGTAGCGAACATCGACACCTTCGGGGCAAAAATTATTCGCTTGGGCAATCTTAGAGGCATTGTCCAGCACCAGAATTGAAGCATTGTCGCTGAGGAATCCGCTAAAGCCCTCCAGCACGGAGGGGAGCAGGTCGTTAGCCCCGATAATGACGATGTTGCCCCGTGGTTTATCCGGAACCGTCCAGGGCTTCGGATCATTTGACCAATCGCAGACTTTCTCGGTCAGTTCCTCGACCCCGTTGTCCTCCTCAACCAGATAGAGTTTCTCAAAACCGCGCAGCGTTCCCGGATTTGTTTCGTTGACTATGGAGGGAAACAGCAGACTGTGAGGAATTTGCCGGCGATTGAGTTTGTCGTCCACGCTCAGCCGCGGCGCGCCTTGACTCGTATAACCGCCGATAGCCACCGCATTCTTAAGGTATTGATTGATTTCATAAATCGGGATGTTCTCAAGAGGTAGGGGGGTGCCGTTAAGCCGCAGGTTTGCGGTATCGGCGGAGTAAATTTCGCTATCTTGGTAGTTGAACAGCATGTTAAATACTTGGGATAGCCCCGGCTGGCGAGCGGAATTCGCCATGATTCTGGACATAAACTCTTCGTAGCAAATGACTTCGAGAAACTCTCCGCCGGCGATATAAGCGGCATTAATGTTCTTTTTCTGGTGAATAACCGCTGTGATATGAGGCCCGGGGCGCCGCGGTTGGTTTTGTTCCGACCCGGCCGCCACGTTTTCCAGATACTTCCGGCAAGCCATAATGGCTTTGATGGTGTAAAAGTCACTGTTGGCGTTGATGATGACGGAATGGCAGTGTTCCAGGGAGCACATCGCCAAATCGTTTTCGGCGTAAATTTCGCCTTTGCGGCAAATGACCCGAGTGTGTTTTTGGTACTTACGCTGCGGGGTTCCGTCTTGCAGACCCAAGCGGAATCGGTTGTGGATAGTGTCTTCCAGCTCTTGCGGGTCATGGTCCGAGGAAAGAATCACCACAGTTTTCTTGGGTTCACTGAGGTTGGCCAGAAAAAGCTGTTCCAAAATATTGAACGCGATTTCGTTGAAGCCCAAGAGGACGGTGTGGTTACGTTCCAGGACATGAGATTTACCCTGATTGAGCGCATCCATGTAGTTTTCCAGGCCGTTATTGATAATCCCAATAAACGTGGCCAAGAAAAAAATGCCGTACAGAGTGGCTAACAACATGAAAAACACGAAAACTTTTGAATAGACTTCTTCGTCCCCGTTGAGGTTGCCGGGGTCAAAAGTCCGCATCAGCGTCACCCACAGCTGTTTGCCCGGATCCATCGGCGTGCGCTCAAAGATACGGGTCAACACAAAAATTATGAAAATAAACACGATGCTGAGCAGACCCAGCAGGAAAATTTTCCCCAACATGCCTTTGGACATGAGGTTGTCGAAACGGTATTTAAACCGCTCACCCAGCCCCGGTTTTTCATGTTCTGCCATTTGATTGTTCCTCACTAGGGATACGTGTCGCGAGCATCGCTCGCACCGTTACAGTTTAGGTCCGGGGTGGGTACGGTTAACTGGTTTTCGCGAAGTTTAGTACCCGGAGGCAGACAGCGGCTTGATGTGGCGCAAAATCAAAGCCAGGATGATGACCAAAACTGCCAGGGAACCAGAAATCGCCACCACTCCCAGCCAGCACCGTGCCGACCGCGCCGATGCAATCCAGAATAGTGATGGTCATGTCCCATCCCACCAGGTGAGACAGAAACCCGGAGATAATCCGGCCCAGCATGCCGCCAATCGCGGTGCCGGCCACGTAGGAACCCGCCGCTTTGGGTAGCTCAGCCGGACAGATTTCCTCGGCCACGATGAGTTCCGCAAAGAAATCCTGAAAGGCATCGACTTGGATATTCCGGCGGGAAAATAACCGGCTTGGCGGGGGAATCCGGTTCCGGAAAATCATGACCGGCTTCGCGATGCTGCAGGGCTGCAGAAGGTGGCGAAACAGGGAATTAATGTCGCAGCGGGGCGCAGATTAGTCCAGGTCAAGGCTACAATCAGCCCAGTAATCCAGAAGTTCCCGGTCGTGGCTAATCGCTATAACCGCGAGCCCCCGCGCCGAGCGTCGCTGAATCGCCCGCACCAGGCTAGCGGTACTGAAAGTGTCCAGCATGGCAGTGGCCTCGTCACAAATCAACACCGTGGGATTGGTCAATAAACATCTGGCCAAAGCAACGCGCTGCAGCTGTCCCTCTGAGACTTCCGCCGGGAAGCGCCGCCTGAACTCAGAGGGAATCCCCAGCTCATTGCAGATTTTAGCGCCTTGCTCGCGCCGCACATCGGGCGGAACATCCGCGTAAACTAACGGTTCCTCAATGATTTGCCCCAGTGTCCAACGCGGATTCACGGAGCGCCGAGGCGACTGGAACAGCATCGCGACTCCGGGTTGCACCGCCGCGCGTGGGCGCTGTTTGGTGGCGGAGCTATTGCCTGGCAGTGTGGCCGTTTCCCCTGATTCACACCAGCGAATCTGGCCTGCCAAGGGAGTGAGGCGTCCGGCAATCGCCCTGGCGGTAGTGGTTTTGCCACAACCAGAGTCTCCGAACCACCCCACGGTTTCGCCGCGGTGCAGGCTGAGATTAAAGCCTTTCACCACCGGGACTCCGTGATAACCGACGGTGAGGTCGCGCACTTCCAATACGGTTTCGTGGGTTACGTCGGATGTCTGCGGTGATTCTCCGGTTACAGACAAGTTGGTGCTGGTGATTGCGGTTTCCACAGGCGCCAGTAGGAGTTGACTCTCGTTGTCAGAAGTGTGGTGCTGCCCGGATACATAGACCCCGTCTCGTGCCATATTCCGTGGCAAAGCTGCTAATAGTTCCCGCGTATAAGGATGCAGTGGCGTATCTAGCACCTGCGTTGCTGTGCCTTGCTCCAACACCTGACCGTGACCCAGCACTGTCACCTGATCTGCCAGAGACAAATCCAGCAACAACGCCAAATCGTGGGTGATGGTCAACACTGCCAGACCCCGGTCTGCTAACTTTCGCAACAGCTGCCAAATCTGGTCGCGGCGTGTTTCGTCCAATCCGGCGGTGACCTCATCGGCAATCAAAACTGCGGGGTTCCCCGCCAAAGCCAGCGCCAGGTTTGCCCGAGTCAACATGCCGCCGGACAACTCGTGCGGATAAGCCGCGAGGGAGTCCGTGGGAAAGCCCGTCATTTCGCACAATTCGGTCACGGTTGCGGGCTCGGAGGCCTCACCCCGAGACGGGACTTGCGCCGTTCGCTGTGGCGTGGCATCCCTGGTGGAAGCCGAGTCGTCTACCTCTGAGGAAGCGAAGCCTTCGGCTGTCTGCCCGGAAAGCAACTCTGCCCAGTTACGATGCTGTAGTAGTTTTATGGCCTCCTCCAGTTGGTCGCCAATGGTACGGTTCGGTGCAAAAGCTGTGGCGCTGGATTGGGACGCCACCGCGATGAGACGCCCGCGAATCGCTGGCCACGGGCAGTTTTTGCCATACAGTGTTATCCCGCTGACGCTGACTTGGCCGCTGACCTGCATCTTTCCGGGCAGCATCCCGGTGGCGGTTTTCGCCAGAATCGATTTCCCCGCTCCGGATTGTCCCAGTAGCACATGTAGTTCACCGGGCTTGACCTGTAGGTTCACGTGGTCTTCCAAAACCAGGTCGCGTTCCGTGGGGGAATTGGCTGTCGATGTTAGCGTTGCGGCGGTGCTGTCAGTCGGGGCTTCATGACGCTGCTCAGAAATCCAGCCAGAGCAGGGAACCGTCACGCTCAAATCCCGGAATTCCAAGGCGGGTGGGGTGGTATTTTCGTCTGGTTCCCCGGCCGGAGCCTCATGCACACACCGGGCAACGCCGCTGGCGGCAACACTCAAATCCCCTACTAATGTGTCGGACTCTGCAGAATCTGCCTCTCCGGCTGCTCCGCGCGAAGCCTTGCCCAAACCCGAGGCCCATCCGAAAATGAGCAGGGTCAACGAAACCAAGGCGCCTGCCGGAAACACCAGTTCCCACCAGCAGCCAATCAGGATTTCCGTGCGCGCCACCTCTAGCAGGGTGCCCAGCGAAGGCTGGTCGGGGGAAATCCCCAGCCCTAGGAAAGACAGGGTAGATTCGTGCCAAATTGCGTGGGGGAACAGCAGCACGACACTGACTTTCATCTGACCGAATACCGAAGGTAGCAGGTGTTTGCGCGCCACTTGCCAGTGGCTCGCGCCCGCCAGATACGCGGCCTCTACATATTCCAATTCACGTGTGGATAGTGCAATCGAACGCACAATACGCGCTACCGGCGACCAGTGCACCAAGGCAATCGAAGCGATAATCGCCACGAGAGAACCGGGGTAAAACGCCACAATCGCAATGCCCAGCAGCAGTTGGGGCAACGCGTTAATCGTGTCGGTAAAACGCATCAGTAACGAGTCGACTTTTCCACCCCAGGAGGCTGCCACGGCTCCGATGAGTACCCCAATTACTGTGGAAACCACGGCGCAGACTGCCGCCACGAAAATGCTGACCCGCAGACCCAAAGCCACGCGCACCAACAAATCATGCCCCGCCAAGTCAGTGCCGAACCAGTGCGCGGCGCTGGGAGCCAACCGTGCTTGTGACAAATCCGCCTCGTGCAAATCCGTGCCGGCAAAAAACGGCAAGATTGCGGCGTAGAGCAGCAACAACACCAGGGCATAGAAAGCCAGCCGACTGGGACTAAATGCCTTTCTCAGCGCAGAAGGGGAGGTCAACTTAAGATTCATATCGCACCCGTGGATCGAAATAGAGATACAAAACATCGGCGACCAGATTGCCGATAATTACCAGCGCCGCCGATGCCAAAGTCAGGAAAGTCAGCAGCGGTAAATCCAATCCTTTTGCCGAAGCTACCAGCGCGGCTGCCAGCCCACCCCAAGAAAACACTTCCTCGACCAGCACCGCGCCGACAATCAGTTCCGGCAGGCGCATTCCCACCATGGTGATGGTGGGAGCCAGTGACAGCGGCAGGACAGAACGGCGGATTAAGGTGCTTCGCGGAATCCCGCGTTGAATCCCGGCTTTCCACCAGTCGGAATGGAGATTCTCTTGGGCGCGTTCCCACAAGGTCAACAGCATCCACGGCATTTGGGTTAACGCCAGCACGCTGGCAGGCAAAATTAGATACGACCACTCCCATGCCGAGGTGGCATCTGGACCTGTGCGCCCCCCAGCGGGGAACCATCCGGTTCCCAAAGCCAGGAATAACACAGCTCCCAAAGCCAACACGAACGGGGGGATGGCTTGGACAAACAGCATGAGAGCTTGGAATACGCGTCCCAGCCAGTTCCACCGCAGCCCGAGTATCCCCAATACGATACTCAGCACGAAAGCCAGAACCAGACCCACACCCGATAGCGCCAGGGTGGCTTCGCAGCGTTCTGCCAAGACTTGCACGACGGGCTGATTATAGGTGCGCGAATACCCCAAATTGCCATGAATCAGATCGCTGGCCCAAGCCAACCAGGCTCCGTGCCAGGATTGATCCAAATTAAGTGCCTTCGCGATGGATTCCCGCTGGGTGGCGCTGAGGAACTGATAGCGATCCCCCAAGTACGCCACCAGCGGGTTCAAGGGTGATACGGCGGCGAGCAGGAAAACACCTACTGAAATCGCCACCAGCAGCACCGGCAACACCAACAGGCGGTTGCGCACCAAAATCCACACCTGGTGGCGTCGCTCGTGGCGACGCGCCTGGCGCAGAGTTATTCCGGCGCTTATTTCTCCCATTGCCCTAAGTTCCACCACGGACCCCAATTCACGCCATGGGAGTGCGGCTCTACCGTCAGATTCCCGGTCTTCCAACCGGCATCACGGGTGACATAGGTGTGTTGCAAGAATGCCAGGAACACGTGGTTTGGGGCTTCCAAATACTGCTTTTGGGCTTGCTGGTATAGCTTCACGCGTTCGGATTCATCTCCGGATTTGCGTGCCTGCTCCAAGATTTTATCCATTTCCGGAGAGCCGTAGTTGCCGGGGTTATCGTACTGCGAGGTGTTTGCTTCGCGGGTGTGCAGAATTGAGTACACCTGGGTGTCGATGGAGTACGGCTTGTCGCCGCCGCCCAACAAGATACCGACTTTGTCCAGGCGTCCATCCAACGCATCCCAAGTCGTTCCTTCCAGTTTCACGTCTACGCCCAGTGGTTTCATGGCGGCGGCGAAAGCCACCGAAAGGTCACGGCGCACTGTGTCATTGGAGGTGTAAGCCAGGGTGAAAGCGGCACGCTGGCCGTCTTTTTCGCGAATCCCGTCCGCACCGACTTTCCAGCCGGCCTGATCCAGGCGCTTCTTGGCGCCCTCCAGGTCAAACTTAAACTGTGCTTCCGGGACGTAAGCCTCGTAAACCCCAGAAACTGGAGTGTATGCTGGTTTGCCCGCCCCAAACAGTACTTTTTTGATGATTTCTGGACGGTTCACGGCTTCATTCATGGCTATCCGAGCCTGCAGGTCGGCACAAAACGCATTGTTACCGGGGAAGCTGATTCCGCGCCAGTCTGCGGAATCCGCATATACTACCTGGTAGTCTGGGAGGTCTTTCAGGCTGTTTGCCAAAGCCGGGGGGATAATCGACCCGTCGAATTCCTTGGTGCGAATCCGGGCCACGCGAGCTGCGTCATCGGGAACATACACCGTCGTCAGCTTCTTGACTTGCGGAGCCTTACCCCAGTATTTAGGGTTCGCTATCCACACGGCTTTCTGGCTGTCAAGCGTTTCGAGGACGTACGGTCCGGTGCCCACGGGCTTGGTGTTCAGCGGAGATTCACTCGCCAGTCCACCTTTCATATATTCACCAGGTGCCAGTCCCAGCAACAATCGAGAGGGGAAATCGGGGTAAGGGTACTTTAGTTTGAAAGTGACCTTATTCCCGTCTGCGTTAATCTGATCAACCATATCGAAAGAAGCTCCGATTTCCGAGGCTGTGGCGGGATTCATAGCTTCTTTGTAGTTAGCCACCACGTCTTGGGCGTCGAAGTCACTGCCGTCTGAGAATTTTACCCCGTCACGGACTTCCACGGTCCACTCGGTTTTATCTGCGTTAGAGGTCGGCAACGTAGTCGCCAAGACCGGACGCAGCTCCGGCAATTTATGAGGGTCTTTGCTTTCCAAACCCAACAAGCCTTCATATATGGGGGATACACCGAGTGCTGCGTAGCCGTTGGTGGGGTTGTATCCTCCCAATTCATAAGCGTCCGCCAGAGTGATTTCATCGGCGGCCGTGACTTTGTCGGTGCCAGCGGCGGGGTTTTTCGCGGAGGAGCCCCCTTGACAAGCGGTAAGACTCAAAGCTAACGCCACGGCGGCGCCGCTGACCGCTAGGGTTTTTATGCTGAATTTGCCAGGGTGGCAGGGGTGGGACATAGCTGCTCCTTGTGTGTAACGTATTGCTTTCGCGCAGGGTTAATAATGTCTACATAGACATATGTCAGTTCGCAAAGATATTATCATGCGGTTAGTAGCGGGGCAATTCTCCTGACGGTGAGAAATCCAGAGATAACGAGCCAAAATCAAGCGAATAATGTCACAATTGAAAAGGTGTTAGGAAGGAAAGATTCATGAGCCAGCTGCCTGCCGCCGAGATTCGTGCCCTGCGCGAAGCCTTGACCCATCCACATGGAACCGGTGCGGGATGTCAGTGCGCGGCGGATACGGAGCTGATGCCCCGCGAAACCGGAACACCTCATGAACCCGATGGAGCTTACGACGAAGACCAGACCCGCCACGGCCGGCAGGCACACCCCCCAATGCAGCCGGTAGACATCGATGAGATTGCTACCATCTGGGCACCTCGCTTCGAATTGCTAGCCGATTTAACCCGGCTGAAGCTGCTGTCTTATATGCATATTTATCCCGGTTCTTGCGTACAGGATTTAGCTAACGCGGCGGGTATTACCCAGACGGCAGCCTCACAAGCGCTGCGGGTCTTGCGTGATGAAGGCTGGGTTAGCGCCGATCGTGACGGGCGCTTGATGCGCTACACCCTGAAAGACACTGCCGCGCACCAGATGCTGCATTTTATCGGGCACACCCACGTGTAACTTGATGGTGAGAAACCCCAGAAGCGCTGCAGAATTGCGGAACTCTCGGCTCAGTACCCGGAGGCGGACAGCGGCTTGATGTGGCGCAAAATCAAAGCCAGGATTATGACCACGACTGCCAGGGAACCGGAAATTACTACCACTCCCAGCCAACCTAGGGCGGTCCAGCCAAAACCAGCCAGGGTGCCGAAAATCGAGCCGCCGGCATAGTAAACAATCGAGTAGGCTGACGAAGCCTGGCCGGTGGCCCCCACCCCGGACACCGCCCGAGCCGTGACCCAGCCGGTCGCTACGGAATGAACCGCAAAAAACCCGATGGTAAACACGATGAGCCCCGCAAAAATCGCCCACAACGGCCTTGCCAAAGTCATCAAAATCCCCACCAAATAGATGATGCCGGCGAGCGGGACGACGGCGCGCCGTCCAAAACGGGAAGCCAGACTGCCCGCCGCGGATGCTGCGACCGAACCGAACAGGTTGACCAGGAAAATCAGGGAAACAATCCAGGTCGCCATGAAGTAGGGCGCGTCGGTCAAACGGTAGGGCATCATGTTGAGGATGCTTTGATAAGCGCCTAACGCGGTGCCGGCAATGACGAACAGCAGCACCAAACCGGGTTCAGTTAGCACGTCCTTGGTGTGTTGCAACAGAGCTTTCAACCCCGGTTCGGCCTTAGAGAAACCCTCTTGCTTGGGTAAAAGCAGCCACACCAGCACTGTGCCGACCACGCCGATGCAACCCAGAATAGTGATGGTCATGTCCCATCCCACCAGGTGAGACAGAAACCCGGAGATAATCCGGCCCAGCATACCGCCAATCGCGGTGCCGGCCACGTAGGAACCGGCCGCTTTGGGTAGCTCAGCCGGACAGATTTCTTCGGCCAGGTAAGCCGTAGCCACCGCGGGCAAACCCGCCAACGCCATGCCTTGCAGAAAACGCCCGACCATCAAAAAGCCCCAGTTCGGGGTAAAACCTAAGATGATACCCAGGAGGGAAGCCACGAACAGGGAAATCAAAATAATCGGGCGGCGCCCCAAACGCTCCGAGGACGGCCCGATAAAGAACATCGAGATGGCCAACGCCAGGGTTGTCAGCGACAGCGCCAGCGAGGCCGTGACCGGGGAGATAGAGAAAAATTTCGAGATGTCCGGCAGCAGCACCTGCACCTCATAAATCTGCGCGAAAGTCACGAAACTAGCTACGAACAGGGCAAACTTGATGCGGCGGTATTCCGGGTCGTGACTGGTGTAGCCGGTGAAAGCCGCTTGGGCGGCAGGGCGCAGCGCGGTCAGGGGCAAATCTTCGACTGGAACTGGAATCCCGCCCGGTTCGGTGCGGGCGGCATCAATCATGGCAGGGTCAGGAGAAGCGACGATACTGTCGGGCTGGCGGGGACCAGGAGCCTTAGATTTGCGAACTGACGACATATGGTCAGTATATTCCTCAGCCGCGCGCCCGCTGACATCGCGCAACTGCGCTCATCGGGCAACGCCGTTGAGACGGGCTGCGGGTGCCGGGTGGCGTGCTAGGGCGGATGCGAGGGACTACTCGGTGTACAGCGGGGCCAGCCGTGCATAGAAACGCGACGAGAAATCCTCTAAATCCTGCGCTATGCCCTGAGCGGTATCCGTGGAATCCACCAGGGACAGCGCCAAAACCGCGTTGTCATGCGGGACGTAACACACGTCCAAAGTTTGGCTGACCTGGTTGCTTGTCACGGTTTGGCGGTAGCCATTCGTACAAGACACCACAGGGTCGTTCGCTTTGAGGGTCATTTTAACGGTGCCGGTCGGGGCGCTCACCGTTACTTCCTCGCAGTTCCTGACCATGGTGTTGAGGTCGTCAATCATCGACCGCACATCCTGCTCGGAGGGGGCCAGGAACACCTGAGCTGCCGCCTGTCCGTCAGGCGCTTGGGCCGCCAGGGAGGGCCAGTGCAGCAGGGGAAGGTTGAAAGAATTGCGCATCATGGCTTGGCAGCCGGAACCGGCGGGCTCAAACTCCAGTCCCGCCGGGTTTTTCAGGTCCCGCACCTGATCCCCGGCCAGGTCAACCTGTTGGCGCAGCTGGGTGGATTCGTCCTCGTTGAACGGCGTGAGCGAGTGCCCCGCCAGTTTCAGGTCGGCGAAAATGGCGGCCGTCGCGCCGATGTCAGGAGAACCGGGCGCCGGTTTCGCGTCGACTTTGCTTTGATCTGAGGCGCACCCGGTCAGGCTCAGCGTCACCAGACCGGCCGCGGCGATTATGGAGATAAAGCGGCGTTTCATTGGGCACCTCCGAGGGGTTGTGTGGGGTCTGGCGCACTGGGCGGGGGAGTTTCAGGTGAGAAGTCCTCCGTTGGCGTTTCCGCCGGGAATTTGACCGGCTGGCCGGGGCTGGAGGGCGAAACAGTCACGGAAACGTCCCCCTCAAGACTTGTGGGGTCGCCCGAAACTGCGTCAGAAGCGGAATCGTGAGGTGCGGCCTCGGTCGCCCGCCGCAGAACCATGTGATCCTCACGCACCGGCAGCAGCATCAGCAACCCCACCAGCAGCACCAGGCCAATCCCGAGGATGCCCCAGTACTGAGCCTGCGCGTGAATCGCCATCATCGGGCCGCCCGGACCCGTCGTCACAGACAGCAAAGCGGGCGGAATGAACGGGGTGAAGTGCTGGCCGAGGCTGATGAACAGGGTAAACATCAGGGGAGCCAGCCACGTCACCGAGCGACCCGTCGTCTGGTAGAGCCCGAACACCTCGCCCTCGTGGCCCTCGGGAATGCGCCGTGCCAGGAAAGAACGGGAAGCCGACTGGGCAGGGCCGACCCACAGCGTCATGAACAGCCCGATCGTCCACATGATGATTTTGCCTTGGGCGTGCAGCGCGAAAACCCCCAAACAGCAGGCTACCAGCATGATGAGGGAGAAAATCATGACTTTCTTGGGGCCGATTTTGTCGTCAAAGAAGCCCATCAGCGTCGTGGCGATGCCGGCCGCGACGTTGGCGACGACCGCGAAAATAATGACTTCCCCCGGAGAGAAACCGAAGGTCACCGCGGCGATGATGCCGCCGAAGGTAAAGACGCCGGACAGTCCGTCGCGGAAAATCGCGGAGGCAATCAGGAAGTACAACACGTTTGGGGCGTTGCGAAACAGCCAGGCGATGGTTTGGAACAGCTTTTTGTAGGAGGTGAAAATTGACTCGTGAGGCAGGTTTTCGCTGCCCGGCACGACTCGCCCGCGCACGGTAAACAGCACCGGTACAAAGAAAATCAGCGACCACGCGGCCGCGACCAGCATCGCGACTCGCACCCCCATACCGTTTGCGGTGTCCAAGCCGGTGAAGTTATTTTCCGAGATGAAACCGAAGTTCAGGAACATCAACAGGACGATTCCGCCGAAATACCCGCTGGCCCAGCCGATACCGCTGATTTTTCCGATGTTGTCGGCGTTGGAAATCCGGGTCAGCATGGCGTAGTAGTTCACGGTGGCGAACTCGAAGAACATGGTCATCAACGCCAGCAGGCCCACGCCCAGCCACAGGAAGTTCGGGTGCGGCGCCACAAAGAACATCGCCGCCAAGCAAGCGATGATGATTACCGAAAAGACCCCTAGCCAAAACGTCCCTTTGCCGCGCCGATCCGCGCGTTGCCCGGTGATGGGGGCGGTCAGCGCCACGATAATCCCCGCGATGGTCATGCCGGTCGAAACGGCTTGTGAGGAGGCGGTTTGGTTGCCGAAAGCCGAGCCGGTCAAGTAAACCGTGAACACGAAAGTCGTCGCGACCGCGTTGACAGAGGCGCCGCCGGCGTCCCACATGCACCAGGTTAGTTTTTGAAGAAATCCGCCTTCTTTTACCATTGTTTTCCCTTTCAAGGAGCTGCGGCTAAAACGGTTCCCCGGACCGTTTTTTGACGCCTTCGCGCCCGGCCCGCGATGGCTCTTGCGCTTCGCGCTGCCATCGCGCCCCCATGCACCATGTTAACTTTTGGATGAATCCGCCTGGTTTTGGCATTGTTTCTCCCCTTTGATGACTTCACTGTTAACCTACCGGTTTTACGTTAGGGATTTGTTAAGTTTTCTCGTGTTATCTAGGGTGTTCGTTGCTCAATCGGGTTGTTGCTCGCTAGGTCGGTCCGTGCGGCGTCGGGGGGATGCCTCTCAGTCGCAGAAATACTTGGAAAGCTGCGCTTTCCGTACCGCTTCCTGGACTTTGGCAATGCAAGCGAGCTTGCGCTGCCAAAGTCTGCGTCGCGGTGGTCTCCCGTTCTGTTTTTCTAAGCGGGCAAGCCGCTAAGAAAAACTACGAACACCCATATGCTCCTTCGAGGTCCCCCCTCCACCACGGGACCTCTTACGACCAAAATATCGAGGGTACCCCGGACAATCCTGTTTACCTCTCAGAACTGCATAGTGTGCCATCAATGGGACATCAAGGTGTGCAAATAGTATCTATTGTCTAGAAATCGTGAGTTATTGTTGCGGCTCAGGAAAAATCTGGGACGTTAGTGGTGCGGGGAATGCTGGGATTCGGCGAGAGCCAGGTCAGCGGGTGTGGTGATTTTGTAGGCTAAGCGATCGCCCTCTACGGTCACGACTGGCAGGTTTGCGGCTTCGTAGAGCGCTGCATCATCGGAGAAAGACGTGGACTCCGCGAGCGAGCGTTCGGCAAAACGCTGGTGCAGCGCTGCCAATTCGTGCAGGAAAAAGCCTTGTGGAGTCTGTACGGCTCGCAAAGTTGCGCGGTTCGGGGTGGCGGTGACGACCTCGACAGGCTCGTCGGGACGGGTCCGCGGAGCTATGACCTTGATTGTGTCGGTGACGGGCAGGGCAGGAACAACAGCCCGATGGCCATTCTGTAAAGCCGAAACTACGCGGTCAAACACAGCGGGGGGAGTGAAAGGCCGGGCCGCGTCATGAACCAGGACCAGGTCATCGTCTTGCACCGGGTCAACCATGTTTACCAGCGTTTTGAGGGCTGCTGCTACTGAACCTTGTCGCGAAGAGCCACCGGGAACAACCGCAGCTGGGAAGTCACAACCGGAAACCACCGATTGAAAACGGTCGAGCTGCTCCAACGGAGCGCTGACAACCACAAAATCACAGCTGGGTAGACCTTGTAAAGCCCACTCCAGCAACGGGTGTCCCGCCACGGGAACCAGCGCTTTGGGCATATCACAGCCGAGTCGAGTTCCCGACCCCGCCGCAGTCAGCACCACAAAAAGTCTCACCCTGCCAATTTACCCCCAAAATTTTCCCCTGGTTTCGGTGTAAATCCTATTAATTTGCCTCGGTGTGCCATATATGGCACACCGAGCCGTTTAAATAGGTTTTATTCTCGGTTTTCGAGGAATTTAGGGGCTGTTTGTTGTTTTGGGTGCGGGGCACTCGCTCGGGGGCGCTCGCGAGAGGCGGAAGGGGGAGGACCCCCTCGCGTTTTGCGCGACTATTGTCGCAAAACGCTCACCCCCCAGCCTCTCGCTGAGTCGCCCCCAACGCTCCCCGCCCCGCCCGGCTGCCCGAATCCTGGTGTTTGAATCTTGATTTCGGTGCTGCTCGGGTACGTAGCATTCCTTAGTTTCCGAGTAGTTGCACTAACAACCAATTTCAACCCAGAATTGGCGTCCCTGCTGAGTGTTGGTTTTCCGAACCCGCAGGTAAGCGAGATTCTAGCTGTGTAGAGCCGGCACTTATCGGAGTGAAATCGGTCGTTCATGCAAGACGGACCGGTTTTACGCGAGGGCGGTGGTGGAGGGGGGACCTCGAAGGAGCATATGGGTGTTCGTAGTTTTTCTTAGCGGCTTGCCCGCTTAGAAAAACAGAACGGGACCCCATTTCTGCGACTGAGAGGCATCCCCCCGAACGCCGCCAGACCTCGCGGCAGGGCTCACTTGCGCAACCGGCGCGGTACTTTCTGGCTCGACAACTTGATAAACTGGCATAAAACCGCCCCTATGGAGGAGCCAAATTGCTTGCTGATTTTTCTGCTCCGCTACGAAAGCTAAAAGAGACGCTGTTCTCTGAGGCGCCAATCGTGGGGATTGTCGTGGTTTTGGCACTCACTTTGGTCCCCCTGGAAGGTTCGTTGCCGGCACGTTTTGCCTGGGGCACGCTGGCCATTATCGTTGGCCTGGCGATCTTCCTGCTGGGAGTGGATATTGGCCTGACCCCCATCGGCCAGCTGCTGGGGCACGCCATCGCCCGTTCCGGCAGGCTCGCGGTCGTGATATCGGCAACTTTTGTGCTGGGCCTGTTCATCTCGGTAGCGGAGCCTGACCTGCATATTTACGGCGGTCAAGTGGAGGAAATCACCGACGGAATGCTGGGCAAGCTCTTCTTGGTGCTGGTGGTGAGCCTGGGCATAGCGGTGCTCCTGACCATCGGAATGGTGCGCATTATCCGCTCTATCTCCCTGAAATTTATCCTCCTGGGAGCCTACGTTTTAGTGGCGGTTCTGGGATTCTTTGCCCCTACCGAGTACCTCGCGATTTCTTTCGATGCCTCAGGAGCCACCACCGGGGCGTTGACCGTGCCATTCATCTTGGCGATGGCGGCGGGGGTGTCCGCGATGAAAAAGGACTCCCGCAGCGGTGAGGCCGATGCGTTTGGGCTGGTGGGGATTGCTTCCGCGGGAGCAATTTTGGCGGTGTTAGTTACCGCCGTCGTTTTTCAGCTAGGTGAGATTCCGCGTGACATTCCTGCCCCGGAAGTGCTGGATCTCAGCCCCGTGGCGGCGTTGTCGCAAGAGGCCCCCCGCCAGATTCGTGACGTAGCGCTCGGATTAGCTCCAATCCTCACCGCCTTCGTAGTGGGCGCCCTGGCAAAGTTTATCCCCCTGACCGCAGCAAAACTGCGCCGTATTATCTGGGGTCTGGTGTTTTCCTATGTAGGACTGGTCATTTTCCTCACCGGAGTCAACGCGGGCTTCATGGACGTGGGTCGCGCCATCGGCGAAACGCTGGCCGCAAACCAACCCCCCGCCCTGCTGCTGGCAGTGGCGTCCGGACCGATGACCGCCACTTTCGTGCTGGCTTTCGCCCAAGGCGCGGCGGCCGGTACACCGGGAGCAAACGTGGTGGTGGACGGACTGGGGGTAATCGCGACGGTAGCTATGACACCGCTGATTGCTATCCAAATTCTCGGACTAATATATTCTTCTAAGACAAGGAAGGTTTCCCATGCTTGAGAAAGACTGGCACAAGGACGCCGTGCTGCTCTACATTGTGGTCAATGACCAGATGGCCTCCAAAATCATTGCCGAAGCGAAAAAACACGGGATTCGCGGCGCCACGGTGATGCTGGGGCGCGGCACCATCAAAAACAAGTGGCTCAACGCTATCGGCGTGATAGATTCCCGCAAAGAAGTCCTCATCATGGGGGCGGACACCGCCACCGCGAAAACGGCGATGGACGCCTTGGCAAAACGTTTCCACTTCGAGAAACCTAACCGGGGTATCGCTTTTGCGGTTGAGATGGAGGGTATCGCGGGAACGTCCGCCATCGAGCACTGGCCCGAACCCCCCGCTGACCACGCTGCACAACCGGCACAGTGGCAGCTCATCACCACCATCGTGGAACACGGTCGGGCCGAGGACGTGGTCGAAGCCGCGCAAAGTGTCGGGGCTCGCGGCGGCACCATCATCGCTGGGCGCGGCTCGGGGGTAGCCCAAACCGAACTGGTGCTGGGCATGGAAATCGAACCGGAAAAAGACATTGTGTTTATGCTGGCCCCGGCCCAGAATGCCCCCCAAATAGAGGAGGCCATCGATCAGCGACTCGACTTGAATAAACCCAACCACGGCATTCTTTTCACCCAAAACGTGGTCGCCGTCAGTGGACTTTACCAGGGAGCTTAGATGAATACCCTAACCGCAAAGCTCTGGGAAACGACCAAGTCGGTCATACCCATTGCTGCTGTTGTGGTGCTGATGCATTTCACAGTAGTTCCCCTGCCGGGCGTGCTGCTGCCGCGTTTCGGGCTGGGCGCCATCGCGGTTATCGCCGGACTGTCGCTGTTCCTGCTGGGGGTCGAGGTCGGTATCGCCCCTATCGGACGAATTATGTCTTCGACTGTGGTGAAGTCCGGACGGATTACGGTGGTCATGACAGTCACTTTCGTGCTGGGTTTCCTGTTGACCATGGCGGAACCGGATATTCTCATCTATGCAGCGCAGGTCAACACGCTAACCAGTGGGATAGTGTCCTCAATCCTGTTGATTATGGTGGTTTCCGCAGGGCTGGCGGTGTTGCTGTGCCTGGGCATGGTGCGGATTTTGCGCGGCTGGAAACTGCGCTGGGTGCTGCTGGGGTCTTATGGCCTGGTGGCACTGTTGGCGCTGGTGGCGCCCATGCAGTATCTGGCGATTGCTTTCGATGCGTCTGGTGCCACCACCGGACCGTTGACGGTGCCGGTCGTGCTGGCTTTCGCTACCGGGGTGGCGTCTTTGAAACGCGATTCGGCACGCAGCGAAGCGGACGCCTTCGGGCTGGTGGCAATCGCTTGCGTGGGGGCGGTTTTGGCTCTGCAAATTACGTCTATCATGCTGCACTTGGGCGCCCTGCCGACCACCGGACCGACCCTGACTCCGGACACGACCCACCTCTTTGAACCGCTGGTGAAACATTTTCCGATGGAAGCCCGCAGTGTCAGCCTCGCCCTCGCTCCGCTGCTGGCGCTGTTCCTGATTGGGAACGTCACGGTTTTCAAACTGCACAAGTCCGTACGCCGCAGTGTCATCGCGGGTATCGTCATGGCGTTTTTGGGTCTGACTTTCTTCTTGACCGGCGCAAATGGCGGGTTCATGGACGTGGGACGCACGATTGGTGTGAGTTTGGCGCTGCGCGGCAACGCGCCGCTGCTGCTGGGTATCGCTTTTGCGCTGGGGTTCCTGGCGGTGTTGGCGGAACCGGCGGTGCACGTCCTGACCGAGCAGGTCCAGGAGGTCACTTCCGGTTCGGTGCGGGCTTCAGCGGTGATGGCGGCGATGGCACTAGGGGTGGGCTCGGCAGTTCTGTTGTCTACGTTGCGTCTGGTGATACCCAGTTTAGAGCTGTGGCATATGCTGTTGCCAGGATACCTGGTGGCGGTCGGGCTGACGTTCGTGTCTTCAGAGCTGTTCGGCGGGCTAGCTTTCGACGGCGGCGGGGTCGCGCCCGGTCCGATGCTGACTACGTTTGTGCTGGCTTTTGCTCAAGGTGCGGCTGCTGGCACACCTACTGCGGACGTGGTGGAGGACGGTTTGGGACTCATCACCATGGTCGCGCTGATGCCCCCGATTGTGTTGCAGCTGCTCGGTATCGTGTTCCAGGCTCGCGCCCGGCGCCGCACCAACCTGCACAACAAAGACCCGTGGGCCGGCCCCACCCCGACTGGTGAAACCAAACCCAACTCGACCCACTCTGCTGGTGAAAAAACCGCCCCCCGCGCTGCTGCCGCCTCGGCAGGGCACCAACTGGCTGAAACCAGCCATCAAAAGAAGGAAAACTCATGATTCAGGTGATATTGACCGTCGTGGAAAAAGGCCACGCCGAAGAGGTTATCGACGCGGCGGTGCAGGCTGGCTCGCACGGTGGAACGATTATTAATGCGCGTGGCTCTGGGGTTCACGAGACTGCCACCCTGTTCGGTTTGGGCATTGAACCGGAAAAAGAGCTGGTGATAATCCTGGCCGACCAGGCGAATACTCCGCAAATAGTGGAGACGATTTACGAAACTTTGGATTTGCACCAGCCCGGAAACGGCATTGTTTTCGTGCAAAACACGGCCCGCGTGCGCGGACTTTACCAACCGACCGAGTAGGGCGGGCACAGCGTCCGAACGGGCAAAGCGGGCAAAAAATAATAGTTGGAGGAAAACCTCCAACTATTATTTGTAAAAAGATATGGCGTTTTAGGAAGCCAAAACTTCATCCAAGCGCAGCGAAGCGTCCTCTTCGTTGGTCTTTTCAGCCAAGGCCAGTTCGGAAACCAGAATCTGGCGCGCTTTGGTCAGCATCCGCTTTTCACCAGCGGACAGTCCGCGGTTCGAGTCACGGCGGGACAGGTCACGCACAACTTCGGCTACCTTGACGACGTCGCCGGTAGCGATTTTTTCCACGTTGGCCTTGTAACGGCGCGACCAGTTGGAGGGCTCATCGGTTTTCTTGGCACGCAACACCTCAAAGACATGTTCCAGCCCGGCTTCATCAACGACATCGCGTACCCCGACCATCTCTACGTTCTCAGACGGAATCTGGATGGTGAGGTCGCCCTGGGCGACACGTAGCTTGAGATATTCGCGTTCCACACCTCCTATGACTCGGGTCGTAATCTCTTCGATTGTGGCGGCCCCATGATGGGGATAAACAACGGTTTCGCCAACATTAAATGTCATATTGAAAATCTCCCGTTTTTGAGGTGGATATACTTATGTTATCACGATTTTGTGGTAAAGAACAATTAAAGGTGTGCCCCCTTTTGGCGCAATGGCGCGAAAAAATGCCTCCTGCAGCGCGAAATTTTACCGAGGTAACAATGATTGAGCCGAAAAGAAAAAAGAAGTCCGGACGTAAAAAGAAACAGGGTATTGACCTAACAAACGCTCCGGTGAAACGGAAAGCAGTCAAGGCGGTGCGTCGGGTGATGGCTTCACAAGCCGGGGATGTGGCGGCTTTGCACGGGGCCGAAGCGGAACTGCTTGACCCTCCGGTCTATGAAGTGGCGCGGCGCGGGATTTTGGCGGAGCCTTCGCGCAGCACTGAGTTTTAGACTCCGCGACACGCCGGAACATTCGCGCAAACCCGGCGACACGCCCGGTGTACCTAGTGCGCCGAATCCAACCGAAAACAACCCCCACCGGCCTTGAGAGGCAACCTGACTACCCCACCGACCTGATGCGTCACTGCTGGAACTGGTGGACCTGGCAAACTACCTGCTCTGCAAACCCCACCCGGCCGACAACTACTTGGGGCGCCTCGGTATACCGAAGCGCCCCAAACAGTTTGAGATGAACTATTTGCCTTGGTTAGCCACCGCTTTGATGGCGTCGGCAGCTGCGTCTGGATCCAGGTAGCGGCCGTGGGCGACAGGCTTGAAATCCTCGCCCAGCTCGTAGTACAGGGGAATCCCGGTGGGGATGTTCAGACCCGAAATCTCTGCATCGCTGATGGAATCCAGGTGCTTCACAATGGCGCGCAGCGAGTTGCCGTGAGCCGCCACCATGACGGTCTTGCCAGTCTTAAGGTCTGGAATGACCGCGTCTTTCCAGTAGGGCAACGCGCGTTCCAGCACGTCCTTGAGACATTCCGAACGCGGAATCGGCTCACCGGCGTAACGCGGATCGGCGTCCTGGCTGAACTCGGAACCGAGCTCAATCTGGGGCGGCGGCACGTCATAGGACCGGCGCCACTGCATAAACAGATCCTCGCCGTATTCGTCGCGGATAGCCTTTTTGTTCAAGCCCTGCAAGGCGCCGTAGTGCCGTTCGTTCAGCCTCCACGAGCGGTGCACCGGAATCCAGTGCCGGTCGCACGCGTCCAACGCCAGGTTGGCGGTCATAATCGCGCGGCGCAGCAGGGAGGTGTGCAAGACATCAGGCAGGATACCTTCCTTCTTTAGCAGCTCACCGCCGTGGGTAGCTTCGGCGCGGCCCTTTTCGCTCAAAGGTACGTCAACCCAGCCGGTGAACAGGTTTTTTGCATTCCATTCGCTCTCGCCGTGGCGGAGCAGCACAAGTTTGTATGTCATGGTTTCATTCTTCCACAGGCCTTTGCCTGTCATAGGGCTTTTGGTCCCGGTTTTCTGCGGTGCCACGCCTTTGGTGAGCATTCACGAAAGGGTGGGCAAGAACCCTGGTGCGACCTCACAGACCCACACCGTGAGCGCCGCGGCGACAGCCACAACAAACAGCGACTGACCTCGCCACGACAGCACTAGGGCGACACCAATCCCCAACACTGCGGAAATCAGGGAACCGGTCGAGAGGAACGCGGCGGGAATAATCATCGCGGCCAGCACCGCCCACGGCACGTAATACAGGAAAGAATTAATCCAAGGAGACTTGATATCCCGGCGCAACACCAGCAGCGGCAGGACGCGCAAAGCATAGGTGACCAGCGCAGTCACCAGGATAGCAGCGGCCAGGTAGCTCATAGCTCACCCGCTTTCCTCGCCTCGCCGCCGGACAGTTCCGGGTCGGCTGCAGTCTCTCGGTGTGGAAAGAACGTGGCTCCGAGTCCAGCGGCCACCAGAGTGGCGATAATGATGCGCCAGCCGGAGGACAGCTGGGACACGACCGGGGCAAAAGCAAGGGCGACCGAAGTTCCCGCCGCGATAGCCACCACCATTTTTACCTGCGAGGACTTTTTAAACGGGGGCATGACGATGGCGATAAACATGGCGTAAAGCAAAATTCCCGCTGCGTTTTCCACCGCTTTGGGCAGCGCTTCACCCACATACGCCCCGACCAGGGTGCCTGATACCCAGCCCACAATCGGCAGAATCATCGAACCGAGATAATGTGCGAAACCCACTTGGGTGCGCCCGATGTTGATGGCGTAAATTTCGTCGGTGACCCCCAGTGCCATCACCATCCGTTTGAGACTGCCGACCGGGCGGGGATTCGTGCTGGTCAAGCGTTGGGACAGGGAGGTGCTCATCAGCAGGTAACGCAGATTCACCAGCGCCGTGGTTACGGCCAGCTCCACCAGACCGCCCCGGGCTGCAATGATGGTGATACCGGCAAACTGGCCGGTAGAGGAGATGCTGGTGAGGGAAAATACAGCCGAGGACAGGGGCGGTAGCTTGCCTTGTGCCCAATACATACCGATGGCGATAGAAACCGCGAAATAGCCTAGCCCGATGGGAAGTCCTGCCTTGATTCCCGTGGTAAAGTCGTGTTTTTTCAACAGTCTGACCTGCTTTACGGGGCTAACCGAACGTGACCGGGCCGCATTGGGCGCCGGCGGGGGTATCCACCACCGGGGCGACGTGGGCTTGCAACAGGTCGCGAATTGCGTCGGCACGGTCCCAATCCCGTTGCGCCTTCGCGTCAGCACGCTGCTGCAAAAGGGCGGTGACCAGCGCTTCCAGTGTTTCGTTTGGGGCCTCCGTGGTGTCGGGGGCGGCACTGGCCGCCGGTGTTGCGGGCGCTGGCGTGGCCCAAGCCGGGTCGGACGGGTCCAAACCGAACACGTCCAGCATGGCGCGCAATTGCCGGGCGGCCTGCTGGGCCGCAGACGTGTCCCCGCTGGCCAAAGCCGCTTTGCCAGCTTTTAGGGTGCGGTGCAGTGCCGGGAGGGCACCGGGAACATTCAAGTCGTCGTCCAAAGCCGCCACGAAGTCCGCGGGTAACTCGACCGCGGCGAGTTCGCGTTGCCGGGCGAGGTCTGGCTCGACGTCTCCATAGATATTGCAAACCTCCGGAGCCACCTGCCCCGCCGGGGCGGACCGAGGAACTTGCTGGAGGAAACTGGTGAATTTGTCCCACAGTAGTGCCGCCTGTTTCAAGGAATCCTCGGAGTATTCCAGATTTGTCCGATAGTGCGTGGTGACCACGGACATCCGCACCACCGCCGGATCCCAATCCTCCAACAGGCGGCGCACCCCGACCACGTTGCCTACCGACTTCGACATTTTTTCGCCCTTCAGCGTCAGCCAAGCGTTATGCATCCAGTATCGGGCAAATCCCCAGCCCGCCCCGTGAGACTGTGCCATCTCGTTTTCATGGTGGGGAAAGCGCAGGTCCAGCCCGCCGCCGTGAATGTCGAAGGTGTCGCCCAGGTAGGCCTGGCTCATGGCGGAGCATTCCAGGTGCCAGCCGGGACGGCCGCGTCCCCAGGGCGCGTCCCAAGCCGCATCGGCGGGTTCGTCATCTTTCGCGGCTTTCCACAGGGCAAAGTCGCGGGGGTCGCGTTTGCCCGCCTCGGTGGCGGTGTCGATTTGGGACTCGTCCTCGGTGGAAGCGAGTTCGCTGACCGGCTGGTTCGTCAGCGCGCCATAGTCCGGCAGGGACGTCACCGAGAAATACACGTTACCGTTCGTGTCGCTGTAGGCGTGACCCCGCTCGAGCAGGCGCTCAATCAGCGCAATCTGTTGGGGAATATGCGCGGTGGCGTGCGGGGTCACGGTCGGAGGCACGGTATTCAAAGCCCGGTAGGCAAAGTCGAATTCTCGCTCGAAATGGGCCGCCAGCTCCCACCACGGCACGCCGGCAGCGGCTGATTTAGCCAAAATCTTGTCGTCAATATCGGTGACGTTGCGCACGTAAGTCACCGCGTATCCCTGCCGGCGCAGCCAGCGCACCAACACGTCGAAGTTCAGCGCGGCGCGCAAATGCCCTAGGTGGGGCGCTCCCTGCACTGTCGGCCCGCACAGATAAAGCCCTACCTTTCCCGGTGTGACCGGCTCAAAGTCGCGGACTTCATGCGTGGCGGAATCAAAAATCTTCATGAGCTAAGTCTAATGGCTTGGTCCGGCTTGGGGCAGTAATCGTGCAAATGCACGAGTGACCGACTGTAAACCAGATTTTTGGGTTTTCCGGGCACCTGGGATGCAAAACCGCAGGTAAATCCGATTTTAATTTGAGGCGGTCGTCTCGAACCGCAGTGAAATCGGTCATTCGTGCCAGGCAAACCCCAAACTCGGGGCAGTCGGCGAGCCTAGCCGCGCAGGGCGGCGATTTGGTACAGGGCGATGCCGGTGGCGACAGCGGCATTCAGGGATTCCATGCGCTTATCAATCGGGATAGACACAATCTGATCGCAGGTTTCGCGCACCAGCCGGGAAATCCCTTTGCCTTCCGAGCCGGTCACGACCACCAGAGGCTGATCCGCCAGTGTCAAAGCGGGCAAATCCACTTCCCCACCACCGTCCAAGCCGATAGCGAACGCCCCCTCCGCCTGCAGCTGCTGCAAGGCATGAGTCAAGTTCCGCGCTTTTGCGACCGGCACAATCGCCGCCGCCCCCGCCGAAACTTTCCACACGGCCGCAGTGACCGAAGCCGAACGATGCTCACCAATAATGACCCCGTCGGCCCCGAACGCCGCCGCGGAACGCAGCGTCGCCCCCAGATTGTGCGGGTCGGTGACCTGGTCTAACACAATGAATAGGGGCGGACGTTTCGGCTCAGATTTGGCTCGAGCGACCGCTTGGTCCCACAAATCCATCACTTCGGCATATTCGTAAGCCGCGATTTCCGCAGCAATGCCTTGATGGGTCCCTCCCGCGGTGATGCGGTCCAGGTCGGCGGGGGAGCATTCTTGCAGCTCCGCTCCCGAAGCGGCCCCGCGTTGCACCACTTTGGACAGGCGCTCGTCTTTCATGAGCGTGGCGGAGACGAACAGCCGTTTCAGCGGTACCCCGGCCGCGGCGGCTTCGACCACCGGGTTGCGTCCGAAAATGATTTCGCTGTCCGCAGCGGTGGTGGGCCGGTACTTGTCTTTCGCGGCAGCCCGCTGGGTCACTCCCGAGGTGTGGGTGGCTTTGCGTTCCGCCTCCAGACGGTCGCGATAGGCCTGGTGGTAAGGGCGATTGGCGGCTTTCGGAGTCGGCCCTTTGCCTTTCAAGCGGTGCCGACGGACCCCGCCGCTTCCTTTCGGGGCGTGCGAAGTTGTTTTCTTTGGACTCATGCCGACCATTTTACCCATCAGGTTTTCGCCGGGCGCAAACTCACGGCAACCCGGGTGCAGGTCGTTAGCGCTGGTTAGAATCCGCGCCGGGGAAGGTGTCTTTCGATTCGTCTGACGTTTCGGCGGCGCGCTGCTCCAAATCGTCGAGTAAGTCACGGATTTCCGACCGCACAAAATCGCGGGTCGCGAGCTCTGACACCGCCAAACGCAAGGCGGCAATTTCCCGGGTCAGATACTCGGTATCGGCCAAGGTCCGGGCGGCCTGCTGGCGGTCCTGCTCCGCAATGACCCGATCGCGGTCGTCCTGCCGGTTTTGCGCAAACATAATAAGAGGCGCAGCGTAGGAAGCCTGGGTGGAAAACATCAGGTTTAGCAGGATAAACGGGTAGGGGTCCCAGGGGTTATCCCCTAGGGATTGGGTCAAAATCAGGTTCGCGGCAATCCAGACCGCCACGAAAACCGTCATCCACAAGATGAACTTGGAAGTACCCATGAACCGGGCGGTGCTTTCCGCCACCCTGGTAAACAGCGAGCGATCTTGGGCGCCCATCTGGGAGCGGCGCCGACGCCCGAACACTCCGCGGCGTCCTTCGGTGGGGGTCTCCAATCCCTTAGACATCGGGGTTGACCTCCTTACCAGTCTCTCTACCAGCCTCTCTACCTGTTTGCTGACGCGTCTGTTTGCGGCGAACTTTATCCGCCAAGATGGCGCTCACCGTAGGGCTCGATGCGGGGGCGTCATCCTCATCGTTGGGAGCGCCTTCCGCATCGTCCGAGGCCAGGGCCGAAGCGGTGTCTTGTTCTGTTTCCTCGTCACCGGCGGCAGCTTCGGCTTCCGCAATGGCGGCTTGTTCGGCTTCGGCGCGGTCCTCCCACCGCCAGTCATCGGGCAGGAGGTGGTCCAAGACGTCGTCCACCGAGACAGCTCCCAGCAGGGAACCGGAGTTTGGCCCCACGACTGGGATAGCGGTCAGGTTGTAGGTTGCCAGGGTACGCGTCAGGTAGTCTACCGACCGATCCGGGGTCACGGCCTCCAGGTCAGTGTCGACAATGTTTCCCAACATGACATTGGGCGGTTCCCGCAAAGCTCGCTGCAGGTGCACGACCCCGATAAATTTTCCGGTGGGGGTCTCGAGGGGCGGGCGAGCAATCATCGCGATAGCGGCCAGAGCGGGGGGAATGTCTCGGCGTTGCGCGTGCGCGAGCATGGTGGCGACCGTGTCTTCCGGCGCCAGCACCACCGGTTCGGTGGTCATCAGGCCGCCAGCGGTTTCCTCGTCGTAAGCCAGCAAACGCCGCACGTCTTTCGCCTCTTCTGGCTCCATCAGTTCCAGCAGGTTTGCCGCGACTTCCCGCGGAAGTTCAGCCACCAGGTCGGCGGCGTCGTCAGGCTGCATGACGTCCAAAACATCGGCGGCTCGCGCCGGGTCCAGGGAGGAAACAATCTTAACCTGATCGTCTTCCTCCAACTCTTCCAGTACGTCAGCCAGGCGGCTATCGGGCAGCTGGGACGCGATGGAAAGCATCCGCGCGTCGGACAAATCGTGCAGGGCATCAGCCATATCGGCGGGTTTCATGTCGCCCAAGGTGGCCAGCAGGGAATCTGCCGCTTGATCGGCGCTTCCGACGGTCAAACCGGTGACTTCCTCGACCCCCACATACAAGGTTTCCCCAAGCTTGGTGCGGAACGCCCCCCGGCGCGCTCGCGCTACGTAAAGTTCCGTAACAGCCCAGGTCCGGTCCTTTTGCCGCTCGATACCCAAGTCGAGAATCTGAGCCTGACCCGAACCGTCCTTTAGCGTCACGACCCGATCCAGCACGTCTTGAATCGCGCAGGTTTCCAAAGGCCGGGCCTGGAAACGACGCAGGTTCACCAGCCCGGTCGTAATGACGGCACTGGATTTGATGGCGGTGACGCGGGTGATGGGCACGAAAACTCGGTGGGCGCGCGTAACCTCCACCACTAGACCTACGGCAACGGGCGGTCGACGGTGCATCAAAACGACCACGTCATACACTTTTCCGACCGGATCTCCGATAGGGTCGAAGACGGTGGTTCCCCCTAGGCGTCCCACGAAGACGCGTTCAACTTCGTCTCTGCTCACGTGTAAATCCTACCTGTTTGTGCCGATGACGGTGGGAAACTTCACGAGGCGGGGTGAGGCGCGGTGTCCTCAGAAGGGCGGGGGCGGCGCTTTCCCCACAGGTAGACCGCCACGAAAGCCACCAGCAGCGCCGCCAGCAGCCAGAACAGCCAGTTGGGAATCCCAGACAGGGCGCGTTGCACCGCGAACTCCAGATTGGACTGGGCGCTGGCGGACAGCAGGGAAGTGGCGAGCCCGCCGGGGCCCGTCAGCATCAGTACCAGCCCCAACAAGGTAATCAACAGTCCCGAAACCAGGTTTCCCACGGTGGAATCCCGACCCAAAATCTTTAGGGGGCGCGGGCGCAGCACCCGATTCGGAATCAGGTTCCACAAGAAGGACAGCACGGCTACCGGGGTAAACATTCCCAGGCCGAACGCAAACATAGTAAAGAACCCGGTCACTGGGGAGCCACCACTGACACTGAAAGCGAGAATGGAACCCAAAATCGGGGCTTGACAGCCGGTCGCGGCGACTCCGTAAGTGAGGCCCATCAGGAAAATCGCTGCCGGAGCGGTGCGTTCGACCGGGGCATTCCCGTCCTGCGGGGAGCCGCCCGAAACCGGGGTTCGGCGCGCGGCACGCCGCGTGGCGCGGCGCCGTTTCCACACTTGGAACCGGCTTTTCAGGCTGCCAAAGTTCGGCACCGGCAACGCCAGAGCTTGCCACACCCCGAACAGGACGATGATCAGTCCCGCCCACACGGTCAGACCGCGCAGTTTCGCGTTCAGCATCGCACCGAGGGCTCCGAAAGCGGCTCCGGTGGGCAGCAATCCCGCCATGAGCCCCAGGAAAAACACGGCCGTGCGAGACGCCAACTTGGTCTTTGATGAAAAAGCGTATGAAAAGAAAGACGGAATCAGCAGGGCCGAACAGGGCGAAAACAGGGTCAGAATCCCCCCGGCATACGCCACCGCGAAGGTTACTGAGTCCATTCCGTTCCCTTCCCCGCGGGTCTATCCGCCCGCAGTGTGTTTGAAAAATGACGTGGCCAGCGGCCAGGACCTACTTTGTGGCCAAGAATTTTTGGTACTCGATAGAGTGCTCAAAGTACTCAAACGGGTAGGCTCCCGAAATCGTGGAATCGCCCAGCACGAAGAACGGGGTGCCGTTGACGCCAACTGAATGGCCCGATTCGGTTTCTGCGGAGACGGTGGATTGGGTGTCCGGGGCGTTCATATCGGACTTGAACCGTCCCAAGTCGGTGATGCCAACGGATTGGGCAATCTGAATGACCTTGTTTTCGTCATAAGTGGGGTGCTCTCCCTCGGGTGCGCTCCCGTAGGCAGCCCGCACAAAATCCCACAGTTTGCCCTGTTTCATCGCCGCAATCGAACCCCGGGCAGCAACATCGGAGCGGTACTGGTCAGCGAAAATCACCATATTGTGCCACTGAATCTTCAGGGTGCCGTCATCGACATATTTCTGCAGTTTCGGCAACGTATCGTTGCCCCAACTGGTACACATCGGGCAAGAAAAATCGCTCAAAACTGTCAGTGTCACCGGGGCGTCGGGCTTTCCCAAGGTGCGTTCGGGCTCGTCGGCTCGGTCGCGCAGGATTTTCATGGCTTCCAGCCCGCCTTCGTTCGTGACCGAGGAGGCGAAGTCTTGACCGGGGACCAAGCCCGTTTGGGCCACAAAGTCCGCCACGGCCTTCTGACCGCCGCCGTTGCCGGTGGACGAACCGGAACCGGCAGGGGAGGCCGCCGGTTCGGTTGTTCCCGGCGCGGTGGCGCGCCCCACAAAAAACGCGATGACTAAAAGCACCACAATGGCCAGGACGCCAATAATTTTCAAAGCCCACACATTGGCGGCGCTACGTTCCACAGATTTGTCCTTATCGCTCATTGTCCCTCATATTTCCAAATACTTCCTTTAGTCAAGCATAGCGGAAGCCCGGTATACCGCCGGGCGGCTACTGTCCGCCCGTGGGGGCGGCCGGGGAGGCAGACTCCGCGGCGGGAGACTGCTGCGGGGCGGCCGGTGAAACCGTGGGAGAAGCCGCCGTGGTAGGGCTGGCAGCCGGTCGGCTCGCCTCTGCCCACGCTTTCAGACCATCGAACAAGGATTGGGCGTAGCGTTCCTGACCGGTATCCGACTTCATGAGGGCGGCATCAGCGGGGTTGCGCATCTCGCCGAGCTCCACCATCGCGGCGGGCACTTCAGAAAAATTCAGCGTCGCCAAATCGGAACGTTTCCACACCCCGCTGCTGATGGACCCCCCGGACTGGGGCGCGAATCCCCCCTCCTGCAGAGCCTTGACCATTTTGGTGGCCAAATCGGAGGAAGGCTGCTTTTGTGCCTCGTTTAGTGGCGGCTCGGAAATCATCACGAAGAATCCGTGCTGAGCCGTGTCCGTGGTGCCGTTGGCGTGGAGGGAAACCATCACGTCAGCCCCGACCTTTTGCGCAAACTGGCCACGTGCATCCACGCATGGCCCCACCCCCGCATCCGAGTCGCGCGTCAGGAACACGGTGGCGCCTTCGGCCTCCAACTTGGTCTTTAGGGCGTTCGCAATCTTCCAGTTGAACTCGTGTTCGGTGTAGCCGTCAGCGGTAGCGGTACCGGTCGTGTTGCAGGGTTTTTGCCCACCGCGCCCATCGGGAACATTCGCCCCGATTTGCTGCCAAGCTGCGGCGTTACCGCCATTGTGTCCCGGATCGAGGACGATTTTCAGCCCCTTCAGACCCCCGGCAGCGCCGGCATCAGGGTTCTCGGACGGTCCCGCGTTTCCGATGGAATCAGGATTGTTCGGGTTCGGTTTGGCAAAGTCGCTGGGGGTAGCCGTGACGGTCACGGTGGGACGCGGCACCAGGTTCATTCCGGCGCTCACTCCTATGCCCACGCTAACCAGGGACAGGATAATCCCCCCGGCCAGCAGCACCAGCGGCGAAATCCCGTCGCTTGGCCGCGGCTCGGGGGTTCCCGTCCCCACCCGGCGCAGCCGTAACTTGGAGGGCCCTTCCGGTGTCTGGGCGGTGAGGGACTTCCACCGCGGCTCGGACAACTCCGCTCGCGTAGGTGGGGCGCCCGAGGCCCTCTGAGGAGTGCGCGGCGAGACCGATTGGAGATGTTCCCAATCCACATCCGGGTGTGCCGCGGCGCGTTTGGAAGTCCGCTGCGGCGCGCTGCTGAGAGAATCTGTGCCTGTCCCCAGGGCGTCCGCACTGGGTGGTGTCGCGGCTGCGGCACTGGTCGCGCCCAGGTCGTCCCATCCGGACACCAAAGATTTCCACCCTTCGGAATGGACCGGTTCGGGTCGGCGCTGTGCGGGTTTGCGCCCCCGTCCTGTTGAACTCCTGGTTCGGGGCGGTTGCGCAGTGGGAACAGCGGGCTCCCCCGGAGCCAGTTGGGTGTCGAAATCCTCACGCATCGCTTCCGGGATTTCCGCGGCTGGAAAATCCGGGGTGTCCGCAGCGTCAGACCGGGAAAAGGGAGGATCTTGGTGTTGGGGACCATCCGCATTCAGCATGTTTTGGGCATTGGCCAGCAGGGCGGCAATCCCCGGATTATCCCCGTAGGGAAGCTGGGGCAGCTGGCTGGCGCTGGCCGCGCCAGCTGCTTCGGCGGCGGCGGAAAATTCTTCAAAAAAGCTGGCAGCGTTGGCATCCGCAGGGTTACGGTCGAGGTTGCGCTCGGAATCCGAGGCTGGGGGCAAGCGGCGGCTGGGCGGCTTACCCAGTGAGGAGGAACGTGCCGGAGGTGCAGTGGGGTAATCCTGGGTTGGTTCCCAGGTGTCGAATTCCTCCCAGTTGGGCATATCGCTCCTGTTACTGATGAGTTAGTTCCCAGTGGCGTTCTGTTGGTGGTAGTCCTGTTTGGCAAAAAAGAAGCCTTTACCGGTTACCGTGTTCCAACATCCAGTACCGTTGTAGGTCGATTGGCAGGCAAAATCGCCGTAGGTAATGGCTGTCTCGTGAGGAATCACCGAGCCGCTGGTGGTGTAATCAGCATTGGACTGGCAAGAGGTCGACGGGTCGCCGTCTTTCATGCTGATGACCAAAGATTCGAAATAGATATCGCAGCCCCCCACCGGGCTGACCAGGTTACGCACCTGACAAACGAGTTCATCGCCGTTTACCTGGCAGGTGGAGTCCCCGGTTTCGGTGACAAAAGACTGGATATTTTGGGCGCCGGCCGGTGCAGGAGCCACCGTCTGGCGTGGGGATTCGCTGTTGCCCGCGGAAGTATTGCCTGCGGTATCGCCGGCGGCGTTCGGGGAAGCCGCGGCAGACTGGTCGTAGCCGCCCCCAATAGCTCCGGTGATCACCAAAACTATCGCAATAATCATGCCGATTACAGCAACGAGCAAAACTGAGAAAATGACCCATAAACCGGTGTTGGATTTCGGCTTCGCAGCCATCGGCGTGTAAGGGGTCGGGGTTGGATTCATCACCGGGATATTGCCGGTGACGGGGGCCATGTACTGGGTCTGTGCCACGCCCGGAGGTACGGTGCCATAGCTACCCATCCCCGCGCCCTGGCTTGGCGCCGCATTGGGCGGATAGGACGGGGGCAGGCCGGAGGGGGAGGATACGGGGGTACTCTGCGGGGGTAGTACGGTGGTTTCCGCAGGGTTTTGTCCCAGTATGGAGGTTCGGTTGGGGTTCACGTAAGGGGTTTCCCCGGTGGCGGGGGCAGCTTCGGAGCCGGGCGTCGTAGTGGTTTTCGGTTGCTGTGCGGCGGTTTCAGCAGGGGTGACTGTCGAGGGAGTTGCGGGGGTTGCCGATTCGCTGGGGGTCGGTGCTGCTGACAGACCGGGAATCGGGAGGGAAGGCATGGGCATCGTCTGGCCAGCTTCAAAAGCGGCCTGGCGCTCACGCAGGGCAGCGAGTACTTCGGGCTCATTCTTGTTCACGAGCCAGTCGAGCAGGCCGGTGTAGGCCGCGGGGTTCTTCGCTATCAACGGACGCAGTTCCGCATTGGTCGCCAGCTGTTGTAAATCCAAACCGGGAGTAGACGGGTCACTAGCTTTGGCACGCAGTTCATCCATACGGTTATTATTCCACAAATTCGCGTCTTTCCACCTGTAACTTGTGGTTTTTATGGGCTGTGGGGTCAGCCGGCGGAACCGCGAAACTCAAAATGCGTAAACATTGCCTTCAGCTCACCAGCCTGGGTCGCCAAGTCAGTCGCAAAAGATTTGCTTTGATCCCGTGCACAAAGCTTTTGAAATTCCGGGCGCGTACCGTCGGGGCGAGCCTGCTGCAGCGCTAAGCGTTCCACCCCGCGCTCGTGCAGGGCACGTGCCAAAGCGGGGAGGGCCGACGGATTCGTGTCGCCCGCGTCAGTGCCGGGATAGGCGGTGACGCGCACCTCGTAATCCGGCAGGGTTCCGGCCCGGTGTGCCGCCAACACCAGGTCCAGCGCCCGCCAAGCGTCCGTGCCGGCCTGACGGGCTTGTGCACGGCCCACCACTTGGGGATAGTTTTGGGCCAGGCCTTTCACGTCCAAGCCGACCCAGTCGAGCAACCCGGCGTCCAGCAGCTGCGCCAGACGCTGCGGATAGGCCCCTCCGGTGTGCAACCCCACCAAAAAACCAAGGTCACGCGCCTGCCGGGCGGCGGGCACCAGCGCCGCCTGGCGAGTCGGCTCCCCGCCGGAAAACACGACCCCGTCGAGCAGACCGCGCCGCCGCCCCAGCAGCTCCCACAGGTCCGCCTCCTCGTAACCGGCGGGTGTCCGCGGGTCAATGATGGCAAAATTTTGGCAATATCCGCAGTTCCAGGGGCATCCTTGCAGGAACACGCTGGCGACCAGTTTTCCCGGCCAATCCACCGTAGAAAACGGTGTCACTCCGGCGATAACCAAACCCGTGAGCGGGCAATCGGTTTCATTCTGGTCATCAATGCAGCCTGTGTTCACGATGGGTCTTTCTAATCGTTGCTAAAAATGCCCGGGAAGCCCCGAGATGGGGCCTCCCGGAAGCTATAAACTTAGATTCTTTCGTAGTCGGTAATCATGAAACCTTCAATCGGGACTTGATATTGCACGAACATCAGGTTAGATGAATCCGCTGGCAAGGTGTATTCCCAAGTGGCTTCGGCTGGGCTGTCCACACCGCAAGCGACTTCGCTGAGTTGACCTGGTTGATCGTCGCCTGCGTCCTCAATCTGCGGAGCAATCCACACTTTGATATTCGCGGGTTTAACAGTCTGACAATAGAAAGTGACCTTGACCTTGTCTCCGGTCTTCCAATCGTCATTAGCGTTTAGGTACAGTCGGTAGCTAGAGATTTTGTCTTTATCGAAATTGGCAAAAGTTGGCGAAACGTGGGAACTGGTGTTCTCGATTCCCTTTCCTTCCGCGAACGCTTCGCCTTCCGCTTCCCACTTGTCTTCCAATGCGTCCGCATCGTTGACTTTTTCCTCAGCTTCTTCTTGGTCAGGTATGGCCACGTCCTCGGTGGTGGAAATCAGGCCGGTTTTCTGATCAGCAGCGGGCGCCTCGGACGGAGCTTCCGTGGTGGGGGCTTTGGCGTCCGCAGTGGGTTTCTCGTCCCCACCGCCGCAGGCGGACAGGCTCAGGGCCAGGGCGAACGCACCCGTCAACGCAAGTAACTTTTTCATGAGTTTTCCTTCCATTTGTCAGGCTGAGGGGGCTGGTTGCCCCGGATTGATAAACAGCCTAGGCAAACGGTTAAGGCTTGTAATCACCCAAAAGTACGGAAAATCTCGGTTCGCGGGTGGCGTGCGAAAACTGTCACCCGCGAACCCGGTCGACCCACGACCCTTGTGAAACCACGAGGGTGGTAAATCTGTCCCTAAACCAAGGCCGCTTCCGCCAAGCGAGAGTGCAGCTCACCGTGGGAGGCAGCCGCCGACTCGTTGAAGTACTGCCGCTCAGCGAACTCGCCTTTCTTGCCGATGTTAAAGGACTGGACGGGACGGAAGTAGCCCATGACCCGCGTCCACACTTCGCAATCTTGGTGCCGGCCCTTCGCTTCGCATTGCGGACAGGTGAAGTGTTCGCCGGAAATATAGCCGTGCGTCGGGCAGATACTAAACGTTGGCGTGATGGTGATGTAGGGGGTGCGCCAGGTGGTCAGCGAGCGGCGTACCAGCTGCTTGCAGGCTTCCGCGCTGGACACGGCCTCGCCCATGTACAGGTGCAGCACGGTGCCGCCGGTGTACTTGGTCTGCAGTTCCTCCTGCAGTTCCTCGGCCAAGAACGGGTCGTTGGTGAACCCGACCGGCAGCTGCGAAGAGTTCGTGTAGTAGGGGTTTTCGGTCGTGCCGGCCTGCAGGATTTTGTCTCCGAAGCGTTTGCGGTCAGCTTTCGCCAGGCGGTACGTGGTGCCCTCGGCCGGGGTCGCCTCCAGGTTGTACATATGTCCGGTAGATTCCTGCAGCTCCACCATCTGGTCGCGCACCCCGTCCAGGATACGGGCCGCCAGGGCGTGTCCGCGCGGGTCGGTGATGTCATAAGCATCGTCGGTGAAGTTGCGGATCAGCTCGTTCATGCCGTTGACCCCGATGGTCGAGAAGTGGTTGTCCAGATTCCCCAGGTAGCGTTTCGTGTAGGGGAACAAGCCGTGGTCCATGTGGTACTGGATGGTGATGCGCTTACGTTCCAAAGTCACCGAAGCCAACTCAATGAGTTCACGCAAGCGGGCGCGCAAACCGTCCTCGTCGCCCTTGTGCAGATAACCCAGACGTGCCAAGTTGATGGTCACCACCCCGATAGACCCGGTTTGCTCCGCCGAACCGAACAGCCCGTTACCGCGCTTGACCAGTTCCCGCAGGTCGAGCTGCAACCGGCAGCACATGGAGCGAATCTGGCCGGGGTCCAGCTCCGAGTTGATGAAGTTCTGGAAATAGGGCAGCCCGTACTTTGCCGTCATCTCAAACAACAGGTTGGCGTTCGGGGAATCCCAGTCGAAATCCTTGGTCATGTTGTAGGTCGGAATGGGGAAAGTGAACACGCGTCCGTCGGCGTCCCCCTCGGTCATGACCTCCATGTAGGCGCGGTTGATGATGTCCATCTCGGCCTGCAGGTCTCCATAAGCAAAGTCGCACAGTTCCTCGCCGATGAGCGGCACCTCGTCGCGCAGGTCGGGCGGGCAGGTCCAGTCAAAAGTGAGGTTCGTGAACGGACATTGACTGCCCCAGCGGCTGGGGACGTTCAGGTTGTAGATGAGTTCCTGCATGCACTGCTTGACCTCGGCATACGTCATGTCGTCCAAGCGGACGAAAGGCGCCATATAGGTGTCGAAGCTAGAGAACGCCTGGGCACCGGCCCATTCGTTTTGCAGCGTGCCCAGGAAGTTCACGATTTGCCCGCAGGCCGAGCTGAAATGCCGCGGCGGATTGGAGGCAATGGCCCCGCTGACTCCGTTGAAACCCTGCTGCAGCAGCTGTTTTAGCGACCAGCCGGCGCAGTATCCGGCAAACATATCCAAATCGTGAATGTGGAAGTCGCCGTCGCGGTGGGCAGCACCGGCCGCGGCGGGGTAAATCTTGTCCAGCCAGTAGTTGGCCACCATCTTGCCCGCCGCGTTCAAAATCAGGCCGCCGACCGAGTAGCCCTGGTTGGCGTTGGCGTTAACCCGCCAGTCAGCCTGGCTCAGGTATTCGTCCACTGTCTCTATGGGGTCAACCGTGTGGTGGCGCGGGTTCGTTTCAAAAACGGGGGTCGTCTCTTGCTTCATTGCAGTCATCTTTTTCCTTTCATCTCCTCATCTCCCAATATCGGGGACACAAGAATTTACTCTAGGGAGGTATTTCGCCAAATCAACTACATATTGTGCGTGTTGCTCAATTTTACCACTACATATTGTGTTTGCCCAGGTCTGTGGGCTACGGCGATTCGTCGTTGTGCGTGTCGCGGTATCGTAGGAGGGTGAAATTTTCTCACCGGGTGGAACTGAACGAACCGAACGCCGTGACTGTCGCCCAGCGCGCGGCCCGACGCGACGGCACGTTGAAAATAAATCTGGCGGATTCCAATCCGACCCGCTGGGGGTTGGGTACACCGGGCCTGCCGCCCTATGAACCTGACCCGCGGGGGCCTCGGGCAGCCCGAGAGGCGCTGGCCGCCTGGCTGGGGGAGCGTGACGGTCGAGAGGTTAATCCACAAAACCTGTATCTATTAAGTTCAACTTCCCAGGGCTATGCGTGGTTGACGAAGTTGACGTGTGACCCCGGCGAGAGGCTCGCCGCCCCGACCCCGGGATACCCCCTGGTAGAAACGATCGCGGGGCTTGAAAACGTGGGGGTCGATTTCTATCCCCTGACCTGGGTGGGATCCCGGTGGGAACTGGACGACCTCAATCTGGGGGCGGTGAGCGCCGTGGTGGCTATCAATCCGAACAATCCCACCGGCTCTTATGTACATCACGAGGATCGTCAGCGGCTCCTCAACTACTGTGCGGACCACGGGGTAGCGCTCATCGCTGATGAGGTGTTTTTTGACTTCGACCTGCCCGGCGCGCCCACCCGACCCGCCGATCGCCAGCGCCTGGCGGGAACTTCGGAAGTGCTGACCTTTGCCCTGGACGGGATGAGTAAAAACTTGAGCGCCCCGGGGCTGAAAATCGCGTGGCTGGAAGTGTCCGGGCCGGAGCCAGACGTGGCGGCGGCCTGCGCCCGCCTGGATGTCATCGCGGACGCCTACCTGCCGTTTTCCGATGTTTTGGCCCAGCGTTTGGGGCAATACTTGGCCGCTGTGCCCGCCGCGACCCGCGCCACCCGGCAACGGTGCCGCGAGAACCTTGCCACCTTGAGGGACCTTGTGCGCACGGAGCCGAGCGGAACCGTGAGCCTGCTGGAACCCGAAGGCGGCTGGAACGCGCTGCTGCGATTTCCCGCCCACGTGGACGAGGACGCGCTCATCACCGGGCTGATTGCCCAGCGGGGCATCACCGTGCAGCCGGGATACTTTTTCGATATGCCTTTTGCCTCAGTGGTGTCGGTGTCGCTGCTGCTGGATGCCCCGACGTTCCGCCCCGCCCTCGAAGCCCTGCTGGCGGGCATCGCTGACCAGCTCTGATTGCCAGGCCGGTGGGGGGATGCGATTTTCGCTCAGCGCGGCAAACGGGCGCGCAGGGTGAAACGTGGAGTGGTGAACACGGACAGGGAGCCACCGAGGGCTTCGAGCCGGGATTCCAAGTTGCTCAGGCCGGTGCCGTAGGTCAGCGTGGTCTCCACGGTGCTGGGGTTCGAGACTTCCATCCAGAAACCAGAGGCGTCCTGACCCAGACGCACCTCCATTTCTTTGGAAGTCGTGTGAATCAACACATTCGTGATGGCTTCGCGCAGCACATCCGTAAACATTCGGGCTTTGTCGGCCTGGGGTGGAAGGTCGCCGGAAATATGCAGTTCCAGTTCGGCCGCCGAGGCTAGATCTTGCAGGGTTTCCAGCCAAATTTCGGGGGTCGCGGTGACGCGGTCCTGGCTCAGGTCGGAGGGCAAACCCTCCAGCAGACCCTGGAGGCGACGCAGGCGTTCATCGTCTGACACTTCGTCCTCCAAGAACCGGTGAACGAAAGAAATCCGCTGGGAAAGTGTGTCGTGAATGGTGGACCGGGTCGATAAGATGAGCCGACGTGACAGGGCCTCATCGAGCCGCGAAGTCTCACTGACCAGGCGTTTTTGGCGGGCCTGCAGGGCATCAATCTCTGCTGAAAGCCGGTAACTGAGCGTCATGTAGTCGCTGACATCGACAGCTAGCAGTTGAATCCAAGACCGCCGGCCATCTCGAATTCGGCTATGGGTCAACACCCAAGTCCGCCCATCGGGTTCCGTGATTCGCAGCCGGGAGGTTCCGTCGTCGTTTTCTTCCCAGCAGTTCGGGGAATTGGGGGCAGCTTTGCGGCTTTTCGTCTCAAACCTGAATTGACATAGTTGGCGTTCCAGCGTCCCGATATTCGTCAACGACGTCAACCCCAGACGCCCCAAAAGCCCTTCCATAGCAGCGTTGGCAAACTTGCTGCGACCCCGAAAGTTCGCGAACGCTACGCCGTGTTCCAGCCGATCCAAAGCCTCTTTGACGCTGAAAGGACTGAGGTCGCGGTGCAGCAGCTGCCAATCTCGCCACACCTGGACGCACAGCCAAGAGGTCGTTAGTGCCCCGGAGGTGAGCAGTACCCAAACACCTCCGGCAGCGATGAAGGGTGGCATTGCCAGGGTCAGCGTCACCAGCAGCGGGGCCTCGGCATAGCGGTAGTTGGTTCCCATTGTCGCCGCCCCCAGCACCAAGCAGACCACCACAAACCACCCGAAGTTATTGTCTTGGAGCAAAAAAATCCCTGTCTGAGAATGGATAAAAACGGTGGCGAACGCCCACATATAGAAAGCCAGCAAAAATTCCACACTTAGCAGGAATACCGTGGCTAAACGCCGCCGATGAATGAGCCATTGACCCATCGTGAGCAGGCACGCCGCCAATAAGCCCATACCCATCAGGGCGGTAGCTGCTCCCATTTGGACGGGGGTGAGACTGTAGAGCTGGTCACTCATGCGCTACCTCCGCTGCCAAAGAGCGTTGACCAGCGTCGATAGCCATGTTCAGGTGGCAGGTGTCGTCCTCAACGAACATTTCGACTTGGGCGCGTGGCCAGGTCAAGAGCGGATCGAGCAGAGTGAGGTCCTGCTCGGCCAGATCAATAATCAAGTTTAGCCAGGCTGTGTTACCGTCTGGGGCGACCTCGAAGTTCACGAACACAGCCACCTCTGCAGCCCCAATGAGCTGGTTCAGGGTACGGTGCAAGCCCTCCAAACACCACAACGCTACCTGGAGCTGCACGGTGCCGGTGGTCGGACCGTGCAAGCCGGCCACAGCTCCTGCGAAAGAAAAATCGGTACAGGATTGGCTCATAAACGTTGTCAGGGCGTTGACCGAAACGGTCTCTTTCTCGAAGTTCTGCAAAGTCAGCAGACCCGCGCGTTTGGCATAACCCAAGTCCATCTTGATGTTGCGCAAAATATCGGAGCGTTCGCTTTCGTCCAGCGATACGTTGAGCCGAGCGGTGTTGGCTTGAATCCGGCCCAGGGACGCGTTCATCAAGTCATCGAGCCGGTCAAAGAGGACGGGGGCATCGGCCGATTCATCCATGTTTAACGTGGCTTCGTATTCGGCGCGCAGAATTTCGGTTTGGTGAGTCTCGCGGACGCGCAGTGCCGCCAAAGCCCGCTCCAAATCCTGCACCGCGGTGACGTCCGTTTCCCACAGGACGTGGCCGCCGTCCACAGGACGGGTTTGGCAGTACACGGTTCGGTTCGGCTGTACCGAAGTGTCTGTGACCAGCACCGGTACCTGACCGTCCCGCAGCTGCTGACGAGTGTCTTGGTCCAGGTTGAGGGGCTGGGACGTGCGGTAATGGGGGAGCCAATCCCGGTTGACAATTTCGATGGGAATCTGGGATTTTTCAAAGAACCGCAGATACCCGCGGTTTTGCCCAATCGCCCCGATAAAGAACAGAATCTCCCACGCCAACACAAAAATCACGCAATACATTTGGACGGTTTCGGTGGCGCGAACCAGCGGGATTCGCACCGTGTACGCCACGGAATAGAACAACACCGCGAGGAACAGTATCCCGATTCCCCCCACCAGACGCAACCAATGTCCCTTCAGCGACCACGAACCGGCATAGATGATCGCCGCGAAGACCAGCAGCGCTGCCGCGTAATACAGGTAGTATCCCGGACCGTAGCTGTAATCCACCCCGGACTGCCCGGTGCCAAAGCGCAGCACCAAGTGGTGCAAATCGTTGGTGAATACCAGCAGAATCAGGGCCGCGCCGACCCCGATAATCGTGGCGCGCAAGAAACGGTAACCCGGCGGGCGCCCGCGGCTGGAGTGGGCCATGACAAAGAACACAATTGCGCAGGTCGTATAGATGGGGACGTAATAGTAGTACCAGGTGTAACGCTCAAAAACCCCGAGGGAGGCGTGCTTTATAATCCGCGCCATTATCCACAGGGCGAGTATCCCCGCTTGTGCCAGCACTGCCCAGCGCACATAGGTGAAAGTTGCTGTCCAGAACCGCCACCCTGCCCAAAAACTTAGGAAACACAGCAGGGCGATGAATCCTCCCAGTTCGTAGGCTTCGTTGGTGTTTTCCCAGCCCCAAGACCCGCCGTAGGTGTCGTTGTAGAGGCTGGCATCCCAGACAAATTCCTCGTAACTGCCCAGGTTAGTTACTGTTTCTGAATGAATTTGTTCCCGAAAGGACGGGTTTGTTGAGGGGTAGTCTACGGGGTTGAAAAAACCGGGGGGTACCGCCGCCAGTGGCAAAGTTCCGTTGATGCCGTTCGGGCTGCGTTGCCAGATTCCGATTTGTGCGGTGAGCGTGGGGGCGGGGGCGTAGTGGACAGAGCGACCCACGGAGGATTGGGCCACCCGCCGATCCGTGGTTAGGCAAAACCAGCCGCGGCGAAGCGCCTGTTCCAAATCTTGCGGGGAGGTTCCGGTCTGGAGCCTGCCCTGGCGGTTGATGTTATTCAATAGTCGTTTTGCTTGAGCTGCGGAGAAAACTTGCGTTCCCGCGGAGTCGTGACGCAAGGCCAGGGCGCTCATCAGTTCCAGCCGGGAAACGCCTTGATCGAGATAAATAGTTTTCGTGCCATCGGCTAGTTTCTGGAAATCAGTGATGGACTTGACTTTTGTGGCGCGCGAGGCCAGTACAGTCGATTCGGGATAAAGTTTCGTGAACCGTCCCTCCGGTTCGGATTTCTGTGCCGAATTAGCCATGACTTCACTGGTGATAACGTAAGCGGGACCCGAACGCAGCAGCTTTAGCAGTGACCACTCACTGTGGAGCTCGACCTTGACTCCATTTCGTTGGTAGTAATCCGTGAGGCGTTGGTCAAAACTCGTAGGGACCGCCATGGTATATTCGGTTTGGAAGGAAATCGTGCGCAGTGGGGCAAAAATCAAAACCACCGCAATCAGCCCCAAGGCGAGAGCAACGCCCAAATGCGCCAGCCAGTCGTGTACCCAGGTGGGTCCTACCGAAACGACAGAAGGTGAACTGGGGAACCTATTGCGCGGATAGGGCGAGGCAGACATGAAATCCCGATTCAGCCACAGTCCGCGTCATTGTCTTGGACCACGATGTAGCCGCTGGAAACCGCCCACAACGCCAGGCGTGCCACAGAAGAAAAACCGCTTTTCGCCAGCAGCTGGGTGATGTAGGACTTGATGGTGTTTTCGCTCAAATACATCTTTTTCGCGATTTCCTTGCGCGCATAACCCGCGCACACTAGGCGCAGCACCTGCATCTCGCGCTGGTTCAACTCGTTGGCGCCAAAACTGGGCAGGGCCGCGGCACCGGGAAAACTGGAGTTACCCTGCATGGTTGAACGCAGCACAGCCAACAAATCGGGGGTGGAAATGGTTTTGTACACAAAAGAATCGACCCCGGCCTCTTGGGCTTCCTGTACGAAAGCCGCATCAGGCATGGCAGTGAAAATGACGACCTTGAGGTTGGGGTGGTCCCGCTTAAGTTTGGCCGATTCGCTCAGGCCAGAAGAATTTTCCGTCACCACGTCCATCAGCACCAGGTCGACGGGGTGAATCCGCACCGAAGCGTGAATCGCGGCAGCATCGCTCAGTTTGTCGACAACGGTAAAATCGTCCTCGGCATCAATCGCGGAAGCGAGGGAATCCAACAGGATAGTTTGATCCTCCACAATGGTTATCCGAGTCAATTGCCTTTCCCTTTCCGATTTTCCTGTCTGTGACTGCGGTGAAGCCCTGCCGTCTGTTGCTTGCAAATTTTATCAGGGCGCAGGACTCTTTGGGCTGAATTGGAACAAAAAGCGGTGGTGGGGGTTCTGAGAATCCCCACCACCAACGCTTTCGCTACAGTGCCAGTTTTAGCTGACCGGCTGCACGACTTTCGGCTTGCCGCCGATATCCTCTACGGTAAGCTGATTGACCACTTGTCCGTCGGAAAGCGGTTCAAACAGGGGGTAAGAAGACTGTTCCACCACGCGGAAACCCCAATCACCATTGCCGCCCCACAGGTAGGATACGTAGGGGTGGCTCGGATTTGCGGGGTTATAAACCACCAGGAACACCATCGTTCCGTCCACATCGCTGACATAGACTATGGCATCGGGGAAACCGTCAGAGAAATAGTCTCCACGGTGTTGAATGCTGATGTGTGTACCCGTCGGCTTTTGCCAGCAGGCATTTTCAGCGTTCGGCATTTGTTCCATCATGCCCAGAGATTCCGCCGCGTTCCAACTCGCGGTAGTGCAGGCCTGATCGGT
Source organism: uncultured Mobiluncus sp. (assembly GCF_963511525.1). Lineage (NCBI taxonomy): Bacteria > Bacillati > Actinomycetota > Actinomycetes > Actinomycetales > Actinomycetaceae > Mobiluncus > uncultured Mobiluncus sp. The sequence goes on along the minus strand of NZ_CAUPIY010000004.1, from coordinate 107,927 downwards.
GCCGAGGGGGTACAGCAGCCCCTGGACCAGGGAATTGGTGATTCCAGCAGTTTCACCGCAGGCGGCAATTTGTGCGGTGCTATCGGGAACCACGCCGCTTCCACCGACAACCGTGATGCCGTCCGCGTTCATCATCCGTGCCCATTCATTGATTCCAGAACCATCCGGCGGGGTCAACAGGATGACCCCATCGTTGAAGGCTCCGGCCACCATGGCATCTTTCAAAGCGTGACCGCTGGCCAGATAGATGTGGTGAACCGGGCGGGTTTGCGCCACCCAACTCGCAATGACTCTAGACGTTTCGTAGCGATTCATCCCGCTGAGGCGATTCAGCTGTAAGCCTCCGGCCAGGATATTTGCCTCGGCGGTGGACACTACCGCTTCACCACCCAGAATGACTACGCCCTGACTGGGGTGCATTGCCTGGATTTTCGCGGCCGCGGCTTGCAAGCTCGCAGCACTCGTAAAGGTCAAGATGGGTCCGTCTCGGACCACGGAAGCGGCTACGGCATCGGGTGAACCGGTCCCGGTATTGCGGGTGACATAGACATGAGTCGGTTGGCCGTGAACTTTTACCCAGCGATCGGCAATAGCGGTGGCGGTGGCGTTGCGGTCAGGGCCTTGCAGTCGGGAGCTAGAGATGCCGTGTTCGTCAAAAAATGTTTCCGCCAGCTCCTCGACCGCCCCGTAGCCGCCAAGTATCGTCACATTTTGATATTTTGCCAGAGTTTCGAGGTTCCAGCTCTTACCATCGGTGAGGAGGATAGGCCCCACGCCCAAGGCGCCGCCGGGCAGCGCGTCAACTGGGTTTCGCGCGGAAGCCACCAGGAAATGGGGTGAACCCGCCGGGTAGGCGCGATTGGCCACTAGGTCGGAAGTCTCTATTGCGTTCGCCCCGCCCAGGCGATCCCACGCGATACAGTTGTTAGCGGCGTAGGTATCTCCGGTGTCGACGCCTTGCGCCGCGGGTACCAACAAACCGGCGACAGCCAATGCCGCCACCGCGAATCCTGCTCCGGCCCGACTGAACCGAGAGGGGAAACTTGGGAAAGAAATATTCATGGTTACCTCCTGATATAACGGACTCTCACAGGCTATCGGTGCGCCGCGTGCCAGTAACCACCCAAAAGGGTGAAATCGTCCCGGCCGGTTTTAATGGCGAGCTTGCGTGTTGACCATCGCCAGGACCAAGCCGGCCAGGCCGATGATGGTCAGCACGGAGGCGCCCCCGGTCAATAGACCCAGCGGGGTTAGGGCGGCGGCATGCAGGGCGGCCTCGGAAAGGGGAATGTCTGTAGTCCGCAGCCAAATCACGCCAATTCCGCTGGCCCCGATGAGGGTCGCGGCCAGGGAAACCAACAGGGTAACGCGGTGGGTGTGTCCGAAACGTCGGTCGGTGGCTTCCCGGGGAGTCAGCACCAAACCCCAGGCGGTGGCAATGAGAATCGCGGTGAGCACATCGGAGAGGCGGTGCCACTGGTTGAGCATCACGGCGATACCGACAAAACTGGTGGTGAGCCAGGCGATAAACACGGCTACGGAACGCCACTTGGGCACGACGACCATGACGATTCCAATCGCGGCCGTCATCGCTACCGTGGTGTGTCCGCTGGGCAGTGAGTTTACCAAGCCTTGATAGTCCACGCCCAAGGCGGGGCGGTGAATAATCCAGTGTTTCAGGACCTGGGTGGTCAGGTTCGCGCCCGCCACCAAAATGAGCACACGGATTCCCAGTTCACGCCGTTTTCTGGCGGCGGCTATCAGAAATACCACCCCGGTCAGGGCGATGAGGGCACCCATAGAAATCGTGTCCAGCGCCGCTGTGTCGGCTCCGAACAGGTACGGCTTGCCGCGGCTGACCGCAAATCGAGTCAGGCCGTCGAAGTTTTGCCCCTTGACTGTAGCGAGGGACTGGAGGGCGATGAGCGCGGCGAGGATTGCGCAGACCGCCGCCGCAACCAGTCGGAAAAACTGGTTGCGGGTTAGTCGCGGCGCCGAAACCTCACTCACGAGTCAATCTTAGGTTGGTTATTCAGGGCGTTGCCAGCGCGTTGCGTGTCGCGCCTGTTCACAAGCGGGGTTCGCGCACGGGTACCGCGGTTACCGGTGTGTCGCGGTGTCACCGGACACGTAACATCGCTGGGTACGCCACGCCACCGGCCTTGGGCCGTGAACTTAGAACTTACCGCCCCCGGAACTAAACGACGTACCCCCGGAACTGAACGAGCCGCCACTGAAATCGGAGCTGTCGCTGCTCTTGGGACGCGCGACTTGGGTTGTGTATTCGTTCACAAAGACATCGTTGGAGCCCGTAATCTGGTCCGAACCAGGCACGACGTAATAGGTCGCTCCCGACTGCAGCTGCGCCGTATCGTGCTTTTTCCTGATCCGTCGCATCACCAGGGTGCCGGCACCGCCACCGAGGGCTGCTGCCCCGGCGGCACCGGCAGCGGTGGACTCCAGGGTCATGGGGTGAGGCAGTGGATGGCTCTCACTGTACGGTGTCCCGGCTTTCCATTGTTCCAGGTAATCCGCTACTTGGGCCAGGTAGACATCTACGCCGCCGTCCCAGTCGTCATCGCCCAAGGGCTCTTTGACGTGGTAGTAAAGCTTTTCGATGCCATAAACAGTAAAAGCCTTTTCACCATCTCCGTGACCCATGAACCACAAATCGCGCGAGGTGGGGTTGATTACCATGAGTACCCCGTTGGCGTCCTTTTCCCCCAAGCCAAGCTGGTTGGCGTTGTAGTAGTTCGCTCCCCACTGTTCCGGGGTTTGATAATCGAAATCGTCCACGGTCACGATATAGGGTGCAATCCCATACTTCTCAGCCAGGGCGGTCATCTGCTTTTCCCAGCCAGCAATGTTTGATTTGCTAAATACACCGGAATGGTCGCGGATGAAAGGCGCCGCGGATTTCGCATCTGGCTGTCCGCCTACGTAAGGCACCTGTCCCTCATCAGGGAATTCGATGATGTCGCCTAATTCGGTCTGAGTCAGGTTCGCGGAATCAGCCGGTTCGTTGCTGGCTGCCGGGGTTTCCTGCTCCGTCGGCGGTGTCGGTTTGGCCGGCTGTGACGCCGCCGCGGGACTACCCGCTCTTTCCAAAGGATGCTTGTTCAGGTAATCAGCGAAAGTCATAAAGAAACTGTCGGCACGCTTGGAATATGTGTTTTCCGCGGATTTATACTTTTTCAGCAACTGTTCCCAGTCCGCGTCGGAAATCGCGTCGGAGGTTTGCCCGTCAGCGGTGGTGTAGTTCACGTCTCCGGTCAGCAAAATGACGGAGTCAAGCGAAATATTGTGGGTCTTGGCGTAATCGTCGAGCCAGGCTTCGGGGTCGTCTTCCATTGCCGGATCAGTAGTGGAAATGTAGATAATGCGGTGACCGGAAGTCTGCCAGACCGCTTTCGCAATGTTTCTCAACCTGGCTTCTTGGTTGGCATCCAAATAATCCCCGTCGTCATAGATAAACTCAGGGTTGGACGTTTCACCCCGCACCACCCCGCGCTCCGGGGCCGACACGGAAAACGCGACCGGGCTGACTTCTGCGCCCGCCGCCTCGGGCAGGCCGAAACCAACCGCCGGAGCCAACGCCACCGCTAGTGCGCCGGCGGAAAAAAGGATTTTCTTACGCATATTCATGATTTCTAACCTCAATCGAAAAACCACGGCATCAGGAACGGAATAAAGATGGCACCAAAAATGATGGCGATGGGGATGGCAATCCCAATCAGGCCGCCCCAGTACTTGCGCTCGGATACCGGGAATGTACCCACGAACTTGCCGGTTTGCCCGTTCATCGCGTAGTTGTAGTTTTTGCCTTGGAAATCAACATTCATCAGCCACATCGGCAGGAACACGTATTCGAGTTCCCCGAAAGCCGGTTGGATGGAAGTGTTGATTGTCGAGACTGTGTCGTAGCCGCTGATTGAGTTCCGCAGCACTTCCTCGGTGGAGTCTTTCATGCGTTCCAAAGCGCGGGGGTTGGCGTCTTGCGCCTCCACGTCATATTTGTTGGTCATGAAGCCCGTCAGGTAGGCGGGGGAAAACGCGACCGACTTGGTGTAGTCAAAAGGTTCGATGGATTCCGTGAGCTTATCGGTGACTTTCGTGGTGCCCGCCACCGGCACGTCCAGGAAAGCAACGTTGGCGCTGCGGTACACCTGATATTCCTGATGTTGGGTGTATTCGTATTCCGAATCGGTCCAGGTGCGGAGGTTTTCGCAACTAAAGTTGCCTTCGCCGGCGACCGTTGCGTCATACAGCCAGTAAGGCACGTAAACGCCTTGGATGTCGTCGACGCTGACCTGCTTAAACTCTCTGGGAATGAGTTTCAGCCCCTTCATGTTGGCTTTGAAAGCCTCCAAGGCCTGTTCTTTGGTCATTGCAAAAGGAATCATCCGGTCGGGGACGCGGGTGCTGGTCAGCTGTCCGGTCGCCACGAAGTTGTTGTTGCACCAGGGGCATCGGGCGCTGACCATGTCGGGCGAACCGATGATCTCCCCACCGCAGGAATTACATTGGAACTGAGCCATTTTCTGTCCGGTCGCTTCGTCCAGATAGGTGGGCGGAGGCTCCACCCAGCCGGGCTGTCCCTCGGCAGGAGTGGTGGAAATCTGGGTTTCCGGGGTGGGGGAAACGCCGCCCGCCCCGCCGGCAGCGCCGGAGCCGCCGGCGCCGGAAGTCCCCGCCTGTTGCGCGTGCGCGGCATCGAGTTCCGCGTTGGCTTGGGAGATACCGTTGAACTGGTTGACCTCCTCGACTGTGAATGAAGCTCCGCAAAAGCTGCACTTCATCTTGCCGCTGGGCACATCAAAGTTAATGGGAGCACCGCAGGACGGACATTTTAGCTGCACATCGCTCACGATTGACTGGCCTCCTTAGCTTGTATCCGCTTGGGGATGAGCAAAATTCGCTACAATCCCCAGACTAAAGTGCTGGTCAGGGGAATACACCACCCAAAAGGGTGAAATACCACCAACATTCCAATTAGGATTTTATTCATGGATTTCCGAGTTGGCCAAGGTTTTGACGCGCATCGTTTTGCTGCCGGTGAGCCGGTGGCGGGCCGCCCGCTCAAGGTGGGGACCCTGTCTTTTCCTGCCCATGCGCCGCTGGAGGGGCATTCGGATGGTGACGTGGCTGCCCATGCCTTGACCGACGCCCTGCTCACGGCCGCCGGGTTGGGCGACTTGGGCACCAACTTTGGGGTGTCGCGTCCGGAGTTTGCCGGAGCCGGCGGGGAAGTGTTCTTGAGCGCGGCGATGCAGATGCTGCACGAGGCCGGTTGGGCGGTAATCAATGCCAGCGTGACTGTTATCGGTCAGGAGCCGCGGCTCGGCCCGCGCTACGCTGAAGCTGAGGCGGCGTTGGGGAATATCCTGGGGGCGCCGGTGTCTTTTTCAGCCACGACGACTGATCGCATGGGTTTTACAGGGAATAAGGAAGGACTGGCCGCCCTGGCAATTTGTTTATTGCGTCGAAAATAAAGTTTCGCCGCAATAGGCCGGACGGTCAGTCCTTACGTATGTTTTCGAGGCGAAATATCCCTTAGTTATTGCCGGTTGCGGCGCGGTATTGGTCGATGAGTTTTTGCGGAACGCGGCCGCGGTCGTTGACCTGAATTCCTTTTTTGCTAGCCCAAGCGCGCACGCGGCGGTTGAGTTCGCGAATCTCACTGTTTACCGCCGGGGCAGTTCCGCGGCGGCGGCGGCCGGAAACTTTACGTCCAGACTTAATCCAGCGTGCCAGGCTGTCGCGCAGTTCCTTCGCGTGGGTGTCATTTAAATCAATTTCATAGTTGACATTGTCCAAACCAAAGGTGACCGTCTCGTCCGCGTCCGAGCCGTCAATATCGTCAATCAGAATGGTTTTAACTTTCTTGGCCATGTGGCGCCCTCCAAAAGTATGAGTGAATGAATAGTTCTATATTAGACATCGATGAATAAATAATTCAACCCCGGACGGTAACGATTTTCAGAATAGGAAGTTTGATGAATTAAGGTTGTCTGCCGCATTTAGTGGCTCAATTAAGGTTTAGTTCCCGGCAACTAGCTGTCATTATTATGAAAATACAATTCGGTATTAAGCCCGGAAGAGGATTTTCAGACGAGCTTGATTTTTCGGCCTGGAAAGCAGCAAAAGCAGAGCTTACAGCCGATTTTGAAATAATTTCTGGCACTGAAATTGCACAGAAATACCTCTAGGGTGTGGAAACTGGGGTCTCTTCACTGTGACCCTGCGCAAGCTCATAGGCTGTCTGCATATCCAGCCACAGGCGGGCATTACCGATTCCCGCAAGTTCCATATCTTCACTCGTGAACCTCTACAAATCATTATCCAAAGATGGCGACCCATCCTTGGCAGAATCGTGGAAGTCATCATGAAACGATTCTGCACGTCAGCGAGGTTTAGAGGGCATTTTGTTGCGATTCTACAGTACTTGCGTTGCGGTTTTACAACGGTAAGAGGTGCCTCTCTAGGGCAACATTGTGAGGAATACAGCAGCGTTTTTAAATCTCTTATTGGCTGGGTATTGGCATTTTGATTTTTTCGACTTAATCGAAAGCGGTTTTCATTGGAATATCAATGAAAGACACGGAGCCGCCTGAGAGAATCGAACTCTCGACCTATTCATTACGAGTGAATCGCTCTGCCGACTGAGCTAAGGCGGCGGTGCGCAAAATGCGCGGGTTCCATTTTAGCCTGAAAAACGGGCTGTTCCAAACTGTGGCAGGCAGGTGGCAGGCCGGTAACAGACCCCGCTACCGGTACCAAGGTGCCGCGGGCACGCCTAATCCAGCTGGCAGGTGCTGCTGCCCGTGGCCTCGATTTTGCCCGAAACCAGGTAAGTGTCGGTGATGGTTTTGACGCAGCCCGGCGCATAGGAGTTGTATGCTGTGTGATTCCAGCCTGGCACGGTCAACAGTTTGGAATGGTCCATCATCTGGCGGGTGTGCTGCGCCATTTTCAGCGGAGTGGCCGGGTCTCCGGTGGTTCCAATCAGCAGGATGTCCTCCTCAAGCGGGGGGTTGACCTCGCGTTTCGCCGTGGTTTTTGCCCTAACTGGCCAGTTTTCCGCTCCGAGGGAACTGTATGAGAAAAATTCCCCGACGGTGGGATAATCCGCCTCCATCTTTGCCGCGTCTGCTTTCCATTGCGCCATGTCGCCGACCGGCTCATAGTCAAGTGAATTGATAACTATGAAAGCGTCGGAGGAGTTGTTTTGATACGTTCCGTCCGCGTTGCGTTCGTTGTAAAAATCGGCACTGTTCAGAAGGCCGGTGCCGTCAGACTCGTTAAGGGCTTGGGACAGGGCGGGCAACAGCTGCTGCCACCAGGAGGCAGTGTTGTACATGTTGCCAATCAGCCCGGTAAAGGCTTGGGTGGCGGTCAGTTCGCGGCCTCTCTTGGCAGGCATAGGGTTGGTTTTCAGGGAATCCAGCAGGGATTTGATCTGGGACATTCCCGAATCCACGTCGCCGTGCAGCGGGCACTGTTTGGCGTGCTTTTGCTGGCATTGCGTCACGAATTCCCGCAGGGAGGCTTCAAACCCGCTGGCTTGCAGAGCCGAAACCTGGTTCATGTCCAAGGATGGGTCGAGCACTCCGTCCAGCACCATGCGTCCCACCCGGGACGGAAAAAGGTCCGCGTAAATCGCACCCAGGTAAGTACCGTAGGAAAATCCCAAGTAGTACAGCCTTTCATCGCCGAGCGCGGCCCGCATTATATCCATATCGCGGGCGGTGTTTTCCGTGCTGGCAAAACGGGTCATCTGCGGGGAATTCTTTAGGCACTTTTCCCCCAGGGCTTTATAGTCGGCGATATCTGCCGCGCGTCCGGCTTCGGTAGAGAGGTCGTAATAGGTCGAGTTGTCCTCATCAAGTTCCTGGTCAGTGCGGCATTTGATGGCAGGCTGGGAAGACCCGACCCCGCGGGGGTCAAATCCCAGCACGTCATAGTAGTTTCGTACCGTGTCGCTAAAGAAATATGCCACGTTTTCGGGGGTCATATTTTCCAGTCCGGAGCCGCCGGGGCCGCCGGGGTTCATAATGAGCGTCCCGATACGTGTCGCTTTGTTAGCGGTATTCAGCCGTTTCATTGCAATTATGGCGTGTTCGCCCTGGGGGTTGTCATAGTCGAGGGGCACTTCCAGCATGGCGCACTCGAAGTCGCCGCCGCAGTTCTTCCACTGCAGGTGTTGGGCGTAATACTCGGCGAGTTTCGGTTGGTCCACAGTTTGGGTAGGGCTGGGTGGTTTGGAGGGCTGCGCCAAGGGTTTTTCCGGGGCGCAGCCAGCTAACCCCGCCAGCGCCAGTCCCACGGCGGCCACAATCCCGAAACCTGTTGTCAGCTTGTTCATTCTCTACCTTCCGTTCGCATTACATTTTGCCCTATTCCGGTCTGCCAGTTCTACACAGAGCGCCTCGATGTCCAGGGTGGTGTTACCGTTTCCCATCAGGCGGCGTCGCGCTCGACGAATCGCCTCCAACCGGGCTGTAGTTTCGGCCAGGGACTGCGGTCCGGTCCCGACCCTCGCCACGTACGCATCGACCAGCTCACCGGCAGGTCGCGACAGATTGATACGCGGCTGGGCGGACCCCGCTTGTGCCAGCAAAACATCGCGGTAAAAGCCCGAAATGTCGCCCAAAACCCGATCCCAAGTATCGAAGCTGGCGCGCCGGGCCCGCCGGTGCGCATCGGTCTCGCTGAGCTTGGCTCCCCGCAGAGCTGACTTCACATCTCGGGGCAGTCGGGAATCGGGTGTGTCAGCCGCCAAGCCGAAAGCCTCCAGGACTTTCGCGCGTTCCTCCTGGTCGTTGGCGCCGCGCAGAGCCTCGGCTTGTTTGTCTACGAGCTTCACCAGGGCGGCCGCCGTCCACATTGCCTCGGCGCTGGAGTTCATTTGCGAAATCATCCGCAGCATCCCCACCCGTTCGGCGCGCAGCTGCGGATCATAGGCCAAAGCCCGGGCCCGTCCCACGTGCGATTCGGCGGCGGCGGCGACTTCAGCCGCTAATTCGGGGCTGATGGAGGCATCTTGACGAACCAGCAGCTCCGCCACCGCGGCGGGGCTGGGCAGGGTGAGCTGCACCAGGCGGGTGCGCGAGCGAACGGTCGAGAGCACGTCGGCGGCGCTGGGGGCGCACAGCACCCACACGGTACGCTCGGGCGGTTCTTCAATGGATTTCAGCAGCAGGTTGGAGCTGTATTCACTCATGCGGTCGTAATCTTCGATGATGATGATGTTCCACTCTCCACGGACAGGCCGCCGGTAAGCCTGCTGGACCAGGGCTTTCACATCATCAAACTTGATCTCGACCATTTCGGTAGTCATCACGCTGACATCGGCATGGGTGCCTTGGCGCACGTCTCGGCAGGCCGGGCAGATTCCGCAACCGGGATTGTCCGGGTCCTCACATTCCAAGGCGGCCGCGAAGGCTTTGGCGGCGGTGGAGCGCCCCGAGCCGGGCGGCCCGACCACCAGCCAGGAATGTGTCATCGCCGCGAGGTTCGTGCCGGCGTCCGTCTGCGTAGCTGGCGTGGCGTTTTCCGGCGCGGTCATAAGGTCAGCAGGGCGGTTTTGGGCCGCGATAAGGTCCCGGGCGGCTGCGGCTGCTTGGGAGAACTGAGAGATAGCTCGGGTCTGACCGGCTACCTCAGCCCACACACCGCCGCTGGGGTTGATACTCATGTTCACCGCGACTTTCCGGCTCACCACGACTTGATGACCGGCAGCATCTGAGCCAGACGCAGTCGCACCTGAGTGGCGATTTCCTCTACCGGCAGGCTCGCGTCAACGACCAGCCAAGTGTCCTGACCCTCGCTCATCCGCAGGAAATCCTCTCGAACCCGCTTTTGAAAGTCGAGTCCGGCGCGTTCCATCCGATCCGGACGGCCCAGGGACGTGTCGGCAGCCTGGCGAGCTGCTGCTGTCTCGGGGTCCAGGTCTAGCAGTACCGTCAGGTTTGGCACCAATCCCCCCGTAGCCCACATGGACAAATCGCGAATTTCCCGGGCTCCGAGCTCCCGCCCGTGCCCCTGATAGGCGATAGAGGAAGCCAGATAGCGGTCCGTAATCACGACTTTGCCGTCGTTAATAGCGGGAATAATGAGCTTGTGCACGTGCTGGGCACGGTCAGCGGCAAACAGCAGCGCCTCGGCACGCGCCGACACATCCCCCGCATCCAGCAGCAGTTGGCGCAGAGCCACCCCCAGGTCGGTCCCGCCGGGCTCGCGCGTCTCGATGACGTCCCATCCCTGTTGGCGAACCCAAGCGGAAGCCCGTGCAATTTGGGTGGTCTTGCCTACCCCGTCGCAGCCTTCAAAAGCCACAAACAGACCCTGGGTGGGGCGTACCTCCACCACTCGGCCAAAATCAACGTTGGTTTGCGGGCGAAACTCGCCCATCCCGAGCGCTTCTGTAAACGACATACCCACATCCTAACAGCCGCCCCGAAGGCAAAATTTTGCTCCCTATTATTGACAAGTCTAAAAAGCTATTAAACTGAGATTATGAAGGTTTTACTTTTGGGAAGCGGCGGGCGCGAACACGCGCTGGCCAGGGCTATCGCTAAATCAACACGGTTGGACAAGTTGTGGATTGCTCCCGGTAATCCCGGCACCGCCGCCCTCGGAGAAAACGTCAGATGTGTTATTGACGAACCGGCGCAGGTGTTGGAACTGGCACGGTCTTTGCACCCCGACTTGGTGGTGGTCGGGCCGGAAGCTCCCCTGGTCAAAGGGGTCGCCGATGTTCTGCGTGAGGCGGGTTACAAAGTTTTTGGTCCCGGACGTCTGGCCGCCCGCCTGGAGGGCTCCAAAGCGTTCGCGAAAACGATTATGCGCCAAGCCCGGGTCGCTACCGCCGCTTCGGTAGCCTGCTGTACTCTGGACGAGGCCCGGGATGCTTTGCAGCGTTTCGGGGCTCCTTACGTGGTCAAGCAAGACGGCCTGGCCGCCGGGAAAGGCGTGGTGGTGACGTCTGACTTCGACACCGCCGTGGCTCACGCCGCCGCCTGCATTGAAGCGATGGCGAATCCCCACGAACCTGCGGTCGTTATCGAAGAATTCTTGGACGGTCCAGAAGCCTCGGTGTTCTGCATCTGTGATGGTCACGACGTGGTTGCTCTGCCCGCTGCCCAAGATTACAAACGCGCCTACGACCACAACGAGGGGCCCAACACGGGCGGCATGGGCGCCTACTCGCCGTTGCCGTGGGCTCCGGAGGATCTGGCGCGGCGCACTGCCCAGGAAATCGCTGTCCCGGTGTGTAATGTGCTGGCTAACCAGGGCTGCGATTTCATCGGTTTGCTTTATGTGGGTCTGGCTCTGACTTCGCGCGGGCCGCGGGTGGTCGAGTTCAACGTCCGGTTTGGGGATCCGGAAACGCAGTCGGTGCTGGAACGCCTGGATACGGATTTGTTAGCGCTGTTGGCGGCGGCGGCTGATGGTAACCTGGCGGCGGCCCCACAGCTCAAGGTCAGCGATGAGGCCGTGGTGAACGTGGTGCTGGCCGCCTCTGGTTATCCGCAGGCGCCCGTGAAGGGCGGTGTCATCACCGGTCTGGACGCCGCGAGCCAGGTGTCGGGGGTACATATTATTCACGCGGGCACGAAAGTTAACGATGCTGGTCAGTTGATTGCCAACGGGGGACGGGTGCTGTCAGTAGTGGCGCGGGGAAGTGACTTGAGCGAAGCCCGGCAGCGCGCCTACCAAGCCATGCAGAGTATCGCTCTAGAGAACTCGCACTACCGCACGGACATAGCTAAGTTCTAAAAACGACCCTAGCGCCGCGGCTCGTGCCGGGGCGCTGAAAGGTCATCTTGGTACCGAAAAACTGAAATTTAGGATTCCTTGGGGTCTCCGATGGGCGCCTGTAACGGCCAGTCCTGATCCTCTAACACGACCTGCAAGGCATTCATGTTTTCTGGATTAATCACCAGGGGTGCCAGCAGGTTTGCCGTGTGGGGATAGGACCCCGTCGCGGGGTGGACAATGACGAGAATGAAAGGTTCCTCGCCCTTGTTCAAGCCAACGCGATCCCGCGCTGAGGAGGGAATCATCGGGGTGTAGCCGTCAAAGAAGGCAATCGGCGGAACCGCAAAGAGGCGAACGTTGGGGTCAATAACAGACTTCAAAGTCCATAGAACCCCGGTCTCGTCCACTGCGGTCAGGCTGAAATCCAGGTGGCTTTCCAGGCCCGGCATGGGCCGAACCATCCGGATTTTGAGCATCGGAAAATCCTCGCCGTCGCCGGCGGTTTCAGTGTTTTCGGTAACTTCGTCGTTAGTGCTCATCGTAAGTAGTCTAGCAAACTTGGTTGCACGACACGCTGAGTTGAGCTAAGAGAAGCTTGGTAAGCCATATTCGCCAGTGACATTTCAATCGTGGCGGCTTGAATATCGACGTTTTCGACATCTGAAAGCTGTTTTTTGACGGCTTGCAGGTCCCCAACAATGTTGTCTTGAGCCTCGATAACTTGCTTGTGGCGTGCCCCTAACGTAGACATGCCTTCATACAAATCTTGGGCCTTCTTGTCGAGCTGGTTCTGGATAGCCAGAAGTTTGTCGACATTATCGCCTTCCAGGGTTCCGGTGCGCAGAATCTTGGCGGCCTCTGTCAGAAGGTTCATGGCGGAGGGGTTGTTGGAAGTGTCGATGGTGGTGGCTGGGGTGCCGGTCCACTTGATAGTACCGGTGCCAAAAATCTGGTTTCCGTCCATATTCGCCGGCAGTGTCGTGTTGGCGTTGATGCGACGATTGACGGGCTTAGCGGTCACTTCGTCTGTCTCGGTGGGCAGGAAAATCCGGTTTCCCTCAGTGTCAACACCGGGGCGGAAAACGCTGCCCTTGTCAGAGTTTCCGGCGAAAACTGTGCGCCCCAGGTAGGTGGCGTTGGTCTGAGACATGATAGCTTGAGCCTGCTGTTCGAGGTCTGCGGCGAGAGCCCGCAGCGAGGTGGGTCCATTGGCGGAGTTCACGGAGTGAATCAGGGTGCTCTTGGCCTTGCGGTACATATCTGACACGGACAGCATGGCGGAATCCGCTGTTTGCATCCAGGAGGCAGCGTCGTCTATGTTGCGGCTGTACTGTTCAGTTGCGGACAGCTCCTTGCGTAGGCGCATCGAGGAAACGGACGAGGCCGGGTCATCAGAGGCGAACTTCATGCGTTTGCCGGAGGACATCTGTTCGTTAACATCGGCCAAGCGGGTGAAGTTTCGCTGCACGGATGCCAAAGAGGAACTAGCCATCATCGAGGTTGTCATGCGGGTAATCATGCCACTCACCTACCTAAGTTGATAAGGGTCTCCAACATCTGGTTAACAGTGCTGGTGATTCTGGCCGCGCCCGCATAGGCGTGCTGGCCGCGAATCAGGTTCATTACTTCTTCGTTCATGTCCACACTGGACTGGCTCTTTTGCTGTTGCTCCGCAATGTGGCGCGTCTGTTCTGCCAAGTTGTATTTGTCGGAGGCTCCCGAAGCGTGCACCCCGATGTCCACTACGGACTTACCCCATTCGTTGAGAGCCGAAGTGGGAGCGTCCTGCTGGCCTCCCAGCCTCAGAGCAACCGAACCATCATAGATACCAGCCGTCTCTACACCGGCGGCGATGGCCTGTGGGTCAGTAATCGCGACTTTGAGGCGCATCGCGGCGGGCAGCTTGTTGTCGGTGGCGGCAAACTTAAAGAAGTCCCCGCCGTTTTCCTTTACGGTTTCGTAGATGGCGGCATGTCCGGGATTGCTCTTTTCGAGTTCTGCTACCTTGTCTTGCACGGCTCGGTCGAAAAGCTCGTCGGTCTTGTAGTCGCTGCGCTTTATGGTTACGCCAGGGTCGGCCAGACGGTTCGGATCGGTCGTGTCTTTGCTCAGGTCCGCGAGCTTAAACTTTACTTCTTTAGTCAAAAGGGTCTTGGTGTTGTTTTTCCCGCCTTGAGCCACATCGTTGGCGTGGATGGCGTTGACTTCCGTGGCGATATTCGTAGCCACGTCGTTATAGAGTTTGCCGGCTTCTGCCCAAGAGCCGCCCTTGCCGATGGTTCCGGACACTCCGGGAATCTCGGCCGGTCGTAAGTTTTGGGCTATACCGCCGATGACTCCTTCTTTAATGGCGATTTCATGTCCGCCAATGTCCCAGGTCAAGCGCACTGGACCTTCATCGCGATGAAAATCGCCCAGAGCAAACTCCTGATCGGTGCCAGGGACTTTCTTGCCATGATCCTCCATGTCATAAAAGGCTACGTATTTGTGGCCGATTTTCGACTTATCGGAGGTGTCAGCAGCGGTATATACGCTCACCTTTGCCTGGTATTTCTGGATTTCAACCCCGTTGCGGGTGAATTTATCGTCCAGGCTCTTTCCGCCAGCAGTAAGGGCATCGACAGATTTTTGGTACATCTCGCGCGGAGCCGCATCGATTCCCGGCATGTCATATGAACCGGAAACCACAAAATGGTTCGCATAGTCTTTGCCGACCAAAGAGTTACCGGACAGCATGATTTCAATCGTGCCGTCTTCGTAAGCAGTCCCAATCATGGACGGATGCGGGGCGTTTTCTTTCGTGTAAATCGCCTTCGACTTTCGCACGGTGGCCCCAGTCAGCTCCGAAATATGCAGGGCGAGCTTGTCACGTTCATCAATCAGGTGGTTGACGTTTTGGCCCACCAAGGTTCCTCTACGAATCCGGTCGTTAAGGTTTACCACGGAATCCATAGTGGCATTCAAATCAGAAACATGGGCTTCCAGTTCGTGCCTGGCGTTCTTCCACTGGTCGGCGATATGAGTGTACCCGGTCTGAATCTGGGTCACGAGCGCTTGGGCGTTACCAATGGCGGTCGAGCGCGCCCCACGATTGTCCGAAGAATTGTTGACGTCTCCCCAGGACTTGTAAAAGTTTCGTAGTGAGTTGGACACAGACATCTTGCCCAACTCGTCCATAGACGCTTCAATCGCGTTCCAGGATTTGGAAACCTGTTTTGTGGAAGCGGCACGGCCGGTCTCCAAACGGAGTTTCGCGTCGAGAAAGAAATCACCCAAACGACTTTCCCCGGTAATCTCTACGCCGCCGCCCTGGGGTACTGATCCAGCCCAGATGGAAGGTTCGGAACCGATGCCAAGAGCTTTTTGGTCGACGCGCTGGCGGGTGTAGCCGGGGGTGTTCATGTTGTTTATGTTCTGCCCGGAAACCTCGATGAGACGTTGGGCTGCATAAAGACCGGTCAATCCGGCGTTCAGCGAAGAAAACGTTGAACCCATCGGAGTGTCCTTTCTCTAGCCTGTGTGCTTACTCAATCTTTGTGTCGCCTCTCGCGCCCACGTTTAAGCTCATCGGCTTGAAAAGCTCAGATATAAGAATTTTTTCAAAAACCCCGCGGTCTTGTTCTTACATTGAGGTGTCAAGCATGGTGGATTCGCCTGTTCCAGAGGCGTGGATTCCCCCGTCCTCACCATAAACTTCTTCCGCGCCCTGCATGCTCATCAGGGTTTCCTGGGTGGCGCGCTGCAGGGAGGCCAGGACTTCCTGGTTCGCCTGGGACATATCGGCGATTTCAGAAGTCAGGGAGATGAGGGCTTCGCGGTGCTGGTTCAGCAGGGTCTTCCACGGTTCGTCGGCCGCCTCGGCGATTTCTTTCAGGGAGGCCTCGGGCGGCAGTCCCAAGTCGACCGCCACGGCTTCAGATTCCATAGAGCGTTCCAGTTCCATCGTTTGGGCCTGCGCAATGACGGCTTCCAGCTCACGGGTGGCGCGCGGCAGCCACCGGGACGAGGCCGTGGAAGTAATCAAACGTTCTTCCTCCAGCTTGAACAGCATGACCTCCAGAGTTTCGCGTTGTTTCCACAGCTGGCGTGATAATGCGTCCAATGACATAGCGTCCTCCTCCTCAGTCAGCACAATCGTCAATGCTTGACCGGTCTTTAGCTAAACTTACACGTAAAATTGCCAATCTCTCAATCCTGACGATTCCTCAGTAATCTACCGCTAATTAAAGGGTATAAAAGGTAAACTGATTTGGACTGCACCTGCGATTTTTTCTGAGGAGAGACACGGTGGAGGCTTCACTCGGCGAAGTGAACCGCAACGAACTAATTGAAAAAAACCTCCCCTTGGTTGGTTACCAAGTGGCGGAGTTGCTGCGCCGTGTCCCGTCTTTTGTGCAGCGTGAAGACCTCGCTTCGGCGGGTTCTTTGGCTCTGGTGCAAGCTGCTAATTCTTACGATCCATCAACCGGGGTGCCCTTTCATCGCTACGCAATTTACCGGATTCGCGGGGCCATGCTGGACGAGCTGCGTTCTATGGACTGGGCGACGCGCGGGGCCCGCCAACGCACCAAGCAACTGGAAGAAATGACCTCTACCCTCACCGCTGCCGCGGGACGCGCCCCCACGAAAGAGGAACTCGCTTCGGCCTTGGGAGTGGACGTAGAGACGGTGGAGTCCGCCCAGCAAGACGCCGCCCGCCGTGTCATTTCGATGGATGCGCCCGCCGGCAAAGACGACGAGCGGACCCTGGAAGTGCCTGATGAAAGCCCCTCCCCGGAGGATACGCTGCTGGACGATGAGCGCCTGGTGTATCTGCGCGCGGCGGTGCGGGCTCTGCCCCAGCGCCTGCGCTACGTGGTGGAACAGGTATTTTTCGAGGAACGTCCGATTCAAGATGTCGCCGATGAGCTGGGTGTTACCCAGTCGCGGGTGTCCCAGCTACGTTCAGAGGCGCTCACCCTGATGCGCGAGGGGATGAACCGCCACCTCGATCCCGAAACGGCCGCGGAAGAAAACGAAGAAGTCACCGGCATCGTTAAGAAACGCCGCGAGAACTACTTCCAAAAGATTGAAGATCACGCTGATGAGATGCTGCGCGCAGATTCAGACGTGGACCTGGAGATAGAGGACACGCTGATTCCACCCCCTGACTCCTCGTCAGCGCGGAGTCGCCCGCGGGATTCTTCCGGGGCGACTCGTCCCCGTTCGTCGTCTCTGCGTGATTCGTTGTCACAAGTTTCGTCCGGCGGGACTGCGGGGTCGTCTCGCCGTAAGGAAAAGGAGGGGGAGTCCTCCACCGAAGATTCGTCGGGTACTTCGACCAAGAGTTTCCTGGCTGGTCACGCCCGTGGCACGGCGCAGGCGAAGGCCCGTATCGAAGCGGAGCAGGAAGCCAAGCGCGCCGCCGAAGAAGCTCAGAAACCTAAAAGTAAAGACAAAGTCCGATCTCGTGGTGGGGAACCCGAAGTGGAACTCACGGCGGAAGAAGAAAAACCACCGACCCCGCCAACCACCTCTTACCTGGGAGGATTGTCGATTCGACAGCAGAATATGCGGGCGGAAGCACGCCGGAATCGACGAAAAAAATAATTTCTCCTTAATTTTCAGAGTTAATGGCCGACAATTAAGCGTGAGGTAGTGTCAGCGGGACACCTGTCGGTGTTCTGTGCCTCGGCGTTATCTCAGGATGGGATAACACCTTTTATTCCATGGAAGGAGAAATCATGGGTATGGGTATAAGCGGTATTGGCGGTTTCAATACCGAGGGAATTGTCCAGAAGCTAATGGCTCTGGAATGGCAGGCCGGTAAGGGTCTGCAGACCAAGAAAGTCCAGCTTGAATCCCGCACTAAGGCATTCCGGGATTTGAACACACAGCTGGCAGCCTTGACGAAGAATGCTTGGACGGTTTACGGCAAGGAAAGCAAGTTCGATAAAAGCCTTGACGCCTCGGCTGTCTGGGGTGCAGTGAAGGGCTCTTCCTCTAGCGAAATGGTCAGTGTCAGCACCAAGGCTGGCGCGGCCGTGGGGTCGGTGGAGTTCGACATCAAGTCCCTGGCTCAGTCCAAGCAGGTTACCTTTGACAGCAATCAGCTCACCGAGCTTACCAATGCAATCGGCCAGGGCGGCTCATTCTCCATTATGGTGGGGAATAAGGTCACGAACATTACTCCGGCTTCCAACTCTATGCAGGATATTGCCCAGGCAATTAACTCCGTGAAGGATTCCGGCGTGGCTGCCACGGTGGTGCGCGTCAGCGACAGCAACGGACAAGCCCAGTATGTATTGCAGGTCACCGGCAAGGAAACTGGCGCCGAGGCTGGAGACTTCAAGATTTTTGCCGGGGACGTGACGAAGGGTCTATCCGTCACCCCTAAGACCACCACTCCCGACGCGGCTTCTCAATCGGTGTCTTACGCCTTTGAGGATACGACAGCGCTACGTTTCGCCACTTCGGGGATTACCTCTTATAACGGCACGGTGCGCCGGGCGTCCAGTGATGCGGTTATCTCCCTCTACGGTGAGGACCACCAATATTCCTCCAACCAGATTGAGTTGATGGATAAGGTCACGGTGGATATTTCTGGTGTGAAGGCGGAAACCAAGGCGGACGGAACCAGTGTCTACCCCGGATACCTGACCAAGGGCGTCAAGATTGATGTCGTGGCCGACCAGTCCGAAGCAACCAGCAAGGTGAAGTCTCTCGTCGGAGACGTGAACAAGATTCTGGGGACTTTGGCCAAAGGCATGAAGTCGGTGGAGCAAACCCGAACTGATGAAGACGGAAGAAAGTCTACGTGGAAGGCTCCGGGTGTCCTATCAAACTCGATTGGTCGCCAAGTGCAGTCCGAGCTAGGGGATATGCTCTCCTCTGGAATCACGATTAAGGATGCTGCGGGGAATGCTCAAACCTATTCTGCGGAGGACTTCGGGATTGTCCTGAAGAACACCTCTGATGGTTTGAAAGTGGAGTTTGACGAGTCTAAGTTCCAGGCCATGATGGAGTCTGACCCGACCAGGACGGAAAAAGTTGTGTCTGCTTTTGCCGAAAAACTTGGGGATTTCGGCAGCAACATTTCCGATTCGAGCACGGGAATGCTGACGAGTGTTATCAAGTCCAACGACGACGAGAAGAGCTACGTCGAGTCTCGGATTAGCGACTTTACGGAGCGTATGGTGCGCAAGGAGGCATCTTTGAAGCAGCAGTACTCTCGGTTGGAGACCTTGCTGGCCGGCTTCAGTCAGCAGCAGGCTTGGCTGACTTCTCAGTTGGCCGGGCTGCCGAGATAGTTTTTGACAGACTGAAGATTCTTCACGCAGATTTTGTGGTATTTCGGCTGGGTTCACTGTATTAGTGACCCAGCCGAAGTATTGTAGTAGTGGGTAGTGATTTTTACGGAGGGAAACTATGCAAACCGCAATTAACCGGTTCCAACAAGACTCTATTGCGACAGCTTCTCCCGCGAGGCTGCTTACAATGCTTTATGACCGACTGTTGCTTGATATTGGACGGGCTGAGAAAGCCCTGCGCGGTCAGAACCGGGTTGAAGCGCATAAAAATCTCACTCATGCTCAGGACATCATCGCCGAGTTGATGTCGTCCCTGCGGATGGATGTGTGGGACGGCGCTGAGGGCTTGATGGCTCTGTATGTGTATGCCATGAAAGAACTGGTCAACGCCAACGTGCAGGGCGATGCCGATAAAGCCCAAGAGATTCGGGAGCTGTTTGAGCCGCTGGCGGACGCGTGGAAACAGGCGGCCGCGCAAATGGAAGCCAACGATGCAAAAACTGCGGGGAATCAGTCGAATTCAGCGGGTGTCAAGCGTAACTCTAAGGGTGATTTGGGTGTCGGATAGTCAAGATGTGGCACAGTGGTCCGCTGAGTTAGAAAAAATCCATCAGCAGGTTCTGGAAGCACGCCGGCAGCTTAGTGCAGGTCAGATTCCGGAAGAAATCGTGTGGCAGCCGCCAACTGTGAGTGCTTTGCCATCGCAACTGCGTAATCAGGCCCTGAAATTGCAAAGCGAGTTGCAGGACGTACAGGCGCGTATCATGGTTGCAATGGATAATAACCGTGAGGAAAGAGATCGTTTGCGCCAACGGTCAAGTCAGAAAACCGATCCGAAACCGGTTTATTTGGATGTTCAGGGTTAGATACTGAACTGCTGTTTGTGTTCACGGGGAACTTCCAGGAAAATGACTTTTCCTGGAAGTTGTCTTAATATTTGGGCAAAAAAGCGGCGAAACTGCTGTATAAATGCGAACAATTCAGATAGTGTGACCAACATCACAAATAGGACATTAGTCCTGTTAGAGTTCGGGCTATGAACACTACACGATTTTTCTCGCAAAGAAACCTACACACTGACAATTTCTGCGTCCCCGGGAAAGCTTAGTATAACTTCCAGCCAGACTTCAGAAAGTTACCACCCTTAAAGTGTTCGTGTCAGAACTGCCCCAGGGGGGAACCTTTTGAATATTCTCGAAACAGAAGGGAATCAGGCAATCGCGGGACGAAATCAAGCAGAAAATGCCACATCATAAACTGAGAGAAGCCTGAAAAAATATTTCTCAACATTATTAAAAATGGCTCCTAAGATGAACGAAAGCTACCGGTTTGAAAGCTTACAACGTGGTAAAATTTAATAGCTGAGAATACTGTAAGTTACAGCTGTGTAACCTCTCAGAAGCCATCCTCACCTGGGACTATAGTTCGGGCATTTGTACTAACAAAAACCTACTTAATGTAAAAATAGTGAGGTTTGCAGGAACTTCTCATGAACTCCAAACACAATAATTAAATCTCCTCGACAATTGCTTGGGAACTGCCGATACTGGATATGTCAGCGCGAAAAGCACTGAACCGCAGCAGGAAGTTACGCGGAATGAGGATCGAGGGAATGATCCAGCGAGAAAACATGTGAGGTCGTCATGTTTGATTCTGTTGGTTACGTAGCAATGCGAACCGCGCTGGATGGATTGTCAATGCGTCAGCGAGTCATCGCCGATAACATTGCCAATATTCAGACGCCGGGATTCTTAGCCGGCAAGGTTTCGTTCGAAAATGAACTGGCTCGCGCCGTTGAGTTCGGACACCCTGCCACCACGCATATCGCCACTGCACGCTCCTTGGAGCCCACTCGTATCGATGGTAACAATGTCAATCTGGACACTGAGACCATCTCGAGTGTGGATACGGTTCTTCGCTTCCAGCTGGCTACCCAAGCAATCAGTGGGGAATATACCAACATTCGCTCGGCCATGAGGACGACATCATGACCACGTTTGGAGCAATCGGTATCGCTGGAACCGGCATGACAGTCAACCGTAAATGGTTGGACTGCATCTCGGATAACATCGCCAACATCAACACCACCAAGCCCATGAACGAAGAGGCCTTCCGGGCTCGCTACGTCGTGGCTCAGGCTGTTGACTATGGGCGTCCAGCAGGAACGATGGTCACGGGCATTGCGCTCGGTGGCACCGATGGACGGATCGTGTACGACCCCCGCGATCCCAATGCGAATGAAGAAGGGTATGTCCGCCACCCTGATATTGACTTGGGATCACAGATGACCCAGTTGATTATGGCGCAAAGGGCTTACCAAGCGAACGCTGCCGTGGTGGACCGTGCAAAGTCCACTTACGAATCAGCATTGCAAATCGGGAGGTAAGTAAGCCATGCCTTACTCTGTAGACGGTATTGGTAGCCAACTGACCAGTTCCTTGACCGGAACCCAGCAGCTGACCAATAACTTCGTACAATCCCTTGGGTTCTCACGTTCCGCAGCCACCCAAGCCGGTCCGTCGCGTCTGGGCACCAATGCCACGCACGTCGCCCCGACTGGCACCGGTCTAACTCCGTTGGGTGCAGACGTCCGCGACGTCGCGGAAACCTCTTTCGGCAATGTCTTTGCCGATGCGGTGTATAACATGCAGCAACGTGAGAGTACCGCCAAGAAGCTGGGTGTGCAGGCCCTAACCGGGCAACTCAATGATGTCCACCAATACACTATTGCAGCCGCAGAATCCCAGCTGACCATGGAACTGACCTCTACCATTCGGAATAAGGCAGTTGATATGTTCAACGAGATTATGAGGATGCAAGCATAATGCCACCGGTCATCGTAAACGCAGTAGATAAAGTCAAAAGCACCGTCGGCCAGTTTTCATTAGGCCAAAAGACCCTGTCAATCATCGGGGTAGCCGTGCTCATCTTGGGTGGCGTGGTGCTTTACTCTTGGGTGGCGAGTCCCGATTACACCACCCTGTACACCGGTTTAACGGATAAAGATCAAGCCGCCGTAACTGAACAGCTTGATTCGCAAGGCATCAAATATCAAGTCGCCGACAATGGTGTGGTGAAGGTGCCGGCCAAAGATGTGCAAAGCGCCCGGATGAGCTTGGCAGCCGCCGACCTGCCCGCCCAGCCCACTTCCGGTTACGCCGTTTTGGACAACTTGGGCGTAGCGGCTTCGGACTTCCAACAGCAGATGGCAAAGAAACGCGCCCTGGAAGGCGAGCTGGCCAAAACGATTGACACGATGGACGAAATCGAAAAGTCCACGGTCGCCCTGGCCATTCCCCAGGAAACCGTGTTTGCCGACCCGAAGAAACCGGTTGCCACCACCGCTTCTGTGACTATCACCCCGAAGAATCGCAAAGACGTTACCAATGACACGGTGCAGGCGATTATTAATATGGTTTCCGCTTCCGTGCCGAACCTGGATAAGTCGGGAGTGACCGTGGTCGATACGCTGGGTAACAGTCTTTCTGACAAGGTAGAAGGCGGTACGGCCGCGGCTTCGGAGATGGAAAAGAGTCTGGTCGCCAAGGCTTTGGCGGTCGTGGAGCCACTGGTTGGGGTGGGCAATGCCCGCGTCTCGGCGCAAGTTGACTTATCGCAAGATAATCAAGTGAAAACGACGCGTATCTATACCGATCCGGAGGGCGGGGTTAAGCAACTGTCTGCCTCAAATGCGGCCGAGCAGTACAGCGGCGGCGGAGCCACCGTCGTCGGCGTGCTGGGCCCGGATAACATCGGCAACCCCTACGAGGTGAACGGTAACAACGGGGGCAATTACACCAATACCCAAAACGTGCAGAACAACGCCGTCAACGAAGAGGTGACCCAATCGACTCGTGGACCGGGAGCGGCACTGCGCAAGTCCGTGTCGGTCGTGGTGAATCAAGAGACCGCCCGGCGCTTGGACATGGCTCAGGTGCGTGACATGGTGGCGGCCGCAACCGGTATTGATGCGGCAGCCGGAGACGTTGTGAATATCTCGCGTTCCCCGTTTGATGACACGGCCAAGAAAGCGGCCGAAAAGGCGGCGGCGGATGAAGCTGCTGCGGAAGCCGCAGCCAAGACCGCCTCCCTGATTCGTCAGGCGGTTATCGCCGGATTGATTATCCTGCTTTTGATTATCATCGCGGCGGTGGCCAAGAAACGGGCTAAGGCTCGTGAACGCGAGGCTTTGGACCTCGGCGAGTTGGATCAGCTGCCCGATCCTTACACCTTGAGCGCTCCGGAAGATGAAGCTCTCGAGATTGAGGCGGCCACGATTCCGGAGCCCGAGCCGGAGCCCGAGCCGGAGCCCGAGCCTGAACCGGATCCAATCCTGCTCAAGCTGGAAGCCAAGCGTGAAGAGATTGCCGAACTGGCTCTCGACAAGCCGCAACTGGTCGCTGAGCAGCTGCGTTCCTGGATGGGAGGTCACTAATCATGGTAGTGTCACAAGCGCTTACTCTGAGCGGGCTGCAGAAAGCCGCCTTGCTGCTGATTCAGATTGGCAAGGACCGTGCCGCTCGCGTCATGAGCGAAATGAATGATGATGAAGTCGAGGCTTTGTCAGCCGAGATTCTGCGGATGACTAACGTACCCCGCGAAATCACCGCTGATGTCATTGATGAGTTCTATGAAAATTCGATAGCGTCGGCCAGTTTGCAGCTGGGTCACGGCGGTCTGGACTACGCCCAGAAAGTTTTGGAACAGACCTTCGGTCGGGAAAAGGCCGAGGAAATTATGGAACGCCTGATGCAGGGCATGCAGGGCCAGCCGTTCGATTTCCTGAAGTCCGCCGACCCGCGTGAAATCGTGACGTTGGTTTCTTCGGAACATCCCCAGACGATTGCCCTGGTGCTGGCGCACCTGCGTCCGGATCATGCCGCGCGCGTCATGGCCGGTTTGGGACCGAAACTCCAAGGCGATGTGGCGGTACGGATTGCCCAGATGGAACGGGCTAACCCCGAAATGGTGACCTTGGTCGCCGAATCCCTGCAAAAGAAGGCTGAGCAGGTCATTAACTCTGAAGAGATGCAAGCTATCGGCGGTGTCGAACCGCTGGTCGACATCATCAACCGGGCTGATCCGGGCACTGAAAAGATGATTCTGACCGGACTGGAAGAACGTGACGAGGACTTGGCTGATGAAGTCCGTTCCCGCATGTTCGTCTTTGAAGACATCGTTATGCTCGAAGATCGGGGCATTCAGCTGGTGCTGCGTCAGGTCGATGGGGCTCGCTTGGCGATGGCTCTGAAGGGCACGAACGAAGATTTGCGTTCTCGCCTGATGAAGAACCTCTCCGAGCGTGCTCGTCAGAACGTTATGGAAGAAATCGACATGCTGGGCAGCGTGCGCATGAGCCAGGTACAGGAGGCTCGCTCCGAAATTGTCCAGCTGATCCGCAAGATGGAGGAATCCGGCCAGATTGTCATCCGCCGCGAGGAGGAAGACGAATATGTGGCTTGATCAGGACCTCTTGGAGGTCAAGGAAAATCAGCGACGCGGCGGCGCGCCCAACCCGGTGGCTTTGTCCACCGCTTCCGGGGCAAACTCTGCCGGCGCGTTCCGTTTGGCGGGTGCATCCAATCAAGCCAAGGGCGACGACAAATCCACCCAGGCTTTCGGATACGCCAAAGGGTTTTCCTCCGGATGGGCGGCCGGTCAAAAACGGGCGTCGCGTGAGGCTGAACAGGAACGCAACATCATAAACGAGGACGCACGTCTGGCTGAGGAAGCCCGCACCGAGGCTTATGTCGACGCGATGGATGAAATTCAGGCTATCGCCGATGCGGTTTCCTCCCGGGACGCCCTGGTCATCGAAGAGATGAAAGCTGCGCTGATGGAAGCGGCTGTCGATTTGGCCGAAGCCCTGATAGGGGCGGAACTGTCCGACGAACCGACTCGCGCCAAGGCGGCGTTAAAGCGGGCTTTGTCGATGAACGATCCGAAAGACATTGTGAAAGTGAATATGAACCCACAGGATGTGGCTACGCTGACCAGCTTGGGCGTGGATTGCCCGGTACAGCTGGTTCCCGATTCGGAACTGGATCCGGGCGACGCGGTGGCTTACATGCCGGAGGGTTTGCTGGATGCCCGGCTGACTTCGGCTGTGCGGCGTGCTCGAGAGGCTCTGGTGTCCGCCCAAGCAGCCGAGGAGTGAGCATCTTGGAGCTGGCCACTTTACCATCTTTTGTGAGTTTGCTGAACGCCTCACGCCCCCAACGGGTCGGTGAGGTGGAATCCGTTGTGGGCCTGTCTGTGCAGGTACGCGGCTTGCAATGCTCTGTTGGTGAAGTCGTGCTGGTCGGTGACGATCCGGGAGTGCCCGCCGAAGTGGTGGCGCTGGACGCGGGTATTGCCTCGTGTATGCCTCTGGACAATCTTGACGGTTTGCGGATTGGTTCTCCCGTTCGCGGTACCGGTTTACCGGCCACAGTTCCGGTCGGTCCGGCTTTGCTGGGTCGGGTTATTGACGCCGCCGGCCGTCCGCTTGACGGCAAGGGTCCGATCTATGCGGCTGACCGCGTGCCGATTCACGGGGCGGCTCCCAATGCTTTGGAACGTGCCCGGATTGATATGCCCGTCGCGATGGGAGTGCGTGTCCTGGACACGCTGGTGACCTTGGGGCGGGGTCAGCGCATTGGTTTGTTTGCCGGTTCCGGGGTCGGTAAGTCGACTTTGATGTCGATGATTGCGCGGGGTACGAACGCAGAAGTTTGTGTCATTGCCCTGGTGGGTGAGCGCGGACGTGAGGTTCGTGAGTTTTTGGAAGATGACTTGGGCGAGGAGGGCCTGTCCCGTTCGGTTGTGGTGGTGGCGACATCGGATGAGTCCCCAATGCTGCGCAAACGCGCTGCTTTCACCGCTACCCGCGTCGCCGAATACTACCGAGACGCGGGCCGCCACGTCCTGCTGATGATGGATTCCCTGACCCGTACCTGTATGGCGCAGCGCGAAATCGGCCTGTCCGTAGGCGAACCGCCCGCCACGCGCGGCTACCCACCCTCAACCTTCTCGATGATGGCGCAATTGCTGGAACGGGCCGGTTCGGGTGCCGTCGGGTCCGTGACCGGCATCTACACGGTGCTGGTGGATGGCGACGACCACAACGAACCTATTGCTGACCAGGCGCGTTCTATCCTGGATGGGCACGTGGTGCTGGACCGGAAACTGGCGGTGGCCGGCCACTATCCGGCTATCGACGCTCTGGGTTCCATTTCCCGGGTGGCTTCCAAAGTTACGACGCGGGAACAAAAGGAAGCCGCCACTGCCCTGCGTCAGATTATGGGGGCGAAACGCTCGGTCCAGGACCTGCTAGATGTGGGGGCTTATCAGGCCGGCACGAACCCCGAAGTGGATACGGCTGTGAAATACGATGCTGACATCGAGGCGTTCCTGACTCAAAAGACCGACGAAAAGGTCGAATTCGACACGGCTTGGTCACAACTGTTTGATCTCTATCAGGCTTTCAAGTCTGAGGAAGCGGCGTAGGGGGTGGAGTAAATGGTAGATCGCGCGTTCCGTCTTCAGGGTTTACTCAATTTACGCCAGCTCCAAGAGGATCAGGCGGCCGGTCGTCTCGCCTCGGCTCACGCGGACTTAAACCACGCTGACCAGCAGCTGACTTCGGCCCGGGCTCGGCTCGGTTCCATGCAGACTTCCGGGGCTACAAACCTGGCTGTAGCTGCGGCGATGCGTAACGCGGCGATGATGCAGATTCAAGAGGGTATTGCTCGAAAAGAGTACGCGCAAGCGGTGGTGGATCAGCGTCAGGATGAATGGCAGGGGGCTCGACGCCTCACCGCAACCTTAGAAAAGCTTGAAAATCGTCATGCTGAAGAAGTTATTGCCGATGATTTGCATAAGGAACAGGTTGTTCTTGATGAGCTCGCATCTCACATGGGCAACACTGGCAGTGCCACGGAAGGCAAAACCGGTGCGGAACCGCGTGTTCGCACGAAGAGGGAAACGCTACCGAGTGAGTCTGTGACGGGCTCGACCGGTCAGCGAAATCCGGCTTTTGCCGAGGGAGGTCAATTGTGAGCCTGGCTAGTGTCCAGTCGAGAATTAGTGCAATTCAAGACATGATTAACTCGTTGAATAATAACGGCCGTCCACCGGTCTCTGTGACCGAGAGCGGGGCGGCGAATTCTGCGTCTAAAACTTCTAAGAATTCCGAGGCCACGGGAGACTTCAGCACCAAACTGGCCAGCCAAATTTCCGCTGCCAACAAGGCCACTCCCACCCGTACTTCCGGTAAAGGGCAAATCCAGGGAGCCCCCGGGACTGCTGAAGCTTTCGTGGAAAAGGTTCGGTCCTACATCGGGGTGCCTTACGTGTGGGGCGGCACCAACCCGAAGACCGGTTTGGACTGTTCCGGTTTGGTCCAGACTGCCGCGCGGGAAGTCGGGGTGACGCTGCCGCGAGTCACCTACGATCAGCAGCACTCCGGCGTGGAAGTTGACGGCATCAAGAATGCCAAACCCGGCGACTTGCTGATTCTGCGCAACTCCGGGCACGTGGCGGTTTATATTGGCAACGGCAAGGCGATTCACGCTCCGCGTCCGGGCAAGAACGTGACGGAAGCCAACGTTTCTGACTTGGGTCCGATTGTGACCATTCGTCGCGTCATGCGCTCCGCGGGGGATGCTCCGGGGGCACCCACTCCGGCTGTAAACGCGGCTTCGGCTCCCGATACCACAAAGGCTTCTTCCCGCGTCACCCCGCCCGTGGAAGAATCCGACAAGACTACCGCCCCGACCGGGGTAACCGCGAACGCAGCTTTCCAAGACAACGGCAGTGCTGTAGCACCGTCGGCGAATGCCGTGGCGGCAGGTTTGGTGAGCTTGCTGGGAGCCTTGGGTAATGCGGCTTTGGCTCAAAACAATACGGCTAATAATACGGCTCCCGGTGTGGCCAACCGTGGCGCGGCGAACCCGGGCAATGCCTCCACAGACCTGGCTGCCGCACTGGTGGGAGCCTTATCAGGAGCTGGTGCGGGTACCGCCGGTGCTAATCCGCTGGCATCCCTGCTGGGTACGGCCAACTCAAATAACTCTTACAGCTCGACGTTGCTCAGCCAGTTCTTGGGTGGATCCTCGCTGTATGGTTCTAACGCGGCCGGTGGCTTGGGGGCTTTGGCCGGTAAGTCAGGCACGATGGGAGCTAACGCGAGCTTGAGTAATACCGCGTCTTCCTTGAGTGCGTTGGGCGCCTTACGTTCATCTTTGGGGGTGTGACATGATTGATATTAAGAACACGAATGCAGCTGCGATTGCCGCCCAAATGGCTTCGCAGGGCGCGAAAGCAGCCGACACCACGGCTTTTGAGTCGCTCATGAGTTCGTTGGCGACCGAGGCTCGCACTCCCGTTGAAGGCGCGGTGCGCGGAAGGGAAAACTATCCCGACCCGGCTCGTGATTCCCGCCCTGCTGCACCAAAGCCGTCTCGCGTCGGGGCTCCCGAACCGGGGGTATCGGTGCGTCCGTCCAGTAGCCGTCGTGATGCCGCTGGTAAACCGAATAATGTTCGGGCCGACAAGCCCCAGCGTCCCGAACGCCCGGAACGCCCGGAATCCCCGGAACGACCGGAGCGTTCGGATCGTCCCGAGCGTCCCGAAAAAGTTGAGGCGAAGGATCAGAGCCAAGCAAAGGATCCCGCTGATAAAGCGAAACCAACTGATGAGCCGGCTAATGACGCAACCACCTCGACTGATGCTGAACAGACTGCGGAAACTGTCCCCGCTGCGGACACCGCCGCAAGTGCCGTGATTGCCCAGCAAACCGGGACGGACGTGGGCGCGCAGATTGTGGAAACGCCAGATGCGGCACCTGAGACTGTGAAACCGGCTTTGGCTCAGCAGCCTGGGACGACCCCGGACACCCCGGAGTCACACGCTGCCTTGGTTGAGACGTCGCAGGCAGAAAAATCGATAGACGGGGCAGACATCGCCGCCCAGCTGAAATCCGGTAAAGCTCCGTCGCCCCTCCCGGCAAGACCTGAGATGGCAGTGCCGGTGGCACCCGAAGCGATTGAGACGCCAGCGATTTTGGCAGAAGCCCTAGCGGCGGCTGGGCAAACAGCTGGGAACAGTGCGAATACTTCCGCCACGACCGTTTCCAGCGCGAATACCTCCGCGGTGAGCGGTGTGTCTGGCACTTCTGCCCAGACCACCCCCGTGGCTTCCGCTGCGCCGGCGGCGGCTCCCGCTGTGTCCACCCCGAACCCGGTGGCCCAAGCCGCGCCGACTTATGCCCCGAACCTGAGTCAACAGCTCTTTGACCAGATGCAACACCAGCTGTCGCGGTTGAAAGTTCTGGGTCAGGGTCAGCACCAGTTGAAGTTAGCTATCAACCCCGAGACTTTCGGTCCGGTGCGGGTCGCGGCGAACTTCCACGCTGACGGCACGGTGCACCTGCAGCTGTTGGGGGCTTCGGAGGCGGCGCGCGAGCAGCTGCGCCAAGCCCTGAGTGACTTGCGCCGCGACCTGGCATCCACCGGGTTGCAGGCGGATTTGGATTTGGCGGAAAACGCTCAAGAGTTTGCCCAGTTCACGGGAGCGGGAACCGGTTCTTCCGAGAGGGGAACCGGTCAGGCTGGCCAGGCAGGCGCAGCGGGAACGGATGGATCCGAAACTGAACCAGAGGACATCGTGACCCAGCCGAAGGTGGGTGACGTCCTGAAGGACGGCACTGACGGTTCGGTGGATATGTTCGCGTGATTGTGAGGAGAAGATAATGCCAGTCGATGCAGTAAGCGCCGGTGCTAATCCGATTGTGGATAACTACACAATCGGGGCGAACGCCAAGGCAAAAGAGGAAGCAAAAACCCTCGCCACCACCAAGGAAATGAGCCAGGCGGAAAAAGAAGCCCTGTTCCTTAAGAAAATGAATCAGGGACAAAAAACTGACAAGGCGGCCGAAACGAAGGAAAACCCCGGCAAGCTGGGCAAGGACGACTTCATGAAGTTGCTGCTGGCAACGTTGAAGTACCAGGATCCGACCGAGCCGATGGATACCGCGAAGCTGCTGGAACAGACCTCGACCATGACGAACATGGAACAGATGATTCAGATGACCGAGGCTTCCAAGAAGTCTTTTGAGGCTCAGCAGCGCGCCCAAGGTACGACCATGGTCGGCAAGACCGCCGTGTATGACGCCGTTGACCCGGAGGGCAACGCCGTAACTACCGCCGGCAAGATTGAAGCTGTCGAGTTCCTGGCTGATGGCAAGGTGCTGGCGCACATCGGCGACCAAAAGGTCGAGATGAGCGACATCCTCGGTATCGCCGACCCGACTGACAACACGCCTTTGGATAAGGCTATTAAGGATGCCGTGCAGGAGGGCAAAAAGACAGGCGCGGCCACCGAACCCAAGAACACGCCGGCAGCTTCGGGAACTGCCTCTGGAACCACTCCGAGCCAGTCGGGAGCCACTCCCGCTCCGGCTACACAGACCACTAATCAAGGAAACAACACTCCAGCCCCCGCGGCTTCATAGAGCAAAGGAAAAAGAAAATGTTACGTTCACTGTTTACCGGCATCTCGGGCTTGAGTGTCCACCAGACCATGCTCGATGTCACTTCCAACAACATTGCTAACGTCAACACCACCGGGTTCAAGAGCGCGTCCACTCGTTTCGAGGACACGTTCAGCCAGCTGGTGCGTTCCGGGGCGGCACCCCGACTGAACGAGCGCGGCGGTATGAACCCCTCGCAGGTCGGTTTGGGCGTGAAGCTCCAGTCCATTACCCAAAACTTCACCGGCGGCGCGGCCCAGATGACGGGCCGTAACCTGGATACCATGATTAATGGTGACGGGTTCTATGTCCTGAAGAAGAGCAACGGCACCAGCGTGTACACCCGTAACGGCTCTTTCGGTTTGGACGCTCAAGGTCAACTGGTGGCTGCGGACGGCTCGTTCGTGCAGGGCTGGATTGCGGACGAAAAGGGCAAGGTCGAATCTGCGGGGGCCACAAAGAACATTACGCTACCGCTGACTTCCACCTTCAAAGCCAACCCCACCAAGAAAATCACTTACACGGGCAACCTGCCGGCCGACCAAGTCAAGAATGAAGCGGGTGATGCATTTATCAAAACCGAAATTGTGCGGGTTTTTGACGATAAAGGCAATCCTCATAACGTCCTGTTAAAGTTTAGCCGTCCGGATCACGCGGCGCCGGGAGTGGCTCCCAAATGGAAACTCACGGCTTACGATGCGGATGCCTACAAGGCTCTTGATGGCAAACCAACCGAGCAAGACAAGGCCCTAAAAGACGGAGGCGCACGTATCGACCTTGAAGGTACTGATGTCCCGTACGCTGATGCAAAAGGTGCCACGAAGAATGCCAATGCAAAGGGCAAGATAGCTGACGGTTCCTTGACAATTGATTTCCAACCGGACGGTACTTTGGATGAAGCGTCAAAAGCTGCACTAAAAGGGTTGCAGTTCCAGATTCAACAGGTGAACATAGATCCCAACACGAAAAAGGTTTCGGTTGCAGAGGGAACAGTTGCTAAGGATAAAACCACTCTTGACCTCTCGGCACTTACAGGTTACGCCGGGGTCAACAGTGCAGCTCACGACACTATTGACGGTAACGCTGCCGGGACTATGACCGGGTTTTCCATCGAAGCGGACGGCACCATTCGTGGCACGTTCTCGAATGGGGATACCCGAGCTCTAGCGAAGGTCGCTGTGGCTTCCTTCTCCAACCCGCTGGGCTTGGAGAAGGCCGGCAGCTCGTACTTCGTGGAATCCGGTAACTCCGGGCAGCCCCAGATTGGAGAAGCCGGCAGCGGTACGCGCGGCTCCATGACGGGCGGCGCTATCGAAATGTCGAACGTCGACCTAGCCG
This sequence comes from uncultured Mobiluncus sp., assembly GCF_963511525.1. Taxonomy (NCBI): domain Bacteria; kingdom Bacillati; phylum Actinomycetota; class Actinomycetes; order Actinomycetales; family Actinomycetaceae; genus Mobiluncus; species uncultured Mobiluncus sp. Next base: position 76,025 of record NZ_CAUPIY010000004.1, on the reverse strand, counting down.
CCGAGTTCACGAACCTGATTCTGTCCCAGCGCGGTTTCCAGGCAAACAGCCGTGTCATTACGACCTCGGACGAGATCCTGCAGGAGCTTGTGAACATGAAGCGCTAAACCAGGGGTAAACCGGGACTGAACACGGGGTGAAAAATCCCGAGAAATTCCTTGGAAAATCCCTAAAAGCCTTTCAATTTCAGAAAAGGCACCGAAGTTAAGGAAAGCCGCGTAGAGGAGGAACCATGATTGCGTTGACACGCTTGGGCGGGTCGGACTTTGTCCTGAATCCTGACCTGATTGAGCGCGTCGAGTCCACGCCTGACACGATTATCGTCATGGTGGACGCAACTCGCTACGTGGTTTCCCAAACCGTGACCGAAGTCATCGAACTGATTCGTGAGGACCGCGCCCGCCTGCTGGCTCGGGTGGAGGAACTCATCCAAGAAGATTCCCGGACTTCGGCTCCCGCGGCGAGGCTGACCGTGGTGAACATTCAGCAAGATTCGGAGGACTGAGTATGGATCCCGCATCAATAGTTGGTATCGTTGGCGCGCTCTCGGCAGTGGTCGCCATGCTGTACATGGAGGGTGCCGAGATTACGAGCATCCTGTTGCCCCCTCCGATGATTCTGGTGTTCGGTGGGACTATCCTGGCAACGATGGCGTCTTTTACCATGAGAGACTTCCTCTTTGCTTTTGGTCAGGTTCCGAAAGCCTTTACCGCCAAGGTTCCCGATGCTACCGACGCGATTGACACGATTGTGTCCCTGTCTGAAAAGGCTCGCCGCGAAGGTTTGTTGGCTTTGGAAGACGCCGCGAAAGGCATTGAGGATCCGTTCATGCGTGAGGGGCTTATGGCCGCCATCGACGGGATGGATCCGGAAGATTTGCGCTCCATGTTGACAGATAAGATTGAGGCTCGCAAGCAGTCAGATAAAACCGCTTACGGATTCTTTAAGCAAGCTGGCGGCTATGCCCCGACTATCGGCATTATCGGTACCGTCATTTCCCTGGTGCACGTGTTGACACAGCTGTCCGAGCCCGAGACTTTGGGTCCGTTGATTGCTTCGGCTTTCGTGGCTACCCTGTGGGGTCTGCTCAGTGCGAACATGATTTGGCTGCCGATTTCCTCCCGTATGCAGAGAATCTCCAATCTGGAGTTGGCTCGGATGGAAATCGTCATGGAAGGGCTCATCAGTCTGCAGTCCGGAGCGAACCCGCGTCAGGTTGGCGAACGTCTGCGTTCCTTGATTCCGCCGAACCAGCTAAAGGCCGAAAAAGCGGCCTAGGCCTGACCAGTCGTTAGGGAAACGACTTGTCCGCAAACACCGAGAGGAGGAACTTGTATGGCAAAGCGTAAGCATGAATGTCCGGAACCTGACAACACCGAGCGTTGGGCAGTATCCTATCTGGACATGATTACCGTCATGATGTGCCTGTTCCTGGTGCTGTACGCGATTTCTCAGGTTGATCAGGGCAAATTGGCCAAGCTGCGCACGTCCCTGGCGGCCGGTTTCAACGCCACCATTCAGATTGCCAATCCACTGCAAACCGATGGGGGACTGGGAATTTTGGCCGGTTCCACCTCGGCGGTGCAGCTGGGCAGTCTGATGGGTAACCTGAACCAAAATCCTCAATCTCAGCCTGAACGTATGCAGGCTATGCGGGAAGCCAGTCACCTGAACTCCATCAAGAAACAGGTTGAAGAACAGTTGAAAGCGGCTGGCAAGGAAGGCGCCTTGGCGATGCGCATCACCGACAAGGGCCTGGTGTTGGGCATGGTTGCCAACGACACCTACTTTAAAACTGGAGAGGCGACGATTCAGCCCACCGCTCGTGAGGTACTCGGTGCGGTGACCCCGGTTTTGGCGTCCCTGGAAGAAAGCATTGCCATCGAAGGCTATGCCGATCCGCAACCAATCGCTAACGCGAGATTCCCCTCTAACTACCACCTGGCTTCAGCTCGTGCCATTGAGGTGCTGATTGCGCTAAAGGACGGTGGAGTGCCGGGGGCGAAACTGCGAACGATTTCGTATGGAGCTGATCACCAGACTGAGGCTACAGACGGTCAGGATGCTTGGGCTTTCAACAGGCGTGTGGATATTGTCATTATGTCAACCGCAAAAGATTCCGTCCGCGCCTTACTGCCCGATGCTGCGAAACAGCTTGCGGGTGGGACAAATGCCAACATCGCCCCGCCGCCCCCCAATATTGCCCCGTCCCTAGCACCCCCGCCGCCGGAAGGCACCGCGGGTGAGGCAGGCGCTACGGGCGACGAAAACTAGGCTGGGCGGGTTTCATCGAACGATGACATCGAAAAAGCTAGATTTTCGGGGTCAAGCCGCCCCGAGAACAGGACTTTACAGGTAACGTAGGAAAAGGATAATACGAATCGTCCCGGTGCAGGTCAATTGCAAAGTCTCTGACGCGGTCCGATTCTAAACACACACCGGAACCGGCCATGCTGGTCCGGACCTAAGGGAGGAAATATGCCAGTCGGTGTTGGAGCGAAACCAGCGGGAGGCACCGCCGCAAGACCGGTCCCGGCAGCCGCTAAACCGGCTATGCCCCCAACCGCGCCTCCGGCGGGAGCGGAGCCGGGCAAGAAGGGCGGCGCGAAAAAGATTCTGCTCGTCGTCCTGATTGTAGTGATTCTGGCCGTATTAGCGGTGGGCGTGTTCCTGGCGCTGAAGTTGCTCGGTGTCATCGGGGGAGGAGACGGGGAAAAGGAATCCCCGAAACCCGCAGAGACCACTAAGGCTTTGGTGATGGGCAAGCAGTCGGTGTCGACTGGGGAGCCGCTGAGTATCAACCTCGATGATGGATTCATGTCGTTTGCGGCCACGATTTACTTTGATGAAGAGATTAAGCCGGAGGGCGAGGGTAGCTCGGACATCGATCCGTCCCCCGCTCGCGATGCGGCTTTGCGGCTGTTCAAAGGCATGAAGAAAGAGGATTTGGACAAGCCCGGCGCGATGCAGGAGCTGCAAAAGAAATATACCGCCGAGCTGAACAAGAGCCCGATTCCGCCTTATAACGGACACGTGGTGACTGTCCAGTTCACCACTTTTGCCTACCAGTAAAGCTCAAACTTGCTGGCGGGGAACACCCGCAACTGAAGGCAATTCTTTCTAACAACGCAGGAAAACCCCAAACTCTAACGGTTTACCTGGATAAAATGGAAAACGATGGCAAAGACAAGTACCGTTCAGACTGACGTAGATGCGAGAGTTTACGACTTTAGTAAACCGATGAAGCTCCCGCGTGAGTACGCGCGCATTATGGAGATGGCTCTGGAAGCCTTTACCCGGCACTGGGTCAACCAGCTGGTAGGACGCCTGCACGTGGTGATAACCGGTGAAGTCGGGGATTTGTCCATGCGGTCTTATGACGATTACATTAAGACCCTGCCGACCCAGACTCTGATGGTGATTATTGATTTCCAAGGGGGGCGCAACAAGGGAGTTCTGCAATTCCCTCGCCAAACCGCTCTGGCTTGGGTCGATCACTTGCTGGGTGGAACCGGAGATGTGGAATCGACTCCTGACCGGGAACTGACCGAGGTCGAGGTTTCGGTCCTGATTGACTTCCTCAAGCGGGTGCTTTCTGACCTCGATGTGGCTTTCCAATCGATGCTGCCGCTGGGTAGCCAATTCCGCACCATCGAGTATGCTCCTCAGTTTGTGCAGGTCGTGGACGGTTCCACTCCGGTGCTGTTTGCTCCGATTACACTGACCGCCGGGGAACACCAGGATGACTGCTCCATCATGATGCCGGTGTCGATGATTACGGACGCGATTCATCAGGGCGATGTCCATGACACTCGTACCGAACAGCAAAAAGCGGAAGCCGCCGCGGTGCGTCAGCTCCTGGTGGATTCTATCGAAGACGTGCCGGTTGAGGTGGCGGTGCGTTTCACTCCCCGGAAGGTCAATCCGCGTGAACTCGATGGCCTGGCTATCGGCGATACCTTACCTTTAATCCACCCGACCTCTCGTCCATTGGATATGGTGGTTGGGGATTTGATTTTGGCAGAAACGGCTGCAGGAACTTCCGGGTCGCGTTTAGCGGCGATGGTGGTTTCGGTTAACAAAGGAGAAAAGAAATGAGCGTGACCCCGAATCAGGTTCTGGATGCTGCCCAGGCGGTCATACCACTACTACCCTCGACCACTGAGCTTACCGCATCCTCATGGGAGCCAGGCGACCCGATGCCGGGTGCTGATTCTCCCGCAGTGGTCACGACTCTATCCGCCGAAGAATCTCTGCAGGTGTGCTTGGTCGCCTCCTCGATTATTGCGGAAGCCTTGGAGGGCGCGGAGGGGATGACCCAGACCCAGGCGTTGTTGCCGGCTTTGGAAGCGGCTACTTCTGCCCTGGGGACCGGGGTCATGGAAAACACCACCGAGGGAACCGTAGACGACCTGCTGGACAGCGAAGACTGGATTAAGGCCACCTTGGAGGCTGACGGCACGGTGCAGGGCTGGTTAGCGGTGCGTCCTGCGCCGGTCCAGGAAACCGCCGCCGAGGACAAAGCCCAGGAGACTCCCGAAGGTCCGGTCACTCAGGCCACTGCCACTCCCGAGCAGCGCGCCGAGTCGATGAAACTGCTCTATGACGTCGAGATGACTTTGACGGCGGAAATCGGGCGCACCAAGTTAGCGGTGCATGACGTGCTGGATTTGTCCCCCGGCTCCGTTATCGAGTTGGATCGTTCCGCCGGTTCAGCCGCTGACGTCATGGTGAATGGCCGCCTCATTGCTCGCGGTGAGATTGTCGTGGTTGACGAAGAATACGGTATTCGTATTACGGAGATTGTGTCTCTGGCCGATCAACAGAATCAGAGCCAGTCCTAGTGAATGGATCAGTCGAAAAGGGGTGAGCGGTGAGCTTACTGGGCGTCTTACAGACCGGTGTGGCGTGGACAACGCTCGGTTACGTTCACCTCAATAACCTTGCCGCGGCTCTGAGCGCTTCCGAAACCTCAGACCCGGCCAGTCCCAGCCCGACCGGCAACACGAAGCTGGTCGGCTCCACTCCAGCTTCCCCTCCGACTACACCCGCAAAGGGTACCCCGCCGAGTTCCCCTGCCTCCGATACGCTCACCCCGGACGTGCCGTTGACCGGTCAACCTGCCGAGAACCCCATGATGATATTCCTGCGCTTCATCGTGGGAATCGTGGTGGTGTTCCTGCTGATGTGGCTGCTGTGGCGTTGGTTCAAGCGCACTAACCTCGGTGATTACGAGGGTCCGGGCTTGCGTTTGGTGTCTCGACTGCAGCTGTCTCGGGTTTCCCAAGTCGCCCTCATCGAGATTGGCGGGCGAATGTTCCTGGTGGGCGCGGGGGATTCCTCCGTCACTCCCATCGCCGAGATTTATGACACGGAGGAAATGTCCGCGGAACTGAGCGCTGCCGCCGAGGCTTTTCAGGAGCGGGCTAATCAGCCGGTGTCCCGGCCTTTTGGGGAGCTGTTGGCTCGCGCCACGAAACGTGCCGAGCGGGGCTCGCGCCCCTCGCCGCAGTCGGCGAGCCCGAAGTCTACCGAGACTCGTTCCGTCACGCCAAGCCGTACTGCCGTGCAGGCCAGGCCCGCAACGCCAGCCGCCCTTGCCGCGGCCAAAGCCAAGCCGAAGTCGCAGGTTACTGAGGAACAGATGGATGCTCTAGCCTCTCAGATTGCCGCCGAATTCGGGGCCAAGGGACCACAGAAACCTGCCGCGGACGGTCAGCTCGTCCCCACGAAAACAGCGCCTACGAAACCCACGGCGAGCGACAAAAAGCCGGCAGACAAATCTTTTCCTGCCGCTGCATCGCAGACTTCGGCGGTGAGTCCGCATGAGTGACCTGTTGCTGACCCAACACGCCGCTTCGGTGGCGGAGTTTCAAGCCTATGCGCGGGAGCGCCAGGCGCGCCAAGCGCGGCGCCAAGCTGCCTTCCGTCAGGTCGTGCGCGACCAGTACCGCACCAGCGCCGCTCACTGGGAACGCCTGGGTGTCACGTTCACCTTGCCCCCCGATTTCGGCGCGGACACCATCGGTTCCGGGCGAAGCCCTGTCGATGCCGCCAGCCTGGAACGGGAAAAACGCGAACGCGCCCGCGGCTCTCGCTTCGGATTCGGCCTGAAACATCGCGAGCTGAGCCCGGAGCAGCGCGTGGCTCGTCTGCGCCTGCAGCTGGCTTGGTTCCTGGCTGTCGTGGCAGTTTTTGCCATCAATTTTTCCATGCCCCACGCTTCAGCCGACCCTGCGGTCGCCCCGGCCGCGTCAACCGTGAGCCAGTCGGCAGCCCCCGCGCTCAGTCAACCAGGACAATCCGCCCTTGTGAGCTCTGCAAATGTAATCCAACCTGGGCAACCCGACCCGTTAACGAATCCGGGAGACATCATCGGCCCCAATGACCCGAACGCCCCGGTCAATCCAGAAAAACCCGGCATTCAACTGAACGTCAACGGCTGGGATAAAGCGCCCTCCACTGCCGTCCTGGTGTTCCTGCTGATTACCGTGCTTTCAGTGGCGCCGTCACTGCTGTTGATGATGACGTCCTTCACCAAGATTTTCATCGTCTTGGCGATGGCGCGCAATGCGATGGGGCTGAATCAGATTCCTCCGACCCAGGTCATCTCCGGTTTGGCGATATTCCTATCCCTGTTCATCATGAGCCCCACCATCACGTCTATCTGGCAAGACGCTGTGCAGCCTTATATGGACGGCAAGATTCAAGTGCAGGATATGCTGAAACTCTCGGAAAAGCCGGTGCGCGAGTTCATGGGACCGCTGACCCGCGAGGAGGACATCGCCCTGATGACCCGAGCCGCGGACCGCCCTAATCCGCCCAGCCTGGAGGAAACCCCCTTCACCACCCTGGTGCCGGCGTTCATGATTTCCGAAGTCCGTTCCGCCTTCATCATCGGGTTCGTGGTGTTCATCCCCTTCCTGGTCATTGACCTGGTCGTGGGCGCCGCCCTGATGAGTATGGGTATGATGATGCTTCCTCCAGTGATGGTTTCTATGCCTTTCAAGGTTTTGCTATTTGTCATGGTTGACGGTTGGGGCTTGTTGACCAAGACCTTGATAGGAACGTACCGATGAACTCCTCCGCAGTTTTGGACCTCGCGTTGACCGCCATGTTGATGGGGGCCAAGCTGGCGGCACCCATTTTGATTACCTCCCTGGTCGTGGGCTTTCTCATTTCGCTGTTCCAGTCCATCACCCAAATCCAGGAAGTCACGCTGACTTTCGTCCCCAAGACCGTTGCGGTGGGGATTGCCCTGTATATTTCGGGCTACTGGATGCTGCAAACCCTGGTCACCACCACCCAAGACATGATGGCGCGGATTCCAGCCCTGCTGAATTCTTAAGGCGAGGTGGGGCAATGACCATCAATCTCGCTCTCTTTACCGCTTTTGCCCTGGCCACCGTGCGCGCTACCGTTTTCCTGGCGCTGTGCCCGCCTTTTAATAGCCGTGCCATCTCTGGCCGAGTAAAAGCACTGTTGGGGGCCGCTTTGGGGTTCGCTTGCATGAGCCGGGTCGGGCCGATAGAGCAATCGGACGTATTCCTATTTGAGCTGCTGATTCAAGCCCTCATCGGCTTTTCTATGGCGGTCATGGTGCGCATCATCATCGCGGCACTCCAGATGGCCGGTTCGCTCATTGACTTTGAAGGCGGCTTTGCGATGGCCCAGGCCTTCGACCCGCTGACCATGACGAACCAGGCGACTTTCGGGCGGGTCTACGAACTGACGGCCATGGCCATGCTTTTTGCTACCAACGGCTACCAGCTGCTGATAATGGGACTGGCGCGCTCTTTTAACGCCATGCCGGTCGGCGCGGTCTTTGATATGGCCAACTACGCCGACCGTCTGGTGTTTCGTTTCGGTGAACTGATGATCGCCTCCATAGAGATTGCCGGGCCGCTGCTGCTGGTGCTGTTCCTCACCGACATGGGTCTGGGTCTGTTGACCAAGGTTGCGCCGGCCATGAACGCCTTTACCTTGGGCTTCCCGCTAAAGATTATGATGACCGCGTTCACCGCCCCCCTGATTATGGTGGTCATTCCTCAGGTCGTTGAGAAACTGATGGACAAGGTCATGGTGAGTTTCCAGGGGGTGTTCATGTGAGCGATTCCGGCGAAAAGACTGAAAAGGCCACCCCGCGGCATCTGAAAAAAGTTCGTGAGGAAGGTGGCCTGCAAAAGTCCCAGGATCTGACCGGGTGGATTTCCTTGGCCGCCGGGGCAGCCTTGCTTCCGTTCATGATGGATACGGCGTTCCAAAAGGCTCGTCATCAGACTTTGACGGCGGTGACCCTGAAAGAGGTTCCCTCTAAGCAAGAAATCGTGGGTTTCCTGGCCTCTTCATTGAGCACGATTGTGTGGACTCTGCTGCCGTTCATGCTGGCCATTTTGCTGGTCGCCGTAATGGTGAACATTATCCAAGGTAAAGGCGTGTTCCCTTCCGCCAAACACTTGAAGCCCAAACTGCAAAACCTGAACATTGTCAAGGGCTTTAAGAAAGTGGTCGGCATCCAGCCCCTGTGGAACGGTTTGAAGGCTCTGCTTAAGACCATCGCCGTGGGCATCGTGTTGTACGTGGTCATTTCCGGGGTCACCGAGATAATGGGAGCGGCCGGACATATCTCGCTGTGGGATTTGATTGCCTACGGTCAGGGCAAGATGTGGCTGCTCATCTGGGCTTCGGTTATCGCCGGCATCGCGGTCTCCGTGCTGGACGCTCTGTTTATCTTTAAAAAGAACCAGAAACAGACCAAGATGTCCAAGCAGGAAATCAAGGAAGAATACAAACAGGACGAAGGCGACCCGTTGATTAAGTCCCAGCGCCGCTCTCGTGCCATCGCCATGAGCCGCAACCGGATGATTGCCGACGCCGCTAACGCTGACGTAGTGGTGGTAAACCCGACCCACTACGCTGTTGCTCTCAAGTACGAAGCGGGTCAGGGCGCCCCGAAAGTCCTGGCGAAAGGGGTGGACCATATTGCTTCGCGGATTCGTGAAGTCGCCCAGGATTCAAAGATTCCCCAGGTAGAGGACGTTTCGCTGGCGCGGACTCTGTATTCCACGGTCGAGGTCGGGGCGGCGATTCCCGAGGAGCTGTATACCGCGGTCGCCCAGGTTTTGGCGTTCGTGCTGATTCTGAAAAAGCGCGGGACTCGCGGCGGGGTTCACAAGATGCCCTCTTACCTCTTTGGGAAGGACTCCTGACGAACCAGTTTTGCCCCTAAAAAGTCGGAAAACCTAATGTAAACGACCCTTTTGCCGATGTGGCAACGGTAAGATAAGTGAGGAATGGAGTCCATGGCCGTGAGGAGACCGGCACGTGAAGGGCAAATTTGATGCCACATTGATACCGAAGCTGATAGTCCCCATGGGGGTTGTCGGCATCGTCATGTTGCTTGTTTTCCCGCTGCAGCCGTGGATGATGGACGTCCTGCTCACCATGTCCATCATGCTGTCCATGATTTCCTTGCTCACGACCATGTTCGTTTCCAAGCCGTTGAACTTTTCGGTGTTTCCGACCCTGGTTTTGGTGCTGACACTGTTCCGGCTGAGTTTGAACATCGCTTCGACCCGGTTGATTTTGACGCCCGGCTCCGGGGGTGGTTCCGCGAAAGCCGGCAAAGTCATCGAGGCCTTCGGGACTTTCGTAGTGGGCGGCAACTTTGTGGTCGGCATGGTGGTATTCGTCATCCTGGTCATCATCAACTTCGTCGTTATTACCAACGGCGCGGGGCGTGTGGCGGAAGTCGGGGCGCGTTTCACCTTGGATGCTATGCCCGGTAAACAGATGGCTATCGACGCCGACCTGAACTCCGGTCTCATCGATGAAGAAACTGCTCGTGCCCGGCGTGCCGAGATTGCTTCCGAGGCCGACTTTTACGGCGCTATGGACGGTGGTTCCAAGTTCGTTAAAGGCGATGCTATCGCTGGTATCGTCATCACCATCGTCAACCTCATCGCCGGCTTCATCATCGGCATGGTCGTGGAAGGCATGCCGGTTGGCGACTCCATCGCGACGTATTCCCAGCTGACGGTCGGTGATGGTCTGGTTTCCCAGATTCCGTCCCTGCTGATGAGCTTGGCTACCGGCGTTATCGTCACCCGTTCCAAGGACTCTCCCGAAGGCGGTATCGGCGGGGACTTCTCTCGCCAGCTGACTCAGTCCTTCGCCGCGCTGTTTATCGCGGGGATAGCCTGCGTCTTTATGGGGATTATTCCGGCCATGCCGAAGGCCCCGTTCTTTGTTATCGGCGCCCTGCTGCTGTATGCCGGGTGGCGCTCCATGTCGAAACTCAAGCAAGTCGAGGCTGAGGAAGAAGTCGTGGTCGAGGAGGACGACTCCAAGCCCGCGGGCGAAACCCCTGAACAGCTCATCGAACAGATGCGAGTCCCGGCCCTCGAAATCCTCCTCGCTCCCGACCTCATCGACCTGGTGGGAGCGAACACCGACACCGACCTGCTGGCGCGAGTGCGCGGCTTGCGCCGCAAAGTGGCTCTCGAATCGGGCTTCGTGCTGCCTCCGGTGCGTACCCGCGATTCTGTAGACCTGCCCGTGTCCACCTACGTCATCCGCATGTCCGGCGTGGAAGTCGGCCGCGGCATTGCCCCGCCCGGCAAGGTTCTGGCCTTGGGCGATATCCTGGACGACCTGCCTGGTGAAATCACCAACGAACCCGTATTCGGCTTGACCGGCAAATGGATCCCCGTGGAGCTGCGGTATAACGCCGAGCTGGGCGGAGCGACCGTAGTGGATCGTGTTTCGGTGCTGATTACCCACCTGGGGGCGCTGGTCAGCGAGAACGCGGCGCGGCTCCTGTCTCGTGAAGACGTGCGGATCCTGGTCGACGGGGTGCGTCAGACGAACCCGAGCGCCGTGGAGGAACTGATCCCCGCGATGCTGTCCCTGGGCGAGGTCCAAGTCGTGCTACAAGGCCTGCTGGAAGAACAGGTCCCCATCTTGGACTTGCCCCGGATTTTTGAGGCGCTGTCCGTGAAAGGCAAGCAGACCACCGAACCTGAGCAGCTCATCGAGGCGGCTCGGGCGGAGCTGGGTCCCTCGATTGTGGCAAAGTACGTAATGGAAGGGGTACTGCGGGTCATTACCTTGGATCCGATTTTTGAACAGTCCCTGCTGGAGAGCGTGCGTCCCGGCGATGAAGGTTCCCAACTGGCTCTGGACCCGGACCGGATGGAGACTTTCCTGAACCAGACTCGCGAAGTGACCGAGCAGGCAGAACAGACCGGATTTTCTGTTGTTTTAGTTTGTGCGCCTGTCTTACGCCCAGCGCTGCGAAAACTTGTTAACCTTGGTATAGCGCGTTTGCCGGTGCTGTCGTACACCGAAGTATCGGGCGCGAAAGTAATGATCGAGACGATGGGAACGATAAGTGGCAGCCACGCGATATCTGGTTGAAGGCGATCGCCTTGACGTCCTCATCGGCCAAGTAAAACGGATGGGCCGACGTGTCACCGTGCTCAAAGCCGAAAAAGTCCGCAAGGGCGGCCTGGCCGGGATGTTCGCCAAGGAACACTATGAAGTCCTGGTGGAAGTCGAGGGGGTCGGTGAACCGCCCCAGAGCTTCCGCAACGCTACCGGCACTGCGGCTGCCGCTGCGGCGAGCGCCAAACCCAAGCCCACCCACAAGACCCTTTCGGAACAGGCTGACGAAGCCGGCTTAGGAAAGAAAAAGCAGGCTCCCCCGGATGCTGGTGAATCCGCTGATTCTGCCGCGACCGCGACCGGCAAAGGCACTGTGCGAGACGATGGCGGCACCGCTTCTCCCACCAAGAAAGATCCCGATCTGGAACACCTGCTTGACGAAGCGCGTTCCCAGCTCAGCTCCAATACCGAAGCCGCTCAAGCCCAGCTCGAAGCCCAGATGGCTCAGATGGGAATCGGGGATGCCGCTTCCCTCATCAACGAAACTCAGCCTGAGCCGAGTGCCGCTCCCAAGCCTAGTGAAACCGCCGGTTTAGCCGGCTCGATGGGGTCCCTGGCCCGGCCTGTCGGCGGGGCTTTTGATGCGCGCCTGCAAGGGGCGGCGGCGCCGGGTGCGAGTGCCGGGCGTATCGTTACCTCCGCTCCGCGCGTTGCTTCCGGTCCGAAATTGCCGGCCGCGGCTCTGAGCGAACTGGGATTCCCGGCGGAGTTGTTTGCTGGGGTGCCGGGAGGCGAGAACCTGGCTGAGGCCGTCGCTACCGGCACCGTGGACACCAGTGAGATGGCGCTGGATGATGTGTTGGGGGCTTTGCCCGAGCCGGTGCCCCTGCTGGAAAAGCCTGGTTCCACGATTGTAGTGGTCGGTTCCTCGCCGATATCCCTGTCGATTGTGGAAACCGCGCAACGTTTGGCGGGTCGGCTGGGCGAGGACGCCTATTGCGTGCTGGGCGGACCGAAAACCACCCTTCCCGGAGAGGCTCTGCGGGCTCGTTCCGGGGAAGAATTGAAGTCCCTGATGGAGGCCCATCCGGGGCAAACCTGCGTGTTAGCTTTGGCAGATTCGCTCATTGAAGCCCACCGGCGCACCATGGCAAAACTCATCTCGGTTATCTATGTCGATCAAACTTGGGCGGTAGTCGATGCGCGTAGTCCCGCGGACAAAATCGAGAGCTGGATTCGCGGCCTGCCGGACGCGATACGTCCCGATGCCCTGGCGGTTCAGCGCATTTGGGAATCCGACCATCCCGGTGCCCTGTTCGAAGTGGGCATTCCCATCGGCATGCTGGACGGGGTTCCCGCTCGCGGCGAAGCCTGGAAGATGCTGCTGGAAGACATTTTCGCCGGCGCCCACTGATTTTTCCGCCTGGAATCCGGGTTGCGCTGTCTTAATTTGGCATCGCTGCCGATGATTCCATTCCGCTTGGTGAACAGACTGCAGCCTTTCTTGGTTTGGGTGGAAATCTCCATATCCGGGTGCGTTTAAATAGTTTTTATGGCGTGTTTTGGGTTCTGCGGGGTGGTCGCTCGGGGGCGCTCGCGAGAGGCGGAAGGGGGAGGGCCCCCTCGCGTTTTGCGTGACTATTGTCGCAAAACGCTCACCCCCCAGCCTCTCGCTGAGTCGCCCCCAACGCTCCCCACCCCGCCAGCCTTTCTAAATTCCTGTGTCTCTAACCTGAATTCAGCGCTATTCGTGCGTAAAACCTTCCGGGGTATCGCAGTGGTTTTTTCGCGGATTGTGTGCAAAATCGTGAGTTTGCGGGTTTATCTCATGTAGAGTAGTTCCGTGTTGGTTTTATCTAGGCGCATAGGCGAAAAGATTGTCATCGGTGACGGCATCGTGGTTACCGTTGTGGAAGTTCACCGTGATTCGGTGCGTTTGGGCGTGGATGCCCCGCGTTCCGTTCCGGTCAACCGGGCCGAGTTGCTTCAGGCAGTTTCTGAAGAAAACCAGGCCGCCATGTCGGGCACCGAAGCCGCCGCAGCCCTGCAGTCCCTGCAGTCCATCAAGCCCAAGTCCGGCCAGCCTTTGGACCTGCGCCGGTTGATGAAGGGATCATCAGCCTTGCCGGGCGCTGCCTCCGCACAGTCCCAGACACCCAAACCCTCCCCGAATTCACCAGCATCGCCGACAAATCCCGCCGTTAAACGGGTTCCGAAACCTCGCCCCCCACAGACGAATTAATCGCCGTAAGCCCGCCGCCGGAGCTGGATAAAACCCCATAAACCTGAGCAAACCGTCAAAATGCGCTCCTGAAATCAAGAAATATCGCTGAAAATTCACTGAATTCGCTAACAAACTCATTTAAATGCACGAAACTGGTGCGTAGACGGTGCCGCAGGCACCACTTATTTGGGAGGTCGCTTTATGGGCGAAATGGATGAAATTGTCCGCGAATTCCTGGTCGAGTCCTATGAGAACCTCGATCAACTTGAGCAAGACATGGTGTCCTTGGAATCCGAACCGGGTTCAAAAGAACTCCTGTCCTCGATTTTCCGGACTATTCACACGATTAAAGGCACGTCAGGATTCCTGGCGTTCAACCGGCTCGAGAAGTTGGCACACCGTGGTGAAAACTTGCTTTCCGAGTTGCGTGATGGCGTACGTGAGATGGATCAAGACACCGCTGACGTACTGCTGTTGATGGTAGACCGAATCCGCAACATTATGGGTTCAGTGGAAGACACCGGTCAAGAAGGCGATGTGGACATCGAATCCGTCATCGCTCAGATTGAAGCTATTCAAGGCAAGACGTCGAGTGCGCCAGTGCCGGCTGCTGACAGCATGTCTGGCGAACCGGCTCCGGCCGCCGCTGAGGAAGCTCCGGCCGAGATTCCGTTCTTGACCAATGTGGCTGATGAGAACGGTAACGTGAACCTGGGTGAGGACCTGGCGACCCCGCCAGCCGCCGCTGAGGAAGCTCCGGCCGAGATCCCGTTCTTGACCAATGTGGCTGATGAGAACGGCAATGTGAACTTGGGTGAGGACGCCGCCCCGGCAGCCCCGGCTACCCCGGCAGCCCCAGCAGCTCCGGCTGCTCCTGCCACCCCGGCTGCTCCGGCTGCCCAGTCCGCCCCGGCTGCGAAACCGGAACCGGCCGCCCCGGCATCCCCCGCCCCGCAGTCGAAACCGGCGGCATCCAAGAAGGACGAAGCCAAGCCGGCGGAACACGGTTCCTCGCGTTCTGCTGCGGATTCTTCCATCCGCGTGGATGTCGACCTGCTGGACGTGCTGATGCGCGAAGTCTCCGAGTTGGTGTTGGTGCGTAACCAGATTGTGCGCCTGACCGATTCGATGACCGACATGAACCTGGTGCAGTCGTCTCAGCGCTTGTCCATCGTCGCCACCGAGCTGCAAGAGGGCATTATGAAGACCCGCATGCAGCCCATCGAACACCTGTGGTCCAAGATGCCGCGCGTGGTGCGTGACCTGGCGAAACAGACTGATAAGAACGTGCAGCTGGTCATGATTGGCGGCGACACCGAACTCGATCGTTCCTTGCTGGAAGCCATCAAGGATCCGCTGACGCACATGGTGCGTAACGCGGTTGACCACGGGGTGGAACTGCCCGAGGTCCGCCAGGCTGCCGGGAAAGACCCGAAGGGCACGGTGACCTTGAAGGCTTACCACGCCGGCGGCCAGGTCGTAGTTGACATTATCGACGACGGCGCGGGCATCGACCCGGTCGTGGTGGCGAACAAGGCTCTGGATAAAGGCCTGGTCACCCAGCAGCAGCTCGGTGAGATGAGCGACAAGGAAATCTTTAACCTGCTGTTCCTGCCGGGATTCTCGACCGCAAAGAAAGTCTCGAACATTTCCGGCCGCGGGGTCGGCACCGACGTGGTCAAGACTTCCGTTGAGGCCATCGGCGGTACGGTTGACGTCGAGTCTGAACTCGGCAAGGGTTCGACTTGGCGGATGCGGATTCCGCTGACCCTGGCGATTCAGCCGTCCTTGACGGTCGAGTCCCACGGCGAGCTCTACGCCATTCCGCAGGTGTCCCTGCTCGAGTTGGTCGTTTTGGATTCGTCTCGCAAGGAAACTTCGATGGAGTACGTGAACGCCTCGCCGGTTTACCGCCTGCGTGGCATGCTGCTCCCGCTGATTCGCTTGAGCCACGTGCTGCATCCCGAGGAATCCAACGACCGCGGCTCCGAAGCCAACGGCGTCATTGCTGTGCTGCAAAACGATGACCAGCGTTTCGGCCTGGTGGTCGACAAGGTCATCAACAACGAAGAAATCGTGGTCAAGCCGCTGTCCTCCAAGCTCAAGTCCATCGGCCTGTACGCCGGTGCAACCCTGCTGGGCGATGGCCGCGTGGCGCTGATTTTGGATATCGGCGCGGTGGCGCGCAAGTCCCTGACTGGCGCGACGACCCAGGCTGCCCAGAAGGCTCAGATGGATGCGGAAGCCGCACAGGCTCGCAGCTCCGAGATGACCGGTCAAGCGCTGGTGGTTGGTATTGGCGATGGGCGTCGCGTGGCGATTCCGCTGGCTGCCGTTACCCGCTTGGAGCACATCAGTGTCGAGGCGGTGGAACGCGTGGGTGGCCGCGAGGTCATCCAATACCGGGGCCAGATTCTGCCTATCGTCCGTCTGGATCGTTTGCTCGGGGTCATGGACTACGAGGAGCCCAAGGATCTGCAGGTCGTGGTGTATCGCCGGGGCGATCGTTCCGTGGCGATGGTGGTCCGCGAGATTCTGGACATCGTGGCCGACGACAAGCGCAAGCACTCCAACATCGAAGACCACGGCTTGCTGGGCTCTGCGGTGCTGAAGGACCGGGTTACCGAGCTGCTGGACGTCGAACAGGCCGTCCGCGCCGCCGACCCGACGTTCTTCGACGAAATCGAAGACTTCAACGCGGAACTCGAGATGAACTCTCGCCTGGACATGGTCGGGGCGTGATGAGCGATGACGCAGTACGTAACTTTCCGTTTGGACGGAGCCCTTTATGGCATTGAAGTCAATCAGGTCACCGAGATTCTGCACGGTGAGGACATCACGAACGTGCCGCTGTCGCCGACCGCCATTACCGGCCTGGTGAACTTGCGCGGACAAATCGCGACCCTGATTGACCTGCGTAACCAACTGCATCTGCCGCCCCGTGAGGATCCCCGCGAAGCCATGATGGTCGTGGTGGTCCTGGACGGCGAGACCCTGTCGCTGATGGTGGATTCGATTGGCGATGTTCGCGAGGTCGACGAGTCTGATTTCGAGGCTCCGCCGGACACGCTGGGTCAGGACATGCGCGAACTCATCTTGGGTGCGTACAAGTTGAGTGATGACCTGCTGTTGGTCCTCGACGTGGAGCGCGTCGTCGCTATCGGCGCGGAAGCCCGCGGTGCGTGAGGTCCAGCCGTAGCTTAGAAATTGCAAAGTCGGAGGGGGTCACTGCGGTGGCTCCCTCCGATTTGTCCGCACAAGGGTGGGGCGCAACAGTGTGTTTCGGGTGCGGCTTTTCGGTAAAATGTACGTAAAGCGGCACGCGGTCTGACTTTGTCACATCGCAAAAACTACCGTCCGTTGTCGGGCGAAGAACCGTAAAACCAGTTAGCCTTAAAAGGTAGAACTCGCAGCTGAGGGAGAGAAGATGTCAGGCATTAAAGTCCTCGTCGTGGACGATTCCGTTGTGGTGCGTAAAATCGTGACAGACGCGCTTAACGCCGATCCTAACCTGGAGGTTGTGGGTACTGCCCCGAACGGCAAACTGGCGCTGATGAAGTGGAAACAGCTGAAGCCCGATGCCATCACTATGGACATCGAAATGCCCGAAATGAACGGAATCGAAGCCGTGCGGGAGCTGCGCAAGATGGGCTGCAAAGACCCCATCATCATGTTCTCCACCTTGACCCAGCGCGGAGCGACCGCGACTTTGGAAGCCCTATCTGCCGGCGCTACGGACTACGTGACGAAACCGGCTAACCAAGGTTCCGTCCAGCAATCCATCCAAAGCGTGCGTGAACAGCTGGTTCCCATCATTCTGGGCTTGCTGCCCAGCAAAGTTCGGGCGATGGGGGCGGTGTCCTCCAGTTTGTCCCCCGAGGCTCGGGCCAATATCTCGTCCGTCCCGTCCATGTTTGCCGGTCCGCTCAAACTGCACGACCGCACCGGTATGCCCGACAAGCCGATTCGTATCGTTATTCTCGGCTCCTCCACCGGTGGTCCCGAGGCTTTGACCAAGGTCATTTCCGGGCTGAGCCGTCCCATGCCGGTGCCTATGGTCATCACTCAGCACATGCCCCCCGTGTTTACCACCCAGTTGGCGGCCCGTTTGGACAAACTGACTTCCGCAACCGTGCAGGAGGCTTCGGAAGGCATGATGCTGGCTCCGGGCCATATTTATCTGGCACCGGGCAACTTCCATATGACTTTTGCCGGCAACGCTGGGGCTCCGCGCGTGAAGTTGACCCAGACCCAGCCGGTGAACTTTTGCCGTCCTTCCGTGGACGTCATGTTTGAATCCGCGGTGAATCTCTATGGCGGAGACATGTTGGCGGTCGTGCTGACCGGCATGGGCCAGGACGGCAAGAACGGCTGCGGCAAGGTTCTGGAAGCCGGGGGCCGTACCCTGGTCCAGGATGAGCAAACCTCCGTGGTGTGGGGGATGCCGGGGGCGGTAGCCAACGCCGGCTTTGCTGACGAGATTCGCCCCTTAGATGAAATCTCGACCCAGATTCAGCGTCACGTCCAGACTTATGCCCCGGAGGCCCGACGATGAGCCTGACCCGCCAAACATTTGATTATGTGGCGGGATTGGTCAAGCAGCGCAGTGCTATCCAACTTCCCGCCGGAAAGGAATACCTGGTTGAATCCAGGCTCATTCCTTTGGCTCGGGAAGCCGGATTCACCGGGCCCGCCGCGGTGGACAAGTGGATTCAACAGGTTATCGCGACCCACCGGGCTGGTGACCTGCAAGACATCGCCGAGGCTCTGACCACCAACGAGACTTCATTTTTCCGTGATGTCACCCCGTTTAAGGGTTTGACGGAATCCGTAGTTCCCAGCCTGGCCGAGGCCGGTCACCGCAACCTCTCGATTTGGTCCGCGGCTTGTTCCACCGGTCAGGAACCCTATTCCATTGCGATGAGTCTGTTAGAGATGGATCAGGCTCCGAATTTTTCCATCGTCGCTACTGACATTTCGCGGGCAGTGTTAGCCAAGGCCAGGCAGGGTTTCTATACCCAACTGGAGGTGAACCGTGGCTTGCCGGCGCCTATGCTGGTGCGCTACTTTGCCCGCGAGGGCGCCAACTGGGTTATTAGTCCGTCGCTGCGGTCGCGGATTAACTTCCAGGAACACAATCTTTTGTCGACCCCGCCCAAGGGCGGTCCTTTCCATATCGTGTTTATTCGCAATGTGTTGATTTATTTCGACATCAACACAAAGCGAGAAGTTTTGCGTCGTGTGGCGCATTCTATGGTGCCTGGCGGATATCTGTTCCTGGGCGCGGCAGAAACCACGATGGGGATGGATCCCGTATGGGAGCGCATGACGTTGACAAAAGGTGCGGTATACAAATTGAAAGGGGGCGGGAAATGAAAGCATTAGTCGTTGACGATTCCCGTGCTATGCGCAAAATTATCGGCGGTATCCTGCGCCGTGAAGGCTTTGAAATCCTGGAAGCCGCAGATGGTGAACAGGCCATGGAAGTCTTGCACGACCCCGCCACGGGACGCGTCGACTTGGCGACAATCGACTGGAATATGCCGGTGATGAACGGGTTGGATTTGGTGGTGAATATCCGCGCGGAAAAGGAACTGCGCAATATCACCCTGATGATGGTAACCACCGAGTCGGAGCACTCACAGATTGTGCGTGCTTTGGCGGCCGGGGCGCACGAGTACCTCATCAAACCTTTTACTCCCGAAGCGGTCAACGAAAAGCTCATGCTGTTGGGCTTGGGAACTTGAGGAACTTTCAAAGCCCCGCGGGACAGCCGGTGAAACCGAGACCCCGGAGTCTTTCGCCAGTAAGGAACACAAGGAGAAATAATGGATCAGGAAGTTCGGGAAGCGGTGCTGAACATCGCTAACGATGTCTTTTATGCTCTGATTGATAAACATGAAGGCACTGTGATCGAGTGGCTCGATGAAATCGAGCCCTTTCAGAATCCGGTTTATGCCTGGGTGGATTCACAAGGGGATAAGCAGCTGCGCGTCATGCTAGAGATGGAAGATTCCACGGCAAAGGACCTGACCAGGGCCATGTACAGACTGGGTGAAACCGATGAGGTCACCGAGGAAGATCAGCAGGACGCTTTTGGGGAAATCGTCAATGTTATTGGTGGAAACATGAAATCTATTGTGGAAGATTCCGGAAACCTGATTCTTCCACAGGTTAGAAAGGAAAAACCGGTAGAACCAGAATCGCCTTTAATTAGCGTAAACCTCTACTGGAAAAGCAAATTCCTGGTAGTCTCAATTAGTGACCTTAATGCCACTCGGGATGCGGCATAAGGGCGAACACGGAGGTAATCGATGCGTATTATTGTTGCAGACGATTCGCGAGTGATGCGACAGATTGTGGTGCGTACCCTGCGCCAAGCAGGATTTGATTGGGAAGTTATGGAAGCTGAGGATGGCGCCCAGGCTTTGCAGTTGGCACTATCGGAATCCCCTGATTTGGTTCTTTCTGACTGGAATATGCCGAATATGCTGGGTATTGAGATGCTGCAGCAGCTGCGGGCGACCGGGTCAAAGATTCCGGTCGGGTTCGTGACTTCCGAGGGTTCCCCTCAGATGCGGGAAATCGCACAACAGGCGGGTGCAAACTTCCTGATTCAAAAACCTTTTGATGCCGCCACGTTCAAGTCGATTTTAGGAGCGTTTAACCGATGAGTGCCACCCCTTTGCCTACTGGAAAAGAAATCCGTGACCTGTTTGAAATGCTGTTGGGGCGAACCGTTGAGCTGTCCCCGGACTATGAAATTTTGAAGCCTGATGAGGAATTCGGTTGCTGCGTGGCGTTCTTTAATGATGCTATGGACAACGTGTGCGCCGCCTGCATTATGGATCTCGATTTGTGCGCTTATGCCGGTGCCGCACTCCAGCTGATTCCCGCTGCCGGCGCGCAAGACGAAATCAACAACGGCATTCTCTCTGACAGCTACATTGAGAATGTCTACGAGATCCTCAACATTTTCTCTGGCCTGTTGAACAAGGAAGGTGCCCCGCACGTCACCATCGGGTTGATGTATACCCCTGGCGAGGAACTGCCAGCTAACGAGTACAAGATGGTTACCTCCTACGTGGAGCGCCGCGATTCCATCCTCGACATCGAAGGCTACGGCAAGGGCCGCTTCGGCGTCTTGTGCTTTAACTAGCTTTCGCCGCTGGGATTTTCCCGGCGTTAATCCTATTAATTCGGTTCGGTGTGCCATATATGGCACACCGAAGCGTTTAAATCGGTTTTATTGCGGGTTATCCGAGGAATTTAGGGGCTGTTTGTTACCGGGTTTCGGGGTGTGCGGAGATTATAGGGGGAGAATAGCCGGGTAGCTGCCAATAATGGCAGCTACCCGGCTATTCTCCACCTTTAGGCACAACCCAGCTAGTATCCCCCGATTTTTTCGGCCGTCTATACCCAGATTTTGCCGACGTCTACATACTCGCCACCAGCCCTCGCGGCAAAATCTAGGCTAGACGAACCCCCGCAGAGTGGTTTGAGGGGGCTGGCGCTTGTGTGAAAGAATGAACGCATGGCTGATTTTGTAGCTCCAGATTATGTTCCCAGTGACGTTCTCGAGCACCCAGTGACTGAGATTCCAGACATTCCCGGGTGGAAAAAGGCAGCGGCAGGCAAAGTCCGGGAAATCTTTATTCCCGAAGACGCCGCCGGGATTTCGACCGCAGACCGTTTGATGTTGGTGGCGACCGACCGGATTTCGGCTTACGACTTTATCCTCGACACCCCGATTCCCGGTAAGGGCGCGGTGCTGACCCAACTGTCTCGCTGGTGGTTTAACCAGCTTAACGGCCTGGTCAACACCCATTACCTGGGAGTTGACGTGCCGGCGGAGGTCGCAGGGCGGGCGATGATTACCCGACGGTTGGAAATGTATCCGGTCGAATGCGTGGCTCGCGGCTACCTGACCGGTTCGGGGTTGGCTGAATATAAGCAATCCGGCGCGGTGTGTGGCATTGCCCTGCCACCGGGATTGCGCGAGGCCTCGAAACTGTCCGAACCGATTTTCACTCCCGCTATCAAGGCTGAACTGGGCGAACACGATGAAAATGTTTCCGCCTCCCGCATTGCCCAGCTGCACGGTCGGGCGGTAGCAAAGAACCTGACGGACCTGACCCTGCAGATTTACCGCAAAGCCGCCGAAATCGCGGCTGAACGCGGGATTATCCTGGCGGACACGAAGTTTGAATTCGGGGCGCTGCCCGGACACTACGTCCACGGCGACACCCTCGATGACGCCGCCGCGTCTTTCGTGCTGGGCGACGAAGTCATCACCCCGGACTCCTCCCGTTTCTGGCCCGCGGATGCCTGGGTGGAAGGCCAGGTCACCCCCAGTTTCGACAAACAGTATGTGCGGGACTGGCTGACGGGTCCCCAGTCCGGGTGGGATCGTCACGGCGACGCCAAGCCTCCGGCTTTGCCTCCCGAGGTGGTCCAGCGCACCAGCGAACGCTACTTGGAGGCTTACCGGATTCTGACCGGCCAGCCCCTTATCTAAAACTCTGAAACGCTTGCCGGAATCCCGGAAAGCCCCCTATCCACGGAAAAAAGGAAGAAAAATGGGAAAAATCGTTGTTGAGGTTATGGTGAAACCAGAGATTCTCGACCCGCAGGGCAAAGCCATTAAAGGCTCGCTGGCCCGGCTGGGAATCGACAACTTTGTGGACGTGCGCCAGGGCAAACGCTTCACCTTGGACACCGCTGGTGACGTCACCGAAGCGGACCTTGAGGCAGCTCGCCAGGCCGCGCAAACCCTGCTGTCCAACCCGATTATCGAGGACGTTGTGGCTGTCAAAGCCGTCACGGAGGCGCAAGCATGAGCGCAAAAGTTGGGGTCGTGACGTTCCCGGGGACCCTCGACGACCAGGACGCGCGCCGGGCGGTGCGTTTGGCTGGCGCCACGCCGGTTCGGTTGTGGCACCAAGACGCGGACTTGCACGGGGTTGACGCCATCGTCTTGGCGGGCGGGTTTTCGTACGGGGACTATCTGCGGTGCGGCGCGATTGCGCGTTTTGCCCCGGTGATGGAGTCAATCGTCGAGGCCGCCGGTCGGGGTATGCCGGTGTTGGGGATTTGTAACGGGTTTCAGGTGCTGACCGAGGCCCATCTGCTGGATGGGGCTCTGATGCGTAACGAGCATAAAAAGTTCATCTGCCGCGACCAGGTGCTGCGAGTTGAAAACAATCACACGGCTTGGACCAGCGCTTTCAGCGCGGGCGAAGAAATCCTTATTCCTCTGAAAAACGGGGAGGGCAATTTCCGGGCCGACCCACACACCGTGGAGCGCCTCGAGGGCGAGGGCCAGGTCGTGTTCCGCTACGCCGGTCCGTTGGGCAACCCCAATGGTTCGCTCAACGACATTGCCGGGATTACGAATGCACAAGGTAACGTGGTCGGCTTGATGCCGCACCCGGAGCACGCCGTGGAGCCGGGTTTCGGTCCCACCCCCGGTCAGGATAATCGGATCGGCACTGACGGCCTCAAGTTCTTTACTTCCGCCATTAGCTCAGTGCTGGTCTAAGCGAAGGCGCGGTGTGAGGACACTCAAAAAACCGCACCGCCAAACCCCCAAATCAACTAATAAAGGAAACCACTCATGACGACTTATGACACTGTTGAAAATGCCCAACAGACCCCCGACGAGCCGCAAGATTACCGGGCTTTAGGGCTGAAAGACGGGGAATACGCGCATATCAAAGAGATTCTGGGACGCCGACCCACCGCGGCGGAACTGGCGATGTATTCCGTCATGTGGTCCGAACACTGCTCGTATAAATCCTCAAAAAAGCACCTGAAGGAACAGTTCGGCGCGAAGACCACCGCGGAAATGAAGAAACACCTGCTGGTCGGCATGGGCCAAAACGCGGGGGTTATCGACATCGGGGACGACTATGCGGTGACGTTTAAGGTTGAGTCGCATAACCACCCCTCTTTTGTGGAGCCGTATCAGGGCGCTGCTACCGGGGTTGGCGGTATCGTGCGTGACATCATGGCGATGGGCGCGCGCCCGGTGGCGGTCATGGACCAGATGCGTTTCGGGTCAGTAGACCACCCCGACACGGCTCGCGTGGTGCACGGCGTGGTCGCGGGCGTGGGCGGCTACGGCAACTGCCTGGGACTGCCCAACATCGGCGGCGAAACCGAGTTTGACCCCAGCTACCAAGGAAACCCGCTGGTCAACGCCTTGTGCGTGGGGGTGCTGCGTCACCAGGACATTCACCTGGCGAACGCGACCGGTGTGGGTAACCACGTGGTGCTGTTCGGGGCGCGCACCGGCGGGGACGGCATCGGCGGGGCCTCCATCCTCGCGTCCGAGTCTTTCGAGGACGGTATGCCCACGAAGCGTCCCAGTGTCCAGGTCGGCGACCCGTTCATGGAAAAAGTCCTGATTGAATGCTGTTTGGACCTGTTTGACGCCGGCGTGGTGGAGGCGATTCAAGACCTCGGCGCGGCGGGGATTTCTTGCGCGACCTCGGAACTGGCCGCCAACGGAGATTCGGGAATGCATGTGGACCTGGAGAAAGTCCTGCTGCGCGACCCGACTCTGACCGCTGGGGAAATCCTCATGAGCGAATCCCAGGAACGCATGATGGCCATCGTCTCCCAAAGCCACCTCAGCGAGTTTGAGGACATTGTCCGCAAGTGGGACGTGGAATACGCCGTGATTGGCACGGTGACCGGGGACGGACGCTTGACCGTGGACCATCACGGCCAACGCATCGTGGACGTGGACCCGAAAACTGTCGCCATTGATTCCCCCGTGTATGACCGGCCTTATGCGAAACCGGCTTGGCAAGACGCCTTGAACGCAAACACGGTACTGGAAGCGATGGCGCGTGACGAACTGGCGATGCCGGGGGACACCGACGTGGCGAAACTGCGCCAAGAAATCCTTGACGTGTGCGTGACCAGCCCGAACGCGGCAGCAAAGTCCTGGGTCACCGACCAATATGACCGTTACGTGCGCGGCAACACCGCACTGTCCCAGCCTGATGATGCCGGGGTCATCCGCGTGGTCGAAGAAACCGGGCGCGGGGTGGCGCTGTCTACGGACGCGAACGGGTGGTACACGAAACTCGATCCCTACGTAGGGGCCCAGCAGGCGCTGGCGGAGGCTTACCGCAACGTGTGTACCGTCGGGGCGCGTCCGGTAGCGATTACAGACTGCCTGAACTTTGGTAACCCCGAGGATCCGGACGCGATGTGGCAACTGGTGACGGCGATGACGGGTCTGGCTGACGGCTGCGTCACCCTGAAAGTGCCGGTGACCGGCGGTAATGTGTCGCTCTACAACTCGTCAGGAGACACGATGAGCCAGCCGGATTCTTCCATCAACCCGACCCCGGTGGTGGGGATGCTGGGGTTGATGGACTCGGTGACGCGGGTGGTGCCCGCCGGTTTCGTGGGCCAGGGTCAGCCGATTGTGCTGTTCGGCGCCAAAACGGCCGCGGAGCTGGACGGTTCGGCGTGGGCTCGGTTCCACGGTCATTTCGGTGGGCGTCCGCCGGTGGTGGATTTCGCTGCGGAACAGGCCTTGGGAGAAGTTTTGATTTCCGGCGCGAAACGTGCGTCTCACCTGGGGGCGCACGACCTCTCGAACGGCGGTTTGGCCCA
The DNA here is from genome assembly GCF_963511525.1 of uncultured Mobiluncus sp. Classification (NCBI taxonomy): domain Bacteria; kingdom Bacillati; phylum Actinomycetota; class Actinomycetes; order Actinomycetales; family Actinomycetaceae; genus Mobiluncus; species uncultured Mobiluncus sp. Next base: position 50,782 of record NZ_CAUPIY010000004.1, on the reverse strand, counting down.
GGCTCTGGTGGATATGGCATGCCGTTTCGAAACCGGAGCACGCCTGGATTTGCGCCAGTTGGAGGCCGAAACCGGGCTGGGCGCCACCGCGCTGCTGTTCAGTGAAACTCAGGCGCGAGCCGTGGCTTGTGTCCGCGAGGATCAGATAGACGCGGTGTGCCACTGGGCCGAGGCGGCCGGTGTCGGCGTGTGGCAAATCGGCGAAAGCGGCGGATCCGACCTGTCGATTACCCTCTCGCAGGGCGAAGTGCGTTTCTCGGTCAGGGAACTGGCCGACGCCAGCGCCCAGGTTCTGCCCAACCTGTTTGAGTGAGCCGTGCCGAGGGGTTATAACCGCGTAAGCCTGCATATTTTGCGGCTTTCGCATAGAATTACCACGTCAGCGGTAAGTGCTGACTCTAAGTCCAGAGGAGATAAACGATGGCGATTTTGACTATTGGTGATGAGTTCCCGGAGTACGACTTTCAGGCCGTAGTGGGCGGTGTACTCTCTGAGCTGCCCGTGAACAAGGAAGAAGACTACTTCACTCGGGTGCGCTCCGCTGACGTGCCGAAGGGCCAGTGGCGCCTGTTTATCATGTGGCCCAAGGACTTCACTTTTGTGTGCCCCACCGAGCTGGCCGGAATTGCCGGAGTGTACGAAGACCTGCAGGACCGCCACTGTGACGTGGTGGCGGTGAACACTGACTCCGAGTACGTCCACTTGGCTTGGCGCTCCAAGGACGAGCTGCTGAAAAACGTGCCGTTCCCGCTGGCCAGCGACCTGAGTCAAGAATTCGTGAAAGCTGTCGGGGTGTTGAACCGCGATGGCGTGTGCGACCGGGCATCGTACCTGGTCGACCCCGATAATCGGGTGCGTTTCGTCTCGGTCGACGACGGTTCGGTCGGGCGTAACGCTGAGGAGCTGGTGCGTCAGCTCGATGCCTTGCAGTCCGGCGGCTTGACCTCGTGTGGCTGGCATCCGGGCGAACCGACTCTCGATGTGTTCGAAGCGGCCACGAACTTGGTGTCGCTGTCTATCTGATTCTGTCTTCATCTTCATGACCGGGGAACCTCACGGGTTTCCCGGTCATTTTTTTGGTTTCGCGGCGTTCACAAGGGCGGTAGTGCGGCTGGCCCGGAACGTCGCGGAGCGTGTCCAAGATGCGGAACGATTCTTTTGTCAAGTGAGACAGGTGGTATATTTGGCGCAACAAAATTATTTAAACCAAAGGAGCGTAAACTCATGCATCCTAAACTAGAAAAAGTATTACAAGAAACTGATCATCGTAACCCCGGCGAACCGGAGTTCCTCCAGGCCTTGACCGAGGTACTCATCTCGCTGGATCCGATTATCGAACGGCACCCCGAATACGCTGATTACGGCCTGTTGGAGCGTCTGACCGAGCCGGAACGCCAGATTATTTTCCGGGTTCCCTGGGTTGATGACCACGGCGATGTCCAGGTCAACCGCGGCTACCGCGTGGAGTTCAACAGCGCGCTCGGCCCGTACAAGGGCGGCTTGCGTTTCCACAAGTCGGTGAACCGCAACATCATCAAGTTCCTGGGGTTCGAGCAAATCTTTAAGAACGCCTTGACGAACCAGGGTATCGGCGGCGGCAAGGGCGGTTCGGACTTCGACCCGCACGGCAAGTCGGATAACGAAGTCATGCTGTTCTGCCAGTCTTTCATGACCGAGCTCTACCGTCACATTGGCGATAAGACCGACGTTCCTGCTGGTGACATCGGTGTGGGCGGCCGCGAGATTGGCTACCTGTTCGGTCAGTACAAGCGTCTGACCGGCGTGCACGAGGCCGGTGTTTTGACCGGGAAAGGTCTGGGCTGGGGCGGTTCTCTGGTCCGTACCGAGGCGACCGGTTACGGTCAGGTCATGTTCGCCCGCTTCATGGCCGAGGATCGGGGCGAATCCCTGGAAGGCCGGACCTGCGCGGTTTCCGGTTCGGGCAACGTGGCGATCTACGCCATCGAAAAAGCCCAGCAGCTCGGCGCTAAGCCGGTGACCTGTTCGGATTCCAACGGCTGGGTGTATGACAAGGAAGGTATCGACCTGGATTTGCTCAAAGAGATTAAGGAAAAGCGCCGCGGTCGGGTTTCCGATTATGCCGCGCAGCGCCCCAGCGCGGAGTTCCACGATTCCGGTCGGGTTTGGGTCGTTCCCGTTGATGTGGCTCTGCCTGCCGCGACTCAAAACGAAATCGATGAAAACGACGCTCGGACCTTGGTTAAGAACGGCTGCAAGTACGTGGCGGAGGGCGCGAATATGCCCTCGACTCCCGAGGCTATTGATATCTTCCAGGCTGCTCCCGGAGTTTCCTACGCTCCGGGCAAGGCCGCTAACGCCGGTGGCGTGGGGACTTCCGCTTTCGAGATGGAACAGAACGCCTCGCGTTCCCACTGGTCTTTCGAGTATGCCGAGGAACGTTTGGAAGCCATGATGCGCGACATTCACACCGACTGCTTGGCCACCGCTGAGGATTACGGCAAGCCCGGCGACTACGTTTACGGTGCGAACATCACCGGTTTCCGCCGCGTTGCTGACGCCATGCTGGCTCACGGCGTCATCTGATTTTCGCCTGACGGGTATATCTTCGGGGGCATTGTCGCTTAGGGGCGCTCGCGAGAGGCGGAAGGGGGAGGGCCCCCGCGCTCCTCACCCCCAAGTTGCCGAGGTAAAAATCCCGATGAATCGCCGCTTATACTAAAAAAACTGCTCGGTATGCCGTATGGCATACCGAGCAGTTTAAACCGGTTTCACAGATTCTGAGCTGGTTTTGGCCAAATTATCCAAGGCGAAATTGATTTATAAGGTGGGATATGGGCAGTAGCTGCCATTATTGGCAGCTACTGCCCATATCTCCCTAGTTAGCCACACCCGCGCGGGGTATTGAGCTAATTTTCCAGCGTCGGGTTACAGGTTTTTCAGTTGAGCCAGGGCGGCCGCGGGGGATAGGTCCGAGGGGAAGTTGAATCCGGCGCGGGGCGACAGCGTCATGCCCTCCCAGATGACGGGCCCATCGACAGAGGTAGAGCGCTTGTACTGCTGGGTCAGGAAGCGGCGGTAAAACACTTCCAGCCATTTCAGTACTTCCTCGCGGGTAAAGTAGCGGCCCTCGTTTGACCAGTCGCCCGCGGAGTCTTTCGTGTCCCCGGCATCATGGCACTTATCCGCGGTGTCCTGACACGTACACCCCTCTGGTTTGGTAAACGCCGCCAGCGCCAGGAACCCGACCAGATCCGGTCCGGCTCCGCGCAGCGTGTGGTACAGGAAGAAATCGTGCAACAGGTACGGCCCGATTGACCCCTCGGTGGTCTGGTGTTGAGCCGTCCCGCCGCTCTCGTGATCCGGAATCAGCTCCGGGGTGACATCGGTGGCGATGATGGATTCCACCGCGTCCAGCAGACCCGCGGGGTCGGCGACCAACTCGCGCTCGATGAGCACTTCGGTGGCCTCGCGAATCAGATCGGGCATCATCGACTTGGGCACGCCGCAGTTCACCGAATAGTGGCTCATGTGGTCCCCGACTCCGTAAGTCGTCCACCCCAGCGCACTTTCGGACAAATCCCCGGTCCCCAGCACGAATCCGCGGCGCTGATTGGCCAGCCGGAACAGGTAATCGCTGCGCAGCCCGGCTTGGACGTTTTCAAACGTGACGTCATAGACCGCCTCGCCGTATCCGGCGGGGTGTCCCATCGTCTTCAGCATCTCGGTCGCAGAAGGCCGGATGTCGATAAGTTCGCAGCCCACCCCGATGGCGTCGGCCAGTTTTTGGGCGTTGCCTTTCGTGTGTTCCGAAGTGGCGAAACCCGGCAGGGTAAAAGTGAGGATATCCGCCTTGAAATCTGCACTGTCGCGGGTGTTTTCAAGGTGCTCCGCCGACTCATGCGCTCTCGCGCTGTGGCGCGTGGCTTTAGCCGCCGTTGCGACCAACAGGGCCAGCGTAGAGTCCAGACCGCCGGAAATCCCCAAAACAATGTTCGAATCCCCCAATGCCTGCAAGCGCCGTACCAGGGCATCGCGCTGTATATCGAAGGCTTCGCGCAGGTCAGCCCGGTAGCGCCGGTCCGTCACGGGAACCAGGGGACGCTGCGCGGGCGGCTCCAGCAGGGGAATCTCGGTGTCCAAATCCAGCGCCACCTCGAAGTTTCCGTATCCGGTCAGCTCGGTATAGCCCGGGCCGGTGTAGCGCACCGCCCGTGCCAGTTCCGGCAGCACGATGTCAGCCAGGGTCAAACCGGCACTGCTCAGGTGCGTTTCCGCAGCCAGGACCTGACCATCGGCGGCTATAAATCCGCTGGCGCTGTAAGCCCCGTCAGTGGAGGATTCGCCGTGGGAGCCAATCGTTTGCACGACTGCCAGGTGCAGGTCACGAGAGAGGGTGCGAGCCGCGCGGTGCAGGTGACGGGTGGAGCCGACCGTGTGCGCCGGTGCGGCCAGGTGGGCGATGACGGTGGCGGTCGGCAAGGAATTGCCTGACATGGCCGCGCCGAAAGAATTGCAGGTATAAAAGCTCACCGGAGCCGGATTGTCGGCTACGGCCAGCCGGTTCAGCGAGCCTACCACCGGCAAAATATGCAGGCCCGGCAGGTTTGTGGCCGAAAATCCCCAGCTCTGGTCCAGGTCGTCGTGAGCCTCTCCGCCCCAAATAGACACGGCCCGCGACACCCCGCCGAGCCTGGCCCCGACGATGATGACTATCGAAAGGTCCGCGGTCTGGGTCGCAATCCAATGCAGCGCCGAAACGGTGGCGTTGGCGACCGCGGTGTTCGCTCCCCAATCCCCGAGGGTGACGCCGGTCAGGCAGTCTTGGGGGAACACCACCAGGGCGGCGTGTTGGGCGGCGGCGGCCCGAGCCAATTCGACGATTTGGCGGGCATTGGCGTGGGGGTCTCCCAGCTGGATAGTAAAAGTCGCGCTGGCTACGCGCGCGATTCCGTGAGCATAGATGTTATCCATGAAACCAGTTTAGTCGCCCCGTGCCGCCCGCGGTCCTATCCGCCGTTCCACCAATCCACCAATCCACCAATCCACCAATCCGCCCCCGGCCGCACGTACCGGCACTCCGCGGTTCACCCCGACTGACCCAGATATTGGCACATACCCCCACTTTGGCCGCGCATTCCGCTTAGAATTAACCCGAAAGGGGTACGCGATGGAACACCTAGTACGGAAAACTGCGATAAAACTGGCTGATGGCCGCGATTTGTTCTATTTTGATGATTCTGAGCCCTATGTTTCCGGGCGGGCCACTCGCCGCAGCGACGATCCGCGTCCGCTGCCGCCTCGGTTTGAGTCGGTGGACGGAACGGCGGTGTCGGGCCCGATTATGCGCCGCGACCCGTTGACGGGGGATTGGATTCCGATGGCGGCTCACCGCATGAACCGCACTTTCCTGCCGCCCGCCGACGCCAACCCGCTCGGGCCGGCGCGTCCGGGCGCGACCTACCAAGACGGCGAAATCCCGGACACCGACTATGACGTGGTGGTTTTTGAAAACCGTTTCCCTTCCCTGCTGGAAGTTCCCGGCGCAAACAACGCCGAAACCCACCCAGATGGACAGGACTTGTTCCGCGAGCGTCCCGCCAACGGGCGTTGCGAAGTCGTGTGTTTCGGCCCGGATTTGCACACGAACTTGGTTTCGATGGGGCCGCACCGGATGCGAACGGTCATTGAGGCCTGGGCGGACCGCACCGCCGCGCTGTCGGCGTTGCCCCAGATAAAACAGGTTTTCGTGTTTGAAAATCACGGCGAGGACATCGGGGTCACCCTGTCTCACCCGCATGGGCAAATCTATGCTTACCCTTACCTGACGCCGAAGACCGCGGCGATGTTGCGCCAGGCGCGGGCTTTGGCGGATAAAACCGGCGACCCCGAGGCGAACCTCATCGCTTCGGTGCGGGACGCAGAAGTCCGGGCGGGCACGCGCCTGGTCGCAGAAAACGCTCACTGGGTGCTCTATGTTCCGGTTGCGGCGCGTTGGCCCCTCGAGTTTCACCTGGTGCCGCGGCGAATCGTGCCGGATTTTGCGGCTCTGGACGCGGCTCAGCGTGAGTCGCTGGCCGACATTTACCTAAAGATGATGATTGTGGCGAACCATTTTCATCGCGAGCCGGCTCGCGGCGAGGACGCGCAACCGGGGCCATATTTGCCGGTCAACTATATTTCGGCGTGGCATCAAGCGCCGGTGTCGCCCGCGGACGGTCGCGTTCAGCTGGGCCTGCACTGCGAGTTCTTCTCTTTCTTGCGCGCGCCGGGCAAACTGAAATACCTGGCGGGTTCCGAATCTGGCATGGGTGCCTGGATTTCCGACACGACCCCGGAACGGATTGCCACCCGCGCCCGCCAGGCGGCTCACGAGTGCGTGGAACTGGACGCTTTTGCGGGCCTGGATTACCCCACGACTTTCCACTAGACCCCCACTCCCGCCCCCGGTACCCGTCCGAACGGTAAACCAAGTCAACCGCCCTTCTGAACTTAATCCGAAATCCACACCATGAAACGAGGCAAATCATGAGCGACGCCACCCCCGCCACCCCCGCCAATCCGGGCAACACCCCGGCCACCCCGGACCAATCCCAGCCGCTATTCATGAACCCCTACACGTTAGAACAGGGCCGGACCCGCGCCGCCGGCTTGTTTTGGAAAACGTTTGGCGCCGAGCCGGCCGGCGTGTTTCGCGCGCCGGGGCGGGTCAATGTCATCGGGGAACACACGGATTACAACGGCGGAGTCGCGCTGCCGATGGCTCTGCCTCACGCGACCTATGCCGCGATGAGCCCGCGCCCGGACCGCCGGTTACGCCTCATTTCGGCCCAGTTTGACCCGGACAGCGAGGCTCTGGAACTGGACTTGGACGAGTTTTCCCACGGTTTGACCGATGCGATTCCCGAGGACGGTTCGCGCCTGGTGCGCGGCCCGGCGGCTTATGTGGGCGGCACGATTTTGAGTCTGGAGGACGTGTTGGAACGCCCGGGGGCGGCGACCGGTTTCGATATTGCGGTGGATTCCTGCGTGCCGCTAGGGTCGGGGCTGTCCTCGTCGGCGGCGCTGGAGTGTGCCGTGGCGGTCGGGGTTGACGCGCTGTGCGGTTTCGGCTTGGCTGATTCTATTCCAGGCCGCCACCAGCTGGTTGATGCGGGTCGGCGGGCGGAAAACTTCTATGTCGGAGCGCCCACCGGCGGGCTGGACCAGGCGGCGGCGCTGCTGAGCCACCCCAACCAGGTGTTCCTGTTGGATTGCCGGACTTTTGAGACGATAGATTTCCCGTTTGCGCTGGCCCAAGCGGGGATGGAGCTGCTGGTCATCGATACGCGGGCGCGTCACGATTTGGCTGACGGCCAATATGCGGCGCGCCGTCAGACATGCGAGATTGCGGCCGCGGCGATGGGCGTGGAGTTCCTGGGCGAACTGGCCGGGGTGCTGCAGCCCTCTGATTTCGACCGACCGCTGGAAAACCCTGATATTGCCACGATTTTGCCGCGTTTGTCCAAGCGTCTGGGCGAGGGCGAGGCGGCGGCGGAGGTGTTTCGCCGGGCTCGCCATGTGCTCACCGAAATCGTGCGGACCCGCAACTTTGCCTACGAGTTGATGCGTCCCACGGTGGATTGGCGCAAACTGGGCCGGATGATGAGCGAGTCTCACGAGTCTCTGCGCGTGGACTACGAGGTCAGCTGCCCGGAGTTGGATTTGGCGGTGCAGGCGGCGATGCAGGCCGGCGCGTTGGGGGCGCGTATGACAGGCGGAGGTTTCGGCGGCTGTGCTATCGCTCTGGTTGACCTGGATGACGTGGATCGGGTTGCTAGTGCTGTGACTGCCGCCTTTAGTCAGGCTGGTTGGCAAGCGCCGGCGTTCTTGGTCGGCGAGCCTTCCGCTGCCGCCAGCCAAGTTTAGTTCGCTGTCGGCTGTCACAAGCCCGGACAGCGAAAAGGCCGGCCCTGCAAAAGGACCGGCCCTACGCGTCTGTGGTGTTTTAGTTCATCAACAACTTTTGAGCGGCAGCGGTGCTGATGCTTTGCGCCGCAGTCGCGGCTTGCGGTGCTGCGGCGATAGCGGACTTCGCGTCCCTCGCGGCCGCGCCAGCCTGGTCGGGAGTCATGGCCGGTCCGCCCAGTTCGTCCAGGTTGCCGGTCAGGGAGTTGAACAGCCCGCCCAGCGCGAAGGTTTGCGCCGCGATTTGAATCTTGGCGTGGGACACCAGCAAATCAGCGCGTTCCACGGATTTCATCGAGGTGTCCTTGTCGTCCAGGTTGATGGCCGCGATTCCGCGTCCGCCGGTGGCCAGCAGGGAGGCCAGGTCGCGCAAATCCGGGGAGCCGACCGAAACGGTCACGCCCGCGCCGTGCGCGCCAGGGGCGATGGAAAAGTCGGTGCCGTCCAGGACGGTTTCGCCCTGGTAGCGAGCCCCGTGCAGGGTCTGATCCAGTTTCGCCAGTCCGTCAGCCAACGCCAAGCGGGCGGAGGGGTCGGATTTACCGGCGGCAACTACGCTGTGAATCCACTCGAGATGTTTCGCGGCGGTATCCAGGTTTTCGTTGGCGACACGCAAAACTTCCACCCCGCGCTGGGCGGCGTTCAGTGTCTGGTGGGTCTGGCCGACTTTGGCCGCCAGCGGGTTCGCCCGCAAATCCAAGGAATCCACGCGGCTGGGCGCAGCGGCTTGCTGGAGCGACTCGGCTTTCTGAGCCGCAGCGCTCTGTGCTGCCTGCTGCATCGCCAGCAGGCTGGCATTGGTATTGGTGGTGAGTTGAACAACCATGATGGCCTTCCTTAGCGTGTATCGTCGTTCCGGTTAATCCTGGGACATAAAGTTTGTTTTTGGTGACCCGCCTGGTCACCAAGCTGTTGAATCAATGATAACATCCTGAAAGCAACCTGGGAATAGAAAGATTTTATATTCGTGGCAAAGAAGATTTCTGACACGGTCGGTCGGACCGCGGTTTTCGCTTGGATTTCCGGGGTTTGCGGCGTTCCCGAGGTCGGTTCCGGCGAGCCTGCGCTCTCGCCGTGGTCCCCGGATTTGATAGGACATTTGCCTGAGTTGAGTGCGTCAGTGCCCCGGGCCACGGTGGCGACCGCGGTTCGGTTTACCCTGCAGCTGTTGGAGGCGCGAGCGCCGGGCCAGGCGGTGGAAGTGCGGGTTCCGCCGTTCGGGGCGGTGCAGATTCTGCCGGGGACGACGCATCGGCGCGGGACCCCGCCGGCGGTTATTGAGATGCCTGCCGAGGTGTGGCTGGCGTTGGCGGTCGGGGGTTTGCCCTGGTCGATGGCGATTTCACAAGGGTTGGTGGCGGCTTCGGGGAATCGTGCGGACTTGGGGGAGCTGTTGCCGCTGCGGATCTAAACCGCCGCGCACGCCCCCACGCCCCCGCTCGTCCCCAAAAAGGGCGACGGAACTACCTTGTGCAGTGTGAGCGGCGAGAACGCCCGCAACGATGAGAGTGCGCCAGCAAAGAAAAGGGCGTCGCGCGGGGAAACTCGCCCCCAAGAATCGGTGGCAGCGGCCAGGTTAGGACAGTAACCGCAGAGCGGAAGACATCGCCGTGTTCGCTTGGGCGGTGAAAGCGGCGGCGCCGGATTGAGCCAGTTGCGCTACCGTGTTGGCGACCAGGTTCTGAGCCAGAGCGGGGGTACCGCCGATGGCAGCGCCCAACAGCTTGGAGCTGGAGTTCATCGCGTCTACGGTCGAGGCGGTCGCGTCGCTCAAACCGGTGCGGACCTGGGCGACCGCGCCTTGGGCGATGTCTAAGCTCTGCGAGACTGAGGGGTTGGCGTCGCGGATAGCGTTCGGGGTGGCCAACAGGCCGGCGAAGTCCTGGAGTCCCAAGCCCTCGGTGTTGAAACCTTTGCCGTTGGGCAGGGTGGCGTCGATGGTGACGCGGGCGGAATCGCCGACGGTGAAAGTGGCGCGGAACCGGCCGTCCAGCGTCTTGTGACCGGCGAAAGATTCGTCGTCGACCAGGCTGTCCAGGCGGTGGGCCAAGGTCCCGAAGGCTTCGGTCAGTTCGGCGCGCCGGGTGCCAGTCAGGGATTCGTTCGACAGTTCCGTCACGATGGTTTTCATGCCGGCGAGGACTTCATCGGTTTTGCCCAAGGATTCATTGACCGCGTTGGCAGTGGTGACCGCGGCTTGGGCGGTCTGGGATTTAAAGTTTTCGGTGGCGACTTCCGCGCGAGTGTTGGAAGTGGGGGAAACTTGGACTTCATCGCCGAAACCGTCAATCTTCCCGGAATCAGCGTTGACCTGCGTGGTTGCGGGGGCAACCGGAGCAGCCTTGGCGGCTCCCCGTAGGGCGTCCAGACCGGCACTCAGCCCGGAGGTTCCCTGGTGCGCGGCGGCGAGTTCTTTGGAGGTCGCGGCATTATTCCACGGGGTAATCAGGTTGTTCGCCTGGTAATTGCCCAAACCATTCAGCTGCATCTACGACTCCAATATAGATTTGTTCGGCTTTACTAGCCTCGGTGACTTACACCTAACATGTTCGGCAGTTTTCGTCGCCGTATTAGAAATTTTATGGAGCATTTGCGCAGGAAATCGCCATTTCAGGGAATTGTTAGGACAATTAGACTCGGCGTGTTGCCTTGACCTTTGCTAACGCTAACCGGTAGTGGGAAAAATTACCGCCTGGTAAGGAACGAAATTATTGCAAATTCAAGGAAAACTCGGTTTTATTTCAGCCATTTTCCAGGCGCGAGCGACCCTGTTTTACCCCTCGCGCCAGGCGGCTTTTGGGAGTACAGTTTTATACAGATTCTATAAGCTTTATTGACCTTTTCATGGTTAAGTTTCACCGAGGAGTTTGCGATGTCTCAATCAGCGAAAGGAATGGGAATCAAGGTCAGCGCGGGCGGGCCGTACCTGGTGACCGGCGGGGTGCCGTTGCGAGAGGCGCGGATTCACCCCGAGGGGCCGGGCTACACCTGGGATCCGGGGCGTGACTTGCCCCAAGGCGAAACCTATGCCCTGTGCCGCTGCGGATTGTCCTTTGACAAGCCGTTTTGTGACGGTTCGCATCATCAGGCGGACTTTGTGGGGACGGAAACGGCCAATCACCAGCCCTATACCGAACGCATCGACATTGTGGAAGGTCCCCAGCTGCGCATGGGCGACGACGGACGCTGCGCTTACGCTCGGTTTTGTCACGGCCCTGCCGGGGACGCGTGGACGCAGGTCGCCGCGGCGCAAACTCCGGCTCAGGTGGCGGCGGCCACCAAAGTGATTGACGAATGCCCGGCCGGCCGCTTGACGCGCTTGGATTCCCAGGGCGCTGTGCAGGAACCGGACTTGGAGCCGCTGGTGGTCGTCACCCAAGACCCCCAAAATGAGTGCTCCGCCGGAATCTACGTCCAGGGCGGGATCCCGTTGACGGACGCGAACGGGCAGACTTACCCGGTTCAAAATCGCTACGTGCTGTGCCGCTGTGACGACTCCAAGAACGCCCCGTTTTGTGATGCCAGCCACGTGAACATCGTCTTTGACGACGGGCATATCAACGGCTGAAGCCGGGCGGATGAATCGTGGGTTGGCGGGTCTGAAACGTACTGCTTGTTGTCGTGGCCTGCTGGTAGGTCGACCGCGGCCAACAGACAGAGCCCGATATCACGGCTGGTGACCGCCCTGGTGCGCCGGGTCTGCGCGGGGCGAACGGGTACCTTGGGGTGCGCATCGCTGGGCGGGCGCTACACCGAACCGGCCGACGCTTTGCGCTTCCAAATCGGCGCGAACGCCACCGACATGGACACCATCGCCGTCACCTTCGTTGACGTGGTTGACATTGCCCACGCGCAACTCGGCTACATCCCCCAGGACGCCAATCACGAAGCCTTCCGCAAGGCCATCGGAAACATTCACACCCAGATTACGACCATATCCAGTGCCCGCGGCGAACTCGGTGCCATCCAGGCCCGCTTCGAACACACGATTAACAACCTGAACGTGATGGCGGAAAATTATGCAGCAACGAGCTCCCGAATTAAGGACGCCGACATGCCAGCCGAAGCCGTCAACTTCATGCGTGTCCGCATTTTGTCCCAATCTTCCAACGCGATGTTGACCCATTCCATCAACAACCCCCGTGGCGTTCTGGCCCTGCTCAACGCCGCCTGACGCGCGCCACGTTTCCCCGCCTCACGCATAACCCGCCCCGATTTTTCCGTTCAATAGCAGCGATAATCCTGCGGATTACCGCGCAACCTCCTGGGGTTCGGTAATGCTAGAGCAAGCTCTGGATTACACTCGCCCTGCGTCGTTGTCCCCTTGGTTGCGTTCTCGGGTTGGTGCTGGTTTTTAGGTTCCCGCACACAACAGAAACACATGATTGATTTAATTCCTGTTTTTGTGCTTCTTTGGAGAGTATTTGTACCTATTCTTTCGGAGCAAATGCTCAAGTCCATTGTTTCCGTTTTACTAACGCGCTTGTTGGACGGCGCTGCGAACCAGTTTGTAGTGCGGGGTGTTCCTTGTTTGCCGGCTTGGGTAGCGCACGACTTTGCTAGTGATATGGCACCGGTTTTTCGACGAATTTGCGCACTTAGTCGCGGCACTTGCAGATTTCTTACGTTGGGGCTGCTTGGTCTCGGCGGGGGTGATTTGTCCTTTTTCCTTGTGTATATTGGCCTCAGGTGGCAATCCGATGCTATTAGTAAATAACCCTTGAATTAATCGTTCAAGTACCCTAGTATTAATCCATGAAACGCCGCGACTTGCTGAAACGCCTTGCCGATATCGCAAGCCGCAAAGGCGAATCGCTGGAACTCGAAGAAGGCGGCAACCACACCAAAGTCCGCATAGGGCAATGGTCCGAGCCAATCCCGCGCCACCGCGAAATCCAGGAACACCTTGCTAAGGGCATTATCAGGAGGGCAAGCCGATGACCGTAAAAACCCCAAAAACCTCGAAAACCCAGAAGATGACCGACATCACCGCCCATGCTATCCGTGAAAACGGCTGGTGGGTGGCCGACTTCACTTGCGATGGCAAGGAATACGGCACACAGGCGAAGCGCCTGGATCAGCTGGTGGACATGGTCAAGGACGCTTCAGCCCTGATGACCGGCCGCCCGGAAGACACTTTCGATGTCCACATCGTTGTCGACATGGCTGAATACATTAGCGAAGTTGAAAAATATAAAGAGGCTGCCGCGCAAGCCCGCGATGCCGAGGCGAAAGTTGCCGCCGCTTCGCGTTCCGCGGTCGCAAAACTGAAAAAGGCCAACCTCGGCGTGCGCGACATAGCCACTTTGATGGGGGTCAGCCCTCAGCGCGTGTCCCAACTTGCCCATGCCTAAGGCGTGTCCTCCTGTTCAATAGGCCTTTTGGGTGCATTCCCCGGGCGGGCGGCATTTGTCCGGTCATTTGTACAAGCCGAACTGGGCTATTCACATTTCCCCCACCACCCCTTACACTAAATTTTGCGGTGTAATTTCGGGAAAACCGAAATCCGCCCCGCCCGAGGGCAAGGAATGTTCCTCGGTGATGGGTTGACGCTAGGCGTTTGGCCCCTCAGAAATGACCCCAAGGATGGTGGGAGCGATGACCACGTTAATTGTGGATGGATACTCCGTCGCCATGTCGCCAGGCATGTCAGCGGCGGGTTTTTCTGCGCCCGGCGCCGGCTCTTCTAATCAGTCTGGCGCCTCCGAACTCCCCTCGCCCAGCTCGGAACCCAGCTACGCACCCTCGATTGATACTTCCGGTATGCCCTCTCACCTGGCTTATGCCGTGAACAGTTTCGTGTCCAGCGATGGTGGTGCGGCGCCGATTCGCACCAGTTATGCAGCTGGCTCCGCGTCGAGCCCTCGAGACAGTTTGATGCCACGAAGCCGGATTTCTGGGGAAGCTGTGGGTTTGTCAAAGTTTTCCTCCCCGCCACCCTCCAGTTCCAAAAATGTGCGAGCGGGAGCCGCCCAATCTATCCAAACCAACACTATGGCTCTAAACGCCTACCGAAATGTGTTTTCGGCCCAGCAGATCCTGAACCAGTCCCTGCAGCGACTCTCGACGGGACGCCGGATCAATACGGCAGCTGACGATGCGGCCGGATTGGGAGTTGCGGAAAGTGTTAAATCCCAAGTGTTGGGCACCAAACAGGCGGTCCGTAATGCTCAGGACGGCATTTCGCTGGTGCAAACGGCCGATGGGGTATTGGGAACCGTGCACAGTTTGTTGCAGCGGATGCGAGTCCTCGCGGTGCAGGGCGCAAATGCTAGTAATACCGATGCAAACAGTACCTCTATAGCTGGCGAGATGGACGCGCTGCGCCAAGAAATCGGGCGTATCGGCCAGGCTACCGAAGCGATGGGCCGGAAAATTTTGGGAGGCCGCTACACCGAGCCAGCCGACGCCCTGCGTTTTCAGATTGGAGCGGGGGCGACCGAATTTGACACCATCGCGATTACTTTTGTGGACGTGGTGGACATCGCCCGTGCCCAACTGGGTCAGATTCCTCAGGATGCCGGCGCTAACGCTTTCCGGGAAGCCATCACGAACATTGACGACCAAATCGAGGTCATCTCTGGGGCGCGAGCCAGCCTGGGAGCGGTGCAAAACCGTTTTGAATCCACCATAGACTATCTCAATGTCTCGGTGGAAAACTTGTCTTCTGCCCACGGTCGCATGCAGGATGCGGACATGGCGGTGGAAACCATGAACTATATGCGAGGCCGGATCCTGAGCCAATCTTCCAACGCGGTGTTGTCCCAGGCGCTGTCTGCTCCCCGCGGAGTTTTGACGCTGCTCAGCGCAGCTTAGCCTCAGTCCGCGGTGAACTGTGCCGGTCGTCATTACCCTATTGAAACGAAAATGTCAGCTAAATCGGGAATTTCCCTTGATTGTGCGAACAATTGCAGTAAAATTAAATACTGGAATGAGTTTTCCTAAAGTTTCTTGTCTGCCATCCGATTGAGGGGTTTGTCAGACAGGAAGTCTGGCGCAAGGCTACCAGGACGGTAAAATGCCGGCTGGTCTAATCAGGAGGATTTTAAAATGGCTTTGTCTATTAATCAGAACATCATGGCTATGAATAGCTACCGTAATTTGTCGGCTACTCAGGGTGGCTTGGCGAAGTCTTTGGAGAAGTTGTCTTCGGGTTTCCGTGTTAACCGGGCGGCGGATGACGCTGCTGGTTTGGGGATTTCTGAGGGTCTGCGTTCTCAGGTTCGTGGTAATGGTCAGGCTGTGCGTAACGCTCAGGATGGTATCTCTTTGGTGCAGACTGCTGAGGGTGCGTTGAACGAGGTGCACGATATGCTCCAGCGTATGCGTGTGCTGGCGGTTCAGGGTGCTAACGGTACGAACAGTGAAGCGAACAAGGGTTCCATTAACGAGGAACTGACCGCTCTGTCCGAGGAAATCGGTCGTATTGGTAAGGTGACTGACTTCAACGGCTTGAAACTGCTCGACGGTGATCACACGGTTACCTTCCAGGTTGGTGCTAACGCTACTGCGGATGACACCATCGCGGTGAAGAGTCAGAACATCAGTGGATACAAGGATGACCTGAATGGCAAGATTACTGCTGCTAAGGACAACAAGACCTATCAGGCTCTGATTACGGAGCTGGATAAGAAGATTGCTGATGCTTCGACTAAGCGTGGTTCGTTCGGTGCGGTGCAGAATCGTTTCGAGCATACGATTAACAACCTGAATGTGGCTGTTGAGAACTTGGCTGCTTCTGAGTCTCGTATCCGTGATACTGATATGGCTGCTGAGATGATGCAGTTTACTCGTGGACAGATTCTGTCTCAGGCTGGTACTGCGATGCTGGCGCAAGCCAACCAGGTTCCCCAGGGTGTGCTCTCCCTGCTGCGCTAAGTTTATAGCGCTAGTTTGAGAGGCACGGCTGGCTGTAACCCGGCTCTAGCTTACAGGGACCCCCGCTCTCGCGGGGGTCCCCCCATTTAACCTGTCCTCGGAATTGACAGGTCAATTTGTGAATTTTTCTAAACTTTTTGTGAATGTGTCCGATAATAGTGTTTGTCGGACAGGAAGTCTGGCGCAAGGCTACCAGGCGGTGTGTTGCCGGCTGGTCTAATCAGGAGGATTTTAAAATGGCTTTGTCTATTAATCAGAACATCATGGCTATGAATAGCTACCGTAATTTGTCGGCTACTCAGGGTGGCTTGGCGAAGTCTTTGGAGAAGTTGTCTTCGGGTTTCCGTGTTAACCGGGCGGCGGATGACGCTGCTGGTTTGGGGATTTCTGAGGGTCTGCGTTCTCAGGTTCGTGGTAATGGTCAGGCTGTGCGTAACGCTCAGGATGGTATCTCTTTGGTGCAGACTGCTGAGGGTGCGTTGAACGAGGTGCACGATATGCTCCAGCGTATGCGTGTGCTGGCGGTTCAGGGTGCTAACGGTACGAACAGTGAAAAGAACATGAGTTCCATTAACGAGGAACTGACTGCGCTGACCGAGGAAATCGACCGTATTTCCAAGGTGACCGACTTCAACGGCTTGAAACTGCTTGATGGCTCCGTTAAGAAAGGGGTTGTCTTCCAGGTTGGTGCTAACGCCACTGAGAATGACACCATCAAGGTGGACGGCCAGGACATCAGTAAGTACAAGGAAGACTTGGCCAAATTGATTTCCAAGCCGGGACAGAACGCTGGTGATCCTGCTGAACCGGTTGCTAAGGATAACGCTTCCTATCAGGCTCTGATTACGGAGCTGGATAAGAAGATTGCTGATGCTTCGACTAAGCGTGGTTCGTTCGGTGCGGTGCAGAATCGTTTCGAGCATACGATTAACAACCTGAATGTGGCTGTTGAGAACTTGGCTGCTTCTGAGTCTCGTATCCGTGATACTGATATGGCTGCTGAGATGATGCAGTTTACTCGTGGACAGATTTTGTCTCAGGCTGGTACTGCGATGCTGGCGCAAGCCAACCAGGTTCCCCAGAGTGTGCTCTCCTTGCTGCGCTAATCTTAGCGTAGCGGTACGGTGGAGTTTCGCCGGAAACAATCCACTGGATTGTTTCTTATCGGCTCCACGCACTGACGTGGTGGCTCATGCGCCTTCGGCGCTGCCATCACGGGCCGTAACCCGGCTCTAGCTTACAGGGACCCCCGCACCCGCGGGGGTCCCCCCATTTAACCCACCCACTAACCCACGCCTAGCCCGTACGTGTTGCGGGTCTGCCGCTCCCGCCACCCCTGCTTGCGCCGCAGCCTGCCGTTCTGTTGCGGTGTAGCCTTATCTTCCTTGCCCATTGCTTTTATGGAGTCGGCTCTGCCCGTTTTGCTGCGGGTTTGTTGCTTGGGGACGCTCGCGAGAGGCGGAAGGGTGCCCCCTCGCGTTTTGCGCGACTATTGTCGCAAAACGCTCACCAGCCTCTCGCTTTTACGCCCCTCGCCGCTCCTCACCCCGCCGCCGCCCCGGCCTTGTGCCCCCGCTAGCCAATACTGCTGGGTATCGCAAAACCTCAATAATACTCTTGTGTTATATAACTCAGAGGTTATATAATTGTGCTGTGTGGGAAATCGAAGTGAGCCTGATTGAAGAATGGCTGCTCGGGCTGTAATCCCCAGACTACGATTTGGTCTTGGCGGCGCTGGAAATCCTTGAATCCGAGGGGCCAACTTTAGGCAGGCCCCTGGTGGATTCAATCGCACATTCACAAATTAAGAATCTCAAAGAACTGCGTCCAGGTTCCTCCGGTCGGACGGAAATCCGGATTCTGTTCGTTTTTGATCCCTCGCGCAAGGCGGTCATGCTGGTCGCCGGGGACAAATCTGGCAGTTGGAATGAATGGTATAAGCGAAATATTCCTTTGGCTCAGCGCCGGTATCGGGACTATTTGAATCAGCAAAAAGACGTGAGGTGAGAGTGATGACGACTCTGGACGAATTAAAAGCGAAGCGGCAACCGAACCGGGAGGCTGTGGAATCGCACAAACAGCGGATGTTGGCGCAGACGCGGGCCTACCGTTTGCGCGAGCTACGCGAGGAAAATGCCATGACGCAAGCGCAGCTGGCGCAGAAGCTCGAAGTCAACCAGGCCCGGGTTTCCTCTATCGAGCGGGGGAACCTGGCTCAGACCCAGGTCAGCACGTTGCAGCGTTATGTGGCCGCTTTGGGTGGCAAGCTCCAGCTCGTCGCCCAGTTTGGGGACGAGTCCGTGCGGATTGCCTGAATTCGGTGGCATCACGCCGGGATTGGGCGCGTTAATCCTATTAATTTGGCTCGGTGTGCCATATATGGCACACCGAGCCGTTTAAATAGGTTTTATTGCGGTTCACAAGGGCGTTGCGGCAGGTGTGCTGTAAGTCGCAGGGGCGTTGTGTCCCGGGTGTGGTTTTCCCGGGTTTTGGTTGTTGATTTTGGTGCGGGGTCGTCGCTTGGGGGCGCTCGCGAGAGGCGGAAGGGGGAGTGCCCCCTCGCGTTTTGCGCGACTATTGTCGCAAAACGCCCACCCCCCAGCCTCTCGCTGAGTCGCCCCCGCCGCTCCTCACCCCGCCAACCCCCGCACCGGCCTTGTGACCCAGAGTCTACGCGAACCGACCCCACCCGCACCGGCCTTATGCCCCCGCGAGTCGCCCGCACCGCCCTTGTGACCCCACCGCCCCCGCACCGGTCTTGTGACCCCGCCGACCCCGCCAGCGCCAAAACCCCGCGCCGGCGGGGCGAATCGGTAAGATAAAAACGTAAGGAACAAAACGGCTCAGGGGAGGCCCGGTGCAAATCAAGCAAACACTGGCACATATGACCGCGGGGGTTGCGCTGGCGGCGCTGGCGGCAACCGGGCTGGCGGCGTGTTCCAGCCCCGCGACCTCGGACCAAAGCCTGAATAAACCGGGGAACTCAACCGATACCCTAATCAACGCGGCGGCGACCGAACCGGAGCGATCCCTGATTCCGGCCGATTCCTCGTATTCATCGGGAGCTACGTTCGTCAGCCTGCTGTTTTCCGGCTTGTCCTACCTGAACCCGGACGGAACCATCGTAAATGAGCTGGCCACCGCGGTGGTGCCGAACCCGGACTGCACAGAGTACGACATCCAAATCCGCTCGGGCGAAGTGTTTTCCGACGGCACCAAGCTGAAATCTGACAACTTCATTCGGGCTTGGAACGACGCCGCCAGAGCCTCCAATCGGCGCCTGAAAGCGGGGCTGTTCGCGCCTATCGAGGGCTTTTCCGCCACGGCGAACCAAGACTTGACCGGCCTGCAGCGCCTGAGCGACATGCACTTCAAAGTCCACCTGACCCAGCCGACCTGCGATTTTCCGATGCGTTTGACCGACCCGGCGTTTGTGCCGCTGCCGGATTCCGCCTTTGACTCGGCCGGCAACGTGACTTCGGGGTTTGGCGAAAACCCCTACGGCTACGGGCCGTACATGCTGGCGCGGGAGGGCGCCTGGGAACACGGCATTCAGCTGACTTTGGTGCCCAACACCCGCTATCACGGACCGCGCCAAGCCCAAAACTCCGGACTGGCTTTCAAGTTCTACCACGACCCGGACCAAGCCTACGAGGACCTGACCAGCGGCGCTTTGGACATTGACGAGGAACTGCCGGACAGCGCGAAAGACAGTTTCACCGAACAGCTCCAGGATCGCACGCTCACCGTGTCCTCGGCGCACGTGAAATTCCTGGCCATCCCCTCCAGCGGGCATTTCGCGCTAAACACCGACGAGGGTAGGCTGCGCCGCGCCGCCGTGTCCCAAGCCATCAACCGCGAGGACATCGTTAAACGTTTCTTTAACGGCACCAGGGAGGTCGCCACTGATTTCGTGACCCCCACCCTTGCGGGTCACACCGCGAAGCTACCGGGTAACGAGGTGCTGACCTATCGGCCTGACGTCGCCCGAAGCTTGTGGGACCAAGCAAACCAGATTTCGCCCTGGACAGAGGGAGACACCTTTACCATCGCTCGGCCCGATAACGGGTTGAATGCCTGGATTGATGTGGCTTTGGGGACCATCGGGTCGACTTTGGGGATTCACACCGCGGGCAAGTCTTACCTCGATCAGCGCGCCATTGATATGGCCGTGACCCGCGGCGATATCGACTCGGCTTTTCTGGTGGATTGGCAGTCGCCCTATCCGGGGATGCATTCCTACCTGCAGCCGTGGTTTGCCACCGGGGGTTATGCCAACAGTATTGGGTATTCCGCCCCGGATTTCGATGCGGCTCTGAATCACGCGCGCGGCGTGAGCGAGGACGCGGCGGCCAACCGAGAATATCAGCACGCCGAGGCGATACTGCTGCGTGACCTGCCGGTTTTGCCGCTGTGGCACGCGAAGTCCCTGATTGGGTGGTCCCCCCAGGTTAAGGACGTGGAGTCGAACTGGCGGGGCAGCGTGCAGTATTGGAAAGTCGCCGAGAATTAGGCGCTGGAGCCGCGCCAAAAGATGCCAAACAAGTGGCGTAATCTTAGGTCAGGGGATAAACTAAAAGCTGACTAATCGTGACTTCAAGGAGGGACTCGGGCTATGGGCCGTGGCCGCCAAAAAGCTAAGCAGCAAAAGGTCGCACGCCGACTGAAATATGAGACTCCGGAAATGGATCTCGAGGCGCTGCAGCGGGAACTATCAGGCAAGTCCGGTGAGGATTCGTGGGACGATGATCCCTACGCTAAATACGCTGAACCCGATTACGATAAGTGGGCTGATTACGCTGACGACGACCCTGACCAGGGCGATGATGGCGGAGACGCCGCGTGAAGCCGGGGTTGCCCATCTTCGGTAATGCTGCAATGACCTGCTCCGCTGACTTGGCTCGACACGACTCTGACGATAGACCGCACGATGAGTGCGGTGTTTTTGGTGTCTGGGCACCGGGCGAGGAAGTCGCGCGCCTGACCTATTTCGGCATTTATGCCCTGCAGCACCGCGGTCAGGAATCGGCCGGTATCGCCGCTTCGGACGGGTCCAAGATTTTGGTTTACAAGGACATGGGATTGGTTTCTCAGGTGTTCAAAGACCGGGACTTGGCGTCCTTGCAAGGTCACCTCGCGTTGGGTCACGTTCGCTATTCGACCGCCGGGATGTCCTCTTGGCAAAACGCCCAACCAACGCTGGGTCCCACCGCTTTCGGAACCCTCGCGATGGCGCACAACGGGAACCTTGTGAACACCCGGGGTCTGCTGGAAGAACTGCTGCCCGCGGAGGGGAAACCGACCTCCGGCCCGGTGAGCCCCGACGAAAAACCCGTGGCCCCCGGAACGTCCGCCACCGGCCCTTTTGCGTCCCGAAAATTGGAGGAATCGGCTGCCCAAACCGTCGCTGACGTGAAAGAGCAAAAGGCTCACGGCCTGCAGGATTCCTCGTCAGACACGATGCTGCTGATGAAGCTCATTGAGTCCGTGTCCACCCAGGCTGTTTCGATTGGCGGCGAGCCGCCGCTGTTGAGCGTCATGCGGGAAATCCTGCCGAAGCTGGACGGCGCGTATTCCCTGGCATTCATTGATGAAACCACGCTTTATGCGGCTCGCGATCCGCAGGGGATTCGGCCCCTGGTGCTGGGACGGCTGCCGAACGGCTGGGTGGTCGCCTCCGAAACCGCCGCGCTGGACATAGTTGGCGCGACTTTTGTGCGTGAAATCGCTCCCGGAGAGTTGATTGCCATCAACGAAAACGGGGTTCATTCCGAAGTTTTTGCCCCGGCTCGGCCCGCGGGCTGCGTGTTTGAATACGTGTACCTGGCCCGACCGGACACCACCATTGCGCGGCGCTCCATCGCCGCTGCACGCCGTTCGATGGGGGCCGCCTTGGCTCGCGAACATCCGGTCGAGGCTGACCTGGTCATGGCGACCCCGGATTCCGGGACGCCGGCCGCTATCGGCTACGCTGAGGAATCCGGGATTCCGTTCGGGCAAGGCCTGGTGAAGAACGCCTACGTGGGCCGGACTTTCATCCAGCCGACCCAAGCCATGCGCCAGATGGGGATTCGCCTGAAACTCAACCCGCTGCGTTCCGTCATTGAAGGCAAACGCCTGATTGTGGTCGATGATTCCATCGTCCGGGGCAACACGCAGCGGGCCGTCATCCAGATGTTGCGCGCGGCTGGCGCCGCCGAGGTCCACGTGCGGATTTCCAGCCCGCCGGTCATGTGGCCGTGCTACTACGGGATTGATTTCGCCACCCGCGCCGAACTCATCGCCACCGGTATGGATATTCCTGAAATTTGCCGTTCCATCGGGGCGGATACCTTGGGCTACCTGTCCTATGAGTCCATGGTCGAGGCTACCGGCCAGCCTGAAAATGAGCTGTGTACCGCGTGCTTCTCCGGGCGATACCCCACCCGTTTGGCGGACCTGGAGACCGCGGGAGCCCTCCCGCCGGGAGTGACCTTTTGTGGGGGAAAGGAGTGACCGGCATGAATTTTGGCGATGTTCCAGCCGAAAACACCACCGCGAACAGCGCTAACGCCTACGCGCGCGCCGGAGTGGACACCCAAGCTGGCGACCGGGCGGTGGAACTGATGAAAACCGCGGTGCAAGCCACCCAAGGGCCGGAAGTCTTGGGCGGCACCGGCGGGTTCGCGGGCCTCTATGATGCCGCGGCCGCGGGGATGACCACCATGCGCCGCCCGCTGTTGGCGACGTCTACCGACGGGGTCGGCACCAAGATTGAGCTGGCCAAAGCGATGCGGATTTATGACACTATCGGTCAAGACCTGGTGGGAATGGTCGTTGACGACCTCACCCCGGCTGGGGTGCGGCCCCTGTTCATGACCGATTACATTGCCTGTGGTCGGGTCGTCCCCCAGATGATTGCGGCCGTGGTCGAAGGCATCGCCCGGGCTTGCCAGGCAGTGAACTGCGCGCTGGTGGCGGGCGAGACGGCCGAACACCCCGGTGTCTTGGGGGTTGAGGATTTTGATGTGGCCGGAGCGGCGACCGGAGTAGTGGACGCGCCTCGATTGCTGGGACCACAGCGGGTTTGTGCCGGGGACCTGGTGGTGGGTTTTGCTTCCAGTGGCTTGCATTCCAACGGGTATTCCCTGGTGCGCCGGATTGTGACTGACGCGAGGGTGGATTGGGATTCTTCGATTCCTCAGTCTTACGGGGTGGCGGCGCCGAGCGGTTCGCCGTTTGCCGAAGCTGCTGACTATACCCTGGGCCTGGCCTGTCTGGAACCGACCCGGTTGTATTCCAAGCTGTGTTTGGAGCTGGAAGATTCTGGCTGGCTCGCTGCCCGCCAAGCTGGCGATTTTGCCGGGGAACTGGACGGAAACCGGGTTCACGCGTTTGCTCACGTGACCGGTGGCGGTTTGGCCGCGAATCTGTGCCGGGTCATTCCCGCTGGGCTACACGCGGTGGTGGACCGTGCGACTTGGCAGGTGCCGGGGATTTTCCGCTACCTGATGGATTTGGGCGGGGTGGACGTGACCAGCGCCGAGGACACCTGGAACCTCGGAGTGGGCATGGTGGCTATCGTGCACCCTGATTTCGTGCCCGCCACGATGATGGCGGCACAGGTCGCCGGCATGGAGTCTTTTGTCATGGGACGTGTCAGTGATGGCGTTCCCGCAGGTGAGCGCCAGATTTCGGGGACTAAAGGGGTTGCCGGAGGAACCGTGGCGATGCTCGGTGAATACCGGTTTTGAATCCCGGCAACCAGGAGTGGCGTGATTATAGGGGGAATATAGCCCGATAGCTGCCATTATTGGCAGCTACCCGGCTATTCTCCCCCTTTAGGGACAAAAAATGAAGTTACCGGTGGCGGCGGCGCAGTTTTGCCAGCAACAAAACACCGGCAACCACCCCGGCCGCGATACCCAGTTTCTTTTGCGAATCCACATCGCCTTCCACCGCGTCAGTGAAGGTCACCTTGGCTTGCTGCGCAAAATTCTGGGCTTTCGCTTTCGCTTCTTTGACCTGGTTGGCCGGACGGAGCCGATCCACCAACTGGTCTACGGTCTGACCCATATCGGAGCGGGCGGTTTCAATCTGACGCTCGATTTCCTCCGGGCTACCGTTAAACTCTTTTTTCTCTGCGATGTTTTCGCTCATTTTTCCGCTCCTAAATCCGGGCGCTTGATGGCTGCCTTCAGCGTCGCAACGTCGCGCTTAACGTGCTTTTGGGGTTCCGGGATGTTTTCTTTGGCGCGTTTCACCGCGGACAGCCCGATCAGAACCAAAATCGCGGTCAACACCAGCAAAACCGCCGCGGTGAGCAAAGCGCCCCACGCAGCGAAACCAGTCAGCGCCGTAAACCCATAGAACATTGCTTTAATCAAATAACCCAGCATGAACAGGGCCAACACGCCAGCTGCCGCCAGCATTCCCGCCGCCAAACCAAACCGAGACCCGGCGGCCTTGGCCTGGGCTTTCATCAACGCGACCTCAGCCCTGAACAGGTCAGAAATCTGGGTAGAAAATCGCGCAAACAGCGCCCCCAGAGATAATTTCGGTTCTTCTATAGCCATAAGGGCCTCCTCGTCGACGTCACTTAAAACCTAGTTTACTATTTTCACAAAATCTGCGTTTAGGAAGCGAGAGTCGCCATGAGCGCCGGGGTTCGCAAAATTTTTCGCGCCGGCCACGCCGCCGCCAAAACCGCCAAAACAACAGCCGCCGCGACAAAACTGAGCTGGCCCAGCACTGGGATTCCCCACTCTCCCAGACCGAAGTCACGCAGCAGCCAGCGCCACAGCATGCCGATAACCAGCCCGGAAATCCACCCCAGCCCTGCTCCCAGTAGCGCCAGGAAAAATGCCTCCCACCGCAGCGAAGCCCGCACTTCCCGCGGGGTTAGCCCCAGCACCCGCAGCAGGGCAAAACTCTGGCGCCGTTCTACCATCGCCAGCGCCAAAGTGTTCACAATCCCCAAAATGGCGATGATGATTGATAGCCCGAGCAGCGCATACATCAGCCACAGCACTTGTGTGGTGGTTTGCGACAGGGCGTGGGACAGCTCCACCGGAGTAAAGACCCGGTATACAAAGAACGGGTTGAGGCTGTGCTCGATCTGGTTTTTTGCCTGACGGATTTCAGCCGGGGTGGGTGCGGCATTCTCGCTCTGAAGGTTCACAAAAATGTACTGGTAGGTCAGGGTTTCGGGGGCCGCCGCTTGGCGCAGATACTGTGGATCGAGGAAAATCGCCGCGTTCAGCAGGGTGGAGCGGACTATTCCGGCGACTTTGGTGGAGTAAATCCCGCGGGGACCCGTCACCGTAATCGCGTCCCCGACCTTCCACCCTTCTCGGGCGGCGTCACGGGCGTTCACCAGGGCTTGGCCGTTTGCCAGTCCCTCCACGTCACCGGCCTTGACCTGCAGGGAGACGAGGTTCTTGGCTTCGTCCGCGGTGATACCGGCGGCAGTGAGCGACCGCGTGGGATCTTGTTCGAGGCGCACCAGCATCGTGGTGCTAAAGATA
Source organism: uncultured Mobiluncus sp. (assembly GCF_963511525.1). Classification (NCBI taxonomy): domain Bacteria; kingdom Bacillati; phylum Actinomycetota; class Actinomycetes; order Actinomycetales; family Actinomycetaceae; genus Mobiluncus; species uncultured Mobiluncus sp. Next base: position 25,472 of record NZ_CAUPIY010000004.1, on the reverse strand, counting down.
TTGGCGTTGGCGAAGCGTACTCCGTCCACTTTCCGCAGCGCGGCGAGGGCTTTCTCAATGTTCGTGGACGGCTGCAGTGAGGCCACGACCAGGTCGGAATGGACTTCTGAAACGACCCCGGCCTGTAGGGACTTGCGGGCGGAATCGGCCAGGATGCCGCCGGTGGTGGCGATGGCTATGCCGATGACCAGGGCGGCTGCCCCCAGGGAGGTGCGGCGGGGGTAGCGGCGCAGGTTACGCAACGCAAAATGTGCCGGCAAGCGGTGCAAGCGCTTAAACAATGCGGCAAAAATCCACAGGAATGGGCGCAGCAGGACTGGAGTCAGCCACAGCACGCCACACAATCCCAACAGTGAAGCCGCCAGGGCCAGCACTGTCGCCCGCGTCCCCACTCCCGACTGGGACGCCTCCACCAGCGCCCCGGCACCGAGGCCAACGGCCACGAACAGGACCACCAACCCGAAAATCGTGGCGCGGCGCAGACGGCTTTTCGGGGCGGGAGCGCTGGCAGCCAGAGCATCCAGCGGGGGCATGCGCCCGGCGCGCCGCGCCGGAATCAAGCAGGCCACCACGGTAATCAGGACTCCCAGAGCCACAATCGCCAGCGCCCGCACGAGCCCCAACGGCACACCGGAAGTGAACACCCACCCTTGTGCAGTGAGAATTTGCCGGGCACCCAGCACCAGCGCCAGCCCTACGCACTCGCCCAAAATGGACCCGACCAGCCCAATCAGCAGGGCTTCGCCGGTCACCAGCAGCTGCAGCGACCGGGGAGTGTAGCCCGCAGCGCGCAGCATTCCGAGCATCCGATAGCGGGAAGTAACCAGAATCCCGAAAGTGTTGGCAATCAGGAAGGCGCCCGCCAGCAACGCCAGCGCCACAAACGCCTGGGCCAGCAGGTTCACCAGTCCGACCGTGCGGGCCACGGCCGCGGACTGCTGTGCGCGCAGCGCGGCACCCGTCAAAATGACAGCATCGGGACCGACCGCGTCTTGGACGCGTTCTTTGACATTGTCGGGGTCGGCCACGGGCGCCACATGGATGCCGATGAGCTTAATTTTGCCGGTGGGGGAAAACCAGGTTTTCGCGTCCTTACCGTCCACGAAAGCCAAGGTGGCGGTGCCGAGCGAGGCTTTGAACTGGGCCAGGCCCACGACTTTCAGGCGGTGGGTCGCTCCGGCCCAAATCAGGGTGGCGGTTTGGCCGGTTTTCAGTCCGGCCCGTCGCGCCGTGTTCACTTCCAGCATGACCTCTTTCGGTCCTTGCGGCAGGCGTCCCGAGGTGACTTCCGGGCCGGGCGGATAGGGAAAAACGCCGCGCACCAGAGTCGGGGTGAGCCCTATCGAAACGGGGCGTTTGTCCTGATTCAACAGGACAGCCTGCCCCTCAAAGCGGGGTGCAGCGTGGGCGACCCCGTCGACCGCTTCGATAATCGGCACAAGTTCGTCGCTGATGTTGCCGCGCGCCTCCAGGTCTCCCGCGGGGGCGTCTTTCGTGGGGGGCGCCACGGCATAGAGGTCCCCGGACAGCGTCGCGGTGACGGAGGACTTGGCCGCGTCCGTCATCAGGTCGGTTATCCCCAAAGTGGCGGTCAAGAACGTGATGCCCAGCACGACGGCGAACACGGTGGGGAAAAAGCGGTAGCCGCGGCGGGTGATTTCGCGCCAAATGAGTTTCCACATGGCGTTTACCGGCCTTTAGGAGGGTATCTCAAAGATTGGGTGCGCCAGTTCGGGGTCGGGGTTTCCGGCGCGGCCGAGCCGGGGGTCGTGGGGTTCGTGGGGATTGAGGGGGTTGGCGAGCCGGGGGCAGAAGCGCGGGAAGTGTCAGTGGCGTCCGGCGCGGCTGGGGTGGACGGGGTGGATGGGGCTGACGAGACTGACGAGACTGACGGGCCGGAGGTGCGTCCGAGGTTTCGCAGTTCGTCCTGCAAAGTCGCCGAACGAGCTCCTGCCTGGGCTAACATGGCGTCTGCCCGGGCAATGAGCAGTTCTTGGTCGGGGGTCTTCCCATGGCTGGGCAAGCTCGGGCTGCCGCCGTAGGGAGTTGATGTAGCGGCGGTGCGCCGTGTCCGCAGCGGGGGCGTCGGTTCTGAGGTGCGTGAGGCGCGCGGCGCGGGAGATCCCTGCAGGGTTTCCGTGGCGTCATTAATCGCCGCTCCCGAAGCTGCCAGGAGCTTCTCCGCCTGCTCAATCATGGCCAACAGTTCGCTCTTGCCTTCAGCTTCGGCCAAGTGAGGGTCGATGGCGGGTCGGCGCGACCGGCGCGGTCCTTCATAAGTGCGGGAAGTGGCGGGTTCCGGTCTCGGTGTAGGTTCGGGAAGGGGTTCCGGGGCAGTTGTCGCAGCGGGCGTGGGTTGCGACTCGGGTTGGCGCGCGAACGTGTCCGGAGCCATTAACGGGGTTTCTGGCTCATAGGTTCGCCGAGTCTCCGGGAGGGGTTCAAAAGTCGGTTCCGGCGCGGCCGGCGGTTCGGGCTGCGGTGTGTGCCGAACGGTAGCCCGCACCCCGGTAGGGGACATCGTGTCGTCTCGCGCGGCGAATCTATCAGGAGAATCAGGGCGCGCCGGCGCGGGTTCGTCCGGGCTCGCTTGGAGTGATTCGGGGGTAAACGATTCGGAAAGAATCCGGGACGAAGCCGAACTGGGCACTAGCGTGGGGGTATTGCCCGCCCAGGCGTTCGTGGCGGGCGGCGCGACCGGCAGCGGGACTGGCGGTGCAACTGGCGCAGTTGCATCTGTGGGAAGCACCGGCGGCGCAGCCGGTGTGGGCGTATTCGCTGCGATACCTCCCAGAATCGGACGGCGCGACAGGGGAGACGCCACCAAGTCCCCTTCACCATCAACAGTGGGCGCGGGCTGGTCCGTAAAATCGAACGGATTGAACCCGGTATCACCAAAATCAGCAGCCGGGGTGTCAAAGCTACCAGAGGAGTCGGAGCGAGCGGCTGCCAACTCGGCAGACCCGGAAATCACGGAATCAAAGTCGCTGCGCCCCTGGGCGGCAAAACCCTCGCCACCGGCTACATTATCCTGAGCCTCCGGGGGATTGGCGGACAAAGCCGACAGCGGCTGACCCAACAAATCATTAGTGTCGTCCGGGGAGGCAGGCTGCGCCACGGACATACTGGGCCACTTGAAATCGCCGCGGGCCAGGGAATCTGCCAGTTCGTTCGGTTCGGGGTTGGCCTCGGCGATGCCCAGGTCGGCAAAAGTCAGGGCGGTATCGCGCCGACGCCGCGTCGGGGGAGGCGGTGCGGGTACAGACGCCGGTCTGGGCTTGGGGGCATCTGCAATCGGGAACGCGCTTTGCAAGTAAGGAGAAATCGGGGAGGTCTGCTCTGTACCCGATGCCGATTTTGGCAAAACCGCGGCATCATCCGTGGGTGATTTGGCCTGTTCAAACTCGGTTTCCGCCTCGATTTTTGGCAAACTCACGACGCCGGTCAAATCGTTTTCCGAGGCTGGCGAATACACGTCTCGCAAAGCCGCGGGAGCGCCCAGCTGCCCCGCGCGTTTCCGAGCTTGGCGCACGTCACCGAGATTTTGCTCCGCTTCGAGGATCGCCTCGCGGGTCGGGTTCGTCAGTTGGGCGACGATTTGGCCGTCAAATAGGAACAGCACCCGGTCAGCGTATTTCGCGGCGTCCGGTTCATGGGTGACCATGATGACTGACTGTTCCCAGTCGCGCGCGGCTGCCCGCAAGAACGAAAGTACCTGAGCCGATGACGCCGAATCGAGGTTCCCGGTCGGCTCATCAGCGAAAACGACCTCCGGAGCGGGCAGTAACGCGCGAGCACAAGCGACCTTTTGCTGTTGACCCCCGCTCAGCTCGGAGGGAAAGGCGCTCAGTCGCGATTCCAAATCCAGCTCTTTGACCAGCGTTTTCAACCGGCGCCGATCCGGTGACTGGCGGCGCACCATCGCCGACAACTCGATATTTTCCGCGACAGTCAACGTGGGTACCAGGTTAAACGCCTGAAAGATAAACCCAATATTTTCGCGGCGAAACCGGGTCAGCTCCGCGGCATCCAGCTGGGACAGGTCGCGACCGGCGACCGTGACTGTCCCGGATTGAAACGAATCCAACCCCGCCAAAATGTGCAGCAAAGAGGATTTCCCAGACCCGGAAGGCCCCATAATGGCGGTGAACTGGGCGCGGGGAAAATCCACGTCCACGTTATCCAAAGCCGTAACGGCACGCTCCGTATCAGCCTGACCATAAATTTTAGTCAGACCGCGGACGCTGATGAGGGGATTTGAAACCGGAGAAAGCGTGGTGGAAAATCTCGGTGATGCCGCAGGGGATTGATTGACCAAGTTTCGCCTCCTTTCTCTGCATTCTTTCATATTTACCGCCAAGGTGCCGGTTTCCACGCCCAAAGAAAATCCAACACAATACCAAAGATCGATGCGCGCTCAGCGAGCGAGCGGAAGGCGGAACCATACGGCCTTGTGACAATTTTACAAAATGCTATGAACTGGCAAAACACCCCACGCGGTAACGAAAAATGGTCGGACAAGGTTTTTTCACGTTGCGTGGGTCACCGTCTACAATGGCAGGATGCCCGGAAAACCGCGAAAACCCGTTCCCGCGCCCCTAATTTTCTTTACCGAGGGTGTCATTCAGTATGTCGGTGCCGGTTTCGCGGTGACGTTGTTTGCCCTGATGGGACCTCTAACGGTGGCTTGGCTGCGGACTGTATTTGCCGCCGTACTGATGCTGGCGTGGCGCCGGCCTTGGGGAAAACGGGCGCTCACCCCCAGCGGTTATGTTTGGTCCTGCCTGTTTGGGACGGCCCTGGTCTGCATGAATATGACCTTTTACGAGGCGATAGCCCGGCTTCCCCTGGGCACCACCGTTTCCGTGGAGTTCTTGGGGCCGGTTATTTTCGCGGCTATCGGCATCGCCGGCTGGCTGGGCAAGTTCTCGGTTCTATTGGCGTTTTCCGGCGTGGTCATGATTGGCGGGCTGGGCCTGGACATGAGCAATCCGACCGACCGGTTGGGCTTGTTTTGGGCGCTGGTCGCCGGGGGAATGTGGGTCGCCTATATGGCTTTGGGTCGCAAAGTTGCGGTTTTGGGTCGGGGCATCGATTCCCTCTCAGTAGGTTTGATATTTGGTTCGTTCCTGCAGCTGCCCCTGGCCTGGCCAGACATTCACGTGGCGTTCAGTTCGTGGTCTGTTTTCGGCCTAGCCCTGCTGATGAGCCTGTGTTCCTCCTTTGTGCCTTACATTCTGGAACTGGTCGTGCTGCGTGATGTTTCCGCCGCTATTTTCGCGCTGCTCTCCGCGCTGCTGCCGGTGACGTCCCTGCTGGTGGGCGTGTTTATGCTGCGGCAGTTTCCGAGTTGGGCGGAAGTGGGCGGTCTGATTTTGGTGTCGGTCGCGGTGGCTCTGACCTATCGGCGCGAACCCGCCGATTCAGCCCTGCCCTCCCAGAGCGAGTCGGCGGACTAGACTAGGCTTATGACCGGTTTTTCACAGCGTTTGCAAGCTCTCTCCCAGCGGGTCGCCGCAGCAGCCGCGGACGCGGGTCGCGACGTCGGGTCAGTTCGAATCCTTCCGGTCAGCAAAACCCATCCGGTTGCGGACCTGCGTGAAGCTCTCGAAGCGGGAGTGCGCGAATTCGGGGAAAATAAACCCCAGGAACTGGCCGCGAAAGCTGCGGAACTGGGCGCGAACCTGGGCTTGTGCGCTGACGGGAACGGTGAAAGCCCCCGTTGGGTCCAAATCGGCAACCTCCAACGCAACAAAGCCAAACTCATCGTCGCTCACGGCGCGGAACTGCAGTCCCTGGATTCGGCGAAGCTGGCGCAAACCCTGAACCGGCTGCTTGACCAGGCGGGACGAACCCTGGAAGTGATGATTGAAGTCAACACTTCCGGGGAGGAAGCAAAACACGGGGTCGCCCCGGAGGAAACCCTGGAGCTCGCGCGGTTGGTGATTGACCAGCCCCAACTGCACCTCATCGGTTTGATGACGGTGGCGGCGCGCGTGGACCAGGTCGGGGAGCATGGCGTTTTTGAGATGTTTTCCCAGCTCGCGGGGTTGCGAGAGGCCGTGTCGGGGCTGCCCGGAGGTGCGGATTGTCGGGAATTGTCGATGGGCATGAGCGGGGATTTCGAGTTGGCCATTGCGGCGGGCTCCACGTGTGTGCGGGTCGGTTCGGCCCTGTTTGGTCCCCGAGATTACGCGCCAAAGCCTGTCCAGTGACGGAAAACTGCAGATTTTTGGGATAATGTCCACGTGAAGCGTCCCAGTTTGAAACCACGCCAGCCTTCTGACGCGGAAAAGCCGACCCCGCGCGGCTCGGCGACACCAAACGCTTCTGCCCGAAAACCCGGGAAAGTCGGGGGAAACCGGAAAGTTGGGAGAACCGGGAAAACAGTAGACCCGGCCTTGTCCCCATCGAAAGTCACGCCGCGAAACCCCGCTGTGGAATCCCCGGGCTCGACCCGTATCGCGCGCCTGTTGACGCTGGCGGCCGTAGCGCTGGCCGTGTTCCTGGTGGTGTTCTCACCGCTGCGTTCCTGGATGGATCAGCAGCAGCAGGCTCGCTCGCTGGCAGCCCAGATTGCCCAGGTCAAAGCGCAAAACGCCGAGCTGGAAGCGGAAATCAAACGCTATAAAGACCCCGAATATATTTCTCGCCAAGCCCGCGAACGCCTGGGATACGTGAAACCCGGCGAGATTACCTATGTCGTAGTTGATCCTCCCGGCGCGAAAAAAGCCCAGCTGACCAGCGGCTGGACCGATAAAGACACGAACGATTTGCCGTGGTTCCGCCAGATTGTCGCCGGATTGGAAGTCGCCGGAGCTGCTCCCGCGCCGGAAACCGCCCCGGGCGCGAAACCGGAAATTGGAGCGAACACGACTAAACCGTCCTCGGCACCCGGCAAAATCGCCCCGGAACCGACCCCGAAATCCTCGAACGCCCCGGCCCACAACTGAACGCCGACCGTAAACTGAAAAAGGAGCCCTTGTGATTACACCCGCTAGCCCGGAGGATTTGCGCATCATTGCAGCTCAACTGGGGCGCGTCCCGCGGGGGGTGCTGGGGGTCGCCGCTCGGTGCGGGGATGTGTCGCCTGGCGCCAGCCCTGCCGGTCATGAGGGGGGTGTTCCTGCTGGTCATCCGGCGGTCATTGCGAGTGCCCCGCGCCTGCCTGGCGGCGAGCCGTTTCCCACGTTCTATTACCTGACCTGCCCGGCGGCGGTCGCGGCTGTGTCGCACCTGGAGGCAAACGGGGTCATGCGCGAGGCCGAAGCCCTGCTGGAGGCAGACCCGCAGATAGCGGCCACTTATGCCCGCGCTCATGAGCTTTATATTCGCGAGCGCACCCGGGCGGGCGAAGCCGCCGGAATCGGGGAAGTCCCTGAAATCGCGGGCGTGTCGGCCGGAGGAATGCCTCACCGGGTCAAGTGTTTTCACGCCCTGCTCGGACACGCTTTGGCGGCGGGTCGGGGGGTAAACCCCATCGGGGATTGGGTGTTGGATCGGCTGGGGGAGTTGCCGGCGAGTGACCCGCATCGCTGGACGCCCGCGACTTGTGCCTGGAGATTGGGCGAAACTGCTGGGGAAGGGAGTAGGTAATGCGTTTGGCGGCGATTGATTGTGGAACTCACTCGATTCGTTTGCTGATTAGTGAGGTTGACCCCCAGTCCGGGGCGATGGCTGACGTAATGCGGCTGAATCGGATTGTGGGCTTGGGCGAAGGGGTGGACCGGACCGGGCATCTCAGTGAAGCCGCGCTGGAGCGGACTTTTGCGGCGGTCGAGGAATACGCCGGTTACGTGCGCCGGGAGGACGTCCAGCGGATTCGAATGGTGGCGACTTCCGCTTCGCGCGATGCGGATAATTTTTCGCAGTTTAGCGCCGGAGTGCAGGCGCGGCTGGGGATTACGCCGGAGGTCATTTCGGGACAAGTCGAGGCCACGTTGGGATTCGCCGGGACACTTTCAGCGCACCGCGACATTGCCAGTCCGGCCCTGACCGTAGACATCGGGGGAGGTTCCACCGAGTTTGCGTTTGGTCAGGCCAAACCCGATACCGGCCAGTTTGACCAGGTCACGGCCGCGGTGTCGATGAATATGGGTTCCACGCGGGTCACCGAGCGTTATCTGCGACCCGCCGAGGATGCGCGAGGGGTGCCCAGCGAGGACGCTATCAGCCAAGCTGGACAGTTTGTAGATTCCCTGATTGCCCAAGCTGGCGCCAGTGTGCCGTTGGAGCGCGCCCGCGAGGTAGTCGGGGTGGCCGGTTCGGTCACGACTTTGACGGCCTTGGAGTTGGGGTTGGACAGTTACGAACCGGACAAAATCAACGGGGCCGTGCTGGATTCTGGCGCGCTGCGGGAACGCGCCCGGCGTTTGATTCGGATGCCGCACGCGGAAAAAGCCCAGTTGGGGCCCATGCACCCGCAGCGGGTGCGCCAGATTGCCGGCGGAGTCCTGGTGTGGGAGCGGATTCTCGCTTGGTTGGAGGCTCATCCGGCCCCCGGTTCCGGCACTGGTCGCTTTGATTCCGGGACAGTGCCTGCCGGTGCACCCCGCGGCGTATTCCCGGTTCGGACTTCTGAAAACGATATCCTCGATGGGATTATTTTGTCCCAGATTCCCTGAATTCCGGGTCTGTTTTCTGACTTTGGTGTGTGTCTCAGTTCTGCGGGGCGTTCGCTCGGGGGCGCTCGCGAGAGGCGGAAGGGGGAGTACCCCCTCGCGTTTTGCGCGACTATTGTCGCAAAACGCTCACCCCCCAGCCTCTCGCTGAGTCGCCCCCCACGCTCCTCGCCCCGCCAGCCAAAATTCCCGCGGACGCTATCACATTCCGCAGGGGTACGCCCCGCTCCCCGCAGGGATGAAATAGCGTCACTAATGGTGGGACCACCCACTTCAGGCTGCGCTACCAACCTGCCAAAATTCCGGTGTCGATAACCTGATTTCAGCGCTATTCAGTCGTAAAACCTCCCCTAGGTTTCGGGGTGTGCGTGGTTAAAGGTGAAAATAGGGTCGTAGCTGCCAATAATGGCAGCTACGACCCAAATCCCACCTTATATTCGCAACCCAGGCAGGTATCTCAAATCTCGGGCAGTTTGTTGAGGCTAGTTTTGCGGATTTGGATTCTGGGTGGGGTCGGTCGGATTAGCTTGGTCTGGAATATTCGGCCCGAAGGACTGCGGTTGACCAAACTGGGTCTGGCCAGGCTGATTTGGTTGAATCGGCTGGGTCGGGGTACCCGGCTGGGCAAAGGGGTTTGCCGGTTGGGCTTGTCCCGGTTGCCCAGGTTGTGGCTGTCCGGGTTGAGTGAAAGGCTGAGGTTGGCCGGGTTGAGTGGGCTGTCCCACACCAGGTTGTGGCTGACCAGGTACGGGCTGCCCCGGGACCGGCTGCATGGGCTGGCCAACACCCGGTTGTACGGGTTGCCCCGGCTGCCCGTAGTTCATCGGCTGGCCGAATTGGTTAGCTGGAATAGACTTGGCCTTGCTCTTTTTCACCAGCACCACGATGAGAATGACGATGCCGGCAATTATCAAAATCCCAAAAATAGCCATCCCCACGAGGAACGTGGTGATTCCTGCCGCCACTGATTTCCCGGCATCGGTGAGGTCGGTGTCCGGGTCGTATTCGGAATCAGCCTTATCGCCGCCGTTTCCGCCAGGGATTCCAGGGGAGGACACAACCTTAACCTCGCTGCCGAGATCGGTCAGATCCAGCGTCACAGTGTCTCCCTTGAAATCAACGGGTTGCCCGTCCACGGTGGCTGTTTTGATGCCGTGGGGCATCTGGATAATCAGGTTCATGGTGATTGAATCCATACCGTACTCGCTCATATCACCAGCATCGCTCAGTTCTGATTTCAGCTTGTCGACGTCCTCTTTGGGCAGGGTCAGAACCAGGTCATCGCCCTCTTTTTTCAGGTTCTCGCTTGAATTGAGACTCTGTTCCTGGGGCATAATAATCTCGCATTTCATATCCCCGCCGGTACTCAAATCTTTGACCGTGGCCCCGTCTTCATTTTCCATATCCGCGAGATCCTGGCAGGTCACTTCCTCGCCGTCGCTCATGGAGGAGAGCATGTCCTTTTCGCCTTCGCTCATCGCCACGATGACCGAAGGCTCAATGGTGTTCTCATCGATGACTTTCAGTTTGACGTCCATTTCGCAGCCGCTCAACGCCACCAGCGCGATTGCTGCGATGCCCGCCACCAGGCTTTTCTTGCGCAAACTCCGCATTTGTTTGCCTTTCTAGGTTTCCGGGAAACGACCCAACGCCGATTCCTCACTTCGAAAATATCAGATGCGCTCGATGCCGAACATACCCTTTTGGGTTATTTTCTTTCCCAAGTCCGCGGGGTCGGGTGGATGCACAAGGGCGGGGCGGACTGTCCTCACTCGTGGGCGTGTGACCGGCGGAAAGCTAGTCGCAGTTGCAAAGCGATAGCGCCGAGGACAATGGACAGTGCGGTGCCCATGACCACGCCGATGGAACCGGCTTGGGTCAGCAAATCGTCTCCACGGAAAGACAGATGCGAAATCAGCAACGCCACCGTGAAACCAATCCCCGCCACCAGCGAAATCGGAACCATATCGCCCATGGTCACGCCTTTTTCCAAGTGCAGGGGAGTGAACTTTTCCATCACGAACACGGAACCGGAGATTCCCAGCAATTTCCCGAAAGGCAACGCCAACATGACCGCCACAGCCACGGGGTTGGCCAGCATATTGAGCGCCCCGCCGGGGGTGTCCACGATGTCCACGCCAGCGGCAAAGAAAGCAAAGAACGGTACCGCAAACGCGGCCGAAACCGGGTTCACTTTCATAGAAATCTGTTCCACCAGGTTGTGGACTTCCCAATCGCGCTTGTCAGCGGGCACGACCATGCCCAAAACTACTCCGGCGATAGTGGCGTGAATACCGGAAACCAGCATGAAGTACCAGGTCAGCACCCCCAGGGGAATCAGGAAGTACCAGTGACCTTTCCGCTTGTGACAGAGGAACCCGAACAGGGCGGCACACGCCGCCATCGGCAACAGGAAAGCGAGATTCAGGTTAGAGCCATAGAACACGGCGATGACGATAATCCCGCCCAAGTCGTCGGCTACAGCCAGGGTCAACAGGAATGTCCTGGCTCCGTTGGGCAGGCCGCGGCCAAAAATCTGCAAAATCGCGACCGCGAAAGCAATATCCGTAGCGGTCGGAATGGCCCAGCCGTGCCAAGCTCCAGAGCCGGTGATGGCGGTGACGGCCACGTAAACCAGGGCGGGCCCGGCCATGCCAAAGGCGGCGGCGATAATCGGCATCGCCGCGGTTCGTGGATCGTGCAGGGCGCCGTGGGTGAACTCTTCCTTCAGTTCCAACCCGACCGTGAAAAAGAAAATCGCCAGGATACCGTCGCGCGCCCACTCTTCAATAGGCATGGACAGGTGCAGTTTTTGCAGCACCGACAGGGTGTCAGCGGCGGCGGCCTGCGCCAAGCCGGGGTCGGGCACAAACTGTGCCACCGCCTGATACCCCTCACGGAAAGGCGTGTTGGCACAAACCAGAGCGATAATGGCGGCGATAATCAGAATCATGCCCCCGACGATGTCGTCGGAAACAAACCGGGCGAACCGCTGCTGAGCGCTGAGTCGTTCTTCACCAGCTTGAACCGCCGCGTCGTAATCTTCCGGGGACGGACCGGCTAGGTCTGGCTCGCCGAAAAGGCCCTTGTTGAGATTTTCGTTTTCTTTATCATTGCTTGGCACTTCGTTGTCCATATTCAAAGTGTAGGGTCGATTTGAGTAAATCCCCAAATGAATGGATGATTAACCAGACTGAAAAATGTACGCGCCCCCGTAGCCCAATGGTAGAGGCAGCTGACTTAAAATCAGTTCAGTGTCGGTTCGAATCCGACCGGGGGTACAGTTTTTCGCCTGTCCGGCGGGTTTACGCGGAAACGAGGCCGTTTTCGTAGGCAAAAATGACGGCTTGCACTCGGTCGCGGGCACCGATTTTGTTTAAGATATTGCCCACGTGGGTTTTCACCGTGGTCATCGAAATGAACAGTTGCGTGGCGATTTCCTGATTGGTGAGTCCTTGGGCGATAAGGGTGAGGACTTCGGTTTCCCGGTCAGTCAGGCTTGCCAGCAGGGCTTGATCGACCAGATTCGCGTCCACGTCGCCGTCCTGGTCGCCGGGCAGCTGGGGAGCAAACATTTCCAGCATCCGTTTCGTCACGCGCGGGGAAATCGTGGCGTCCCCATGGGCGACATTGCGGATAGCACCGATGAGTTCCTCTGGTTTGGCATCTTTCAACAGGAATCCGCTGGCTCCGGCCCGCAACGCCGCGAAAGCGTATTCGTCCAGGTCAAAAGTGGTGAGGATGAGGACTTTCACATTCGGGTTGCTGGCAACAATTTCCGAGGTCGCCTCAATACCGTTCATATTGGGCATCCGCACGTCCATCAGCACCACGTTCGGCGCGGTCGCTTTGACCATCTGTAGGGCGGTTTTGCCGTCTGCCGCTTCGCCCACCACCGTGATGTCGTCCGCCGCCTCCAGCACCATCCGAAACCCCATGCGGATTAGGGATTGGTCGTCGACCAGCAACACTTTGATGGCTTCACTAGGCGTGGACGGCGCGGACTGTCCAGTCTGTCCAGTTTCGTTTTCGTTTTCACTCACGTTTACATTGTCCCCTAAAAATTGCTTAAAAGTTGTTTACGCGGGCATAACCCAGCCCTCGGACTTCGGCGCTTCGGCCTGCCACTGCAAGGTCGCTTCCACTCGCCACCCTCCGGGGGTGGGACCAGCCTGAACGTGACCGTCATAGACCGCAGCGCGCTCGCGCATTCCAATCAGTCCCTTCCCGCCTCCGGGGTTAATCCCCGCCAGGGAAGTGGCGTTAAACACGACGATGCGAATGCCGTTGTCCCGCACTTGTAAATCGACCTCAACTGCGGTGGAAGCGGGAGCGTGACGCAAAATGTTAGTCAAAGACTCTTGCACGATCCGATAAATCGTCAGTTGCAGCGGACCGTCAGATGGCACTTCGTCCCCGGTGTAACGGTAGGTAATCGGCAGGCCGGCCGCCCGGAACTGGGCAATAAGTCCATCCATTTCCGCCAAATCCGGGGAAGGGGTGAAGCGGACTTCCTCGGGCGAGGACGTTTGGGCGTCTGGGGAGGCATTCGGGTCAAGGTTCTGGGGCACTTCGGTGGGTTGGCGCAGCACTCCCACCAGGCGGCGGGTGTCCGCCAGCGCCGCCCGTCCGGTTTCGCTCATATTGCGCAAGGCTTCTTTGGCGAGCTCGGGATTTTTGTCAATTGCGGCGGTGGCGCCGTCACTCATCGCAATCAATACCGTCAGCGAATGGGCCACAATATCGTGCATTTCCCGAGCAATCCGGGCGCGTTCGTCAGCCACCGCAATCTGTTCGGACTGCTCGCGTTCCAGCTCCAACTGCCGGTTGCGTAACGTCAACTCGTCCACCCGGTCGCGTCCCAGCTGGACAATGCGTGCCAACATCATGGCCACCACCATCAGCAGGGTAATCACCAGTGCCATCATGCCGCGGGCGGCCATGTTTTCCTGTGGTTCCAGGAAACCCGCTTGGACCACCACCAGAATGCCGACCCCGAACAGCACCACGAACGTGACCAGCAGCAGCATGTTTGACACGACTCCGCGCAGGGTTTGACGCCGGGCGGGGTCGGTTTTGCCACCGGGGTTGTTGGGTTTCTGGCTTTCAGTCACCAACCTATTGTGACACAGCTGGTTTTTGCCGGCCTCGCGACAGGGCTGCGCCCCGGAAAATCACCCCGCAGCAGGAGGACTGCGCCGTGGCAAAACCGCGGAAATCCGCTACGATAAAACTGTTGAGACAATAAGGAGCGACATGAGCAACCCAGTGTTTACCCGCAACAAAGTTTTTACCGAGCGCACCCCGGGAGGTTACCCGGCTATGCCCGGCTACCAGGTCGGCGGCGGGGCGACTCAAACCTATCCCGGCGATGCTCCTCACGTGAGCTACGCGCCGGAACAACCCCAGCAGTTCCCCACCCCGCAAGGCCAGGAACAGTACGGCACGGTCTCTGCCGGCCGTCCCGTCACTATGGACGACGTTTTGATTAAGACAGTGCTGACCTTCGGGACCCTCCTGCTTTTCGGAGCAGGGGCTTGGATGTTGACCGCATCCAATCCGGGTCTGGGCATGAACGTGGCGTTTACCTCGATGATTGTGGCCTTGGTGTTGGGGCTGGTGAACTCCTTTAAGCGTCGTCCTTCCCCGGTTCTGATTTTGGGTTACGCCGCTTTTGAAGGCCTCATGCTGGGCGGCATTTCCAGCCTGTTCGCCACACTTTACGACGGCGTGGTGATGAAAGCTATCGCGGCGACCCTGGTTACCACCCTGGTGATGCTGGTGCTGTTCAAGACCAAGGTGGTGCGCAACTCCCCGACCTTGATGCGGGTCGTCATGGTCGGTATGTTCTCGATTTTTGTGTTCTACCTGGGCAACCTGGTGGTCAGCCTCATCAATCCGGCCTGGTCTTTCTACGGTCCGAACGCCCCGACCATCGGCGGTTTCCCCCTGTGGATTATCGTCAGCCTCATCGCAATCGGTCTAGCAGCGTTCTCGCTGGTCACGGACTTTGACTACATCGTTACTGCGGTTGATAACGGGGCGCCCCAGGAGACCGCCTGGACGGCCGCTTTTGGCTTGATGGTGACCCTGGTCTGGCTCTACATTGAGTTCCTGCGGATTTTTGCCTACTTTGCGTCCGATAACTAGGTTCGTGTCCCGGAGTTCCAGGAGTTTCCGGCCCGGGCACGAAGCGGTTTCGCGTTTCCCGCGGGGAGGGTTCTCCTGGCCCGCCCTCAGAAGCTAGACTTAGAGAAAACGACTCACGGAATCGAGAGTAATGACTGTCAACATTCGCCCACCTGAGGTTCAGGATGCCGCCGGCATGGGGGTGGCCCACGCCCGTATGTGGTTGGCGAACTATGGCGAATTTATTGACGAAAAATACCGTTACCGCTTTGACGAGCCAACTTTGGTCGGTCAATGGCACAACCTGTTGACCTCGGATCCGGCAGGCCGCCGCATCGCTATTGCGGTCGAACACGGTCGGGTGGTCGGTATCGCTATGACGGTGCAGACGGTACGCAACGAGCATGTGGCCCCGCCCGCTCGGGAACGGGAAGTGTCCATGCACTACCTAATGCCTGAATATCAGGGGCAAGGCTTGGGGCGGCGCTTGTTGGAATACGTGGTCGGACCGCAGGAGCCAGCCCAACTGTGGCTGCCTTCGGGGTATCCGGGAGAAAAACGGGCCCACCGGTTTTACCGCCGGGCCGGGTTCCTCTCGGACGGGGCGATGACCGGCCGTGAGGTCAACTACGGGCTGACCTTGAACCGGATGGTGCGCTGAGAGTTTTTCTTTTCCCCCGGCTCCCGCTCGCCTCGCCGTGCTGCGACGTTCCTGGTAGGGTCGCGACCAGATTGTGAAAACCTCAGAAAACAAACAACCGAAAACGGAAGTGCGATGGAAAAAAAACCGTTATTGAACGCCGGAGCCGAGTTTAGACGCGGGTGGTGGCGTGAGGTCATTTCCCGGCGGGATACGCAAAATCGGGTTCCTAACTATGACGGACTGGAACCGACCGCTCCGCCCGAGGTGGAAAACGGCCCGAACTCAGCTTATGCGGTGTCGTGGCGGATTCGGGTGGCGGCCAGTTGGGCGTGGCGTTTCCTGGTCATCGTCGCGGCGCTGGGCCTGATTCTGTACGGGATCACGAAAGTTTCCATCATTTTTGTTCCCCTGGCAGTGGCGTTGCTGTTGACGTTGCTGTTGGAGCCGATGCATTTCCGGTTGCAAAAGTGGCATGTTCCCAAGACCCTGTCTGCGGCCATTTCCCTGGTGGTGGGTGTAGGGCTGGTTGTGGCGATGATTTGGATTGCGACCTCCCAGCTGGCTCACGGCGCGCCCGCCCTGCTGGCGAAAGCCGGAGGCGGCTTCGATAAGGCCTTGGCGTGGTTGAGTGACGGCCCTCTGGCATTGGATCAGGCGCAAATCGATAAATATATTAAAGAGTTGACCACCCAGCTCACAGCCTTTGTCACCAAGTATTCTTCCTCGATTGCGTCCTCGGCGCTGTCGGTGACTTCCTCGGTCGCCAGCGTGGTCACCACCATCTTGATTTCGTTGTTCTGCCTGTTCTTTTTCCTCAAGGACGGTCGCCAGATTTGGATTTGGTTGATTCGGATGCTGCCGGTTCCTGCTCGCGAGCCGGTTCACGAGGCGGCTATTCGGGGTTGGACCACCTTGAATGGCTACATCAGGGCGCAGGCGCTGGTGGCTTTGGTGGATTCCGTGTTCATTTCCATCGGTGCGGCGGTTCTGGGCGCGGGATCTATGACTATCCCGCTGGCTTTGCTCATTTTCATCGGTTCTTTTGTGCCGATTGTTGGTGCGGTCACCACCGGGGCTATAGCCGTGCTGATTCTGCTGTTGGATAAAGGTTTCATGGCGGCCGTCATCATGCTGATTGTGATTTTGGCGGTGCAACAGATTGAGTCCAACGTGCTGCAGCCGATGCTGATGTCCAATGCGGTCAGCCTGCACCCGCTGGCGGTGTTGCTGGGTGTGACGGCAGGAACCTTCCTGGCTGGAATCATCGGAGCATTGCTGGTGGTACCGGTCATTGCGTTCTTTAATACCGTGTTCCTGTATCTGACCGGGCACGATTCGATGCCGGAGCTGGCTACCCGCCACGATCGCATCGGCGGAGCCCCCGGGACAGTTCACGCCCAGGTCGCCGCGTCCTATATCGGCGGCTCTAAGAAAGACACCGCGAAAGTTATGGAATCCCAGGAACTTTCCCGACAGCAGGCCAGTGCAGCGGCTTTGCCCCCGACGGACGGCTCGCCCGGCCAGGCTGGTGACACCCCGGCCTCGTCGGACACCCCGGCTGGTGAAGACCGAGCTGCTGCGGACAGCCCGGCCACCCAGACTGGTGACCCCTCTGCAGCAAACCCCGACAACCCGGCTTTTCCCGAAAAACCTCTCCCGTAACCTCGCCCCACCCCGCAACAGCGTCAGCCCAGCGCGGAAAACGGCGGCGAAAATTCGCTGCCTTTTTCAAATGCTTTCCCATGCCTGTATGTAACAGGAGTAAAAACGTGAGATGATAGGGGAAGTTGAGCCTGGCAGGCTGGGCTCGCAAACGTCCCGACGATTGAGGTTGCAATGTCGCTGTTTGAGTATGACCAAGGTCACCTGATTCCGGCCCAGTTTGGCCATCCCGTAGGGCCGGAAGCCCAAGGGGAGATTCTGGATTCGGTTCGCCGTCAGGTTCTCGAAGTCATTGCTCGCCCGCTTTTTCCCGTGACCTGGAACGATATGACTGTGTCGCCGGTGTCCGGGATGCCCGGAGAATTTGCGGAACCTGGGGTGTCACAAGGGTCGGGGGTCCCCGGCGCGGACGGGACGGATTCTGGTTTTCCCCAAGAGTCCCCGCGTTTGACCGCTTTGGACGGTTCCGGTCAGGTCGTGCTGGTCGAAGTGGTGAATCGGCTGGATTCCAGTAGTTTGATTGCTTCTTTGGCCCGGCTGGGGGCGGTGTCGAACCTGGGGTGGAACGATTTAGCTGCCGCCTATCCCGGCGGAGTTAGCGCTTTTCGTTCCGGTTGGACCCAGTTTCGTGATGCCATGCCCCCGAACTTGGCGGCGGGACCGCGCTTGATTTTGGTTGCCACCGAAATTGACCCGGATGTGCGCCCGGCCCTGGATGCGTTGACCCCCTCTGGACTGGAAGTCCATCATGTCAGCGTGCGCGAGATGTCCAACGGGCGCCGCTTCCTGGATGTACAGCGGGTCGCATCCTCGCTGTTCAGCCACGATACGAACTTGTTGGCGGGTCGGGGAGCCCGCATTCCCGCGATTACTTCCTCCGCCGATGCGGATATGCAAAACGCGGAATCTGTAGTGCCAGAGGCGGCTCCCAGTTCGGAAGAGGTGCCGAGCGTGGGCTTCGCCGACCTGGCGACCCCGATGGCGTCCGCTCCGGTTTCTGAGGCGGCTGCGCCCGATAACGTGACTGCCGGTCCGGCGCCCGCAGTGCCTGCCCCGGCACCGGCTGCAACCCCGGAACCTGCGGTATCCGGCCTTGAGACCGCGGCGGAAAGTCCGGCTCCAGTTGATGAACCGGCGCTGCAAACCGGGTCGATTTCACGCCACTCCATTATGGAGGCCGCCCGGTCTTCCTCAGTATCCCCGCTGGCTGCAGGGGAGGACGAGGAGCCTGTGGAGTCGCTGTTTACCACTCATCACGGTAGCGTCGCGGAAAAGGACGCCCCGTCCTTTGCGGACATTATTTCCGGAGTTGACGCCGAGGAACCTCAACCGCCCCATCATTCACACCGGGCTGCCGCCAGTGAACAGACCCTGGAGGCCGAAGCGCAGGCGCAGGCCGAGAATGAGCCGGCGCAACCTGAGGAACCCGCGCAATTTGAGCAACCCGAGGAACCCGGGGAACCTGAGCAAATGGAGCAGCCCGCCGAGTTCGCTGGCGCGGCAAGCGTCGGTACCGAGACCTGGGGAACACCGGAAACCCCGGAAGTGACGGAAACAGCGGAAGCGGTGGAAATCTCGGAGGTTCCCGGCGCGGATCAGCCTGAGGCAAGCGACCTGCTGAACCGTGACGCCGCCGGTCTCGGGGTGATTGCCCAGGTGACCGGCGAGGATACGCCACTCATTGCCCTGGTGAACTTTGACGGAAGTGCGACCCAAGTCAGCGCCACCCTGGCAGAGCGCGGGGTCATTATCCTGGAAGGCCGCGAATTTGATAATCCCACCGAGGCGGCTCGGGTGCTCGGCCAAGAGGTCGATGGCTGGGAGTTCTGGCACTTGGGCTTCATCGATGGCCCGACCCTCGCTGAAGCTCAAGCTGAAATCAACGCTGAAATCGAGCGCAACCGCTAATTCCCATTCCGAGAAATAATCCCGTGCGGGGCTTTAATCCTATTAATTCGGCTCGGTGTGCCATATATGGCACACCGAGCCGTTTAAATACGTTTTATTCTCATTTTTCGATGCGCGCGTGGATTATAAGGGGAGAATAGCCGGGTAGCTGCCAATAATGGCAGCTACCCGGCTATTCTCCACCTTTAGGCACGACCCGGCGAGTATCTTCGGATTCTCCCTGCCAGCTATCCTTGGATTTCCGGGGTGTTTTTCCGGTGCCTTTTGGCTGATTCTGCGCGGACCGCGCTGGGGGCTAGGCTTCGACGCGGGCGCTGGGGCCCAGCAGCAGGCGCGCCAAGTGAATCCCGTGGCTGCCGGCCAGCTGCTCCGCTTGGGTGCGGCAGCTGAAGCCGTCAGCCAGGAAAATCGCGTCCGGGTGTGCGCGCAGGGCGGGCAGCAAAGCGTGTTCCGCAATCTGTTTCGACACCTCGACGTGTTCCATGCCGAAATTGCCCGCCATGCCGCAGCAGCCCGCCAGTTCCACAACATCCGCCCCGGTGTCCGCCAGCAACTTGCGGTCGGTCTCCCAACCCAAGACGCTGTAGTGGTGGCAATGCGGCTGGGCGACAACCTGTACGCCTCGCAAATCTGGCAGCTGCCACACGTCCGGGTTGGGCGCGGTGTCCGGGTCGCTGAGCAGCTCCGCTAAAGTGCGCGTGGCCTGGGCAATCGCGTGGGCGCGCGGGTCGTCGGGCAGCAAACGTTCCAGGTCATCGCGCAGGGTCGCGGTACAGGACGGCTCCACGCCGACAATCGGAATCCCGTTGACCGCCAGCGGCCCCAGAATCTGGCACAAGCGCCGCATATTGCGCCGAGCCTTGTCCAGCTGGCCGGTCGTCACGTAAGTCAGCCCGCAGCAGGCTTGGGGCGGTACATACACCTGGTATCCCGCCGTTTCCAGCAACTCCACCACGGCCTCGGCACCATCGGGGGCAATCCCCTCCGAGAAAGAATCCGCCCACACCGCCACCCACGGTTTAGTCTCGGGAGCGGGCTGGCTGTCCTCGCTCGCCGTCGAGGCGATGGCATTGACCTGCCCCGTAGTCTCCGGCGGCTGTTCCGTATTGGGGGTCACAAGCCCGTTCGTGTCAATTTCTGGTTCGGTTGAGTTTCCTCCGTGGCGCCGCTCCCAATCCCGGAACGACTCGGGGTGAAAATGCGCCATCTGACGGCGTGGATCCAGCCCGAACATCCCAAACACCAGACGGCGAATCCAAGCCACCCCGAAGACGCTGTTGGCCAGGCTCGCCCCGCCGGGTATTCGGCGCGCCAAACGCAGCCAGCCTGGCAGCCGCCCCAATAGGTAATGCGAACGCGGCCGCAAACTCCGGCGATAGGCCCGATACAGTGACTCGGACTTGTACGCCGCCATGTCAATCCCGGTCGGGCAGGCCGCGGAACAGGCCTTACACGCTAAACATAAGTCCAGAGCCCGCAACAGGTTCGGGTCGCGAAAATCCCGAATGAGCGAGCCATTCGTGACTTCTTGCAGCACCCGGGCGCGCCCGCGCGTGGCATCTTGCTCCTGGCCGGTAGCCAGGTAGCTGGGACACATCCAAGCGCCGGTGAGGTGGTCCATTGCCAAACATTTGCCAACGCCGGTGCAGCGATGCACGGCCGCGGTAAAGTCCGTGTCTTTCGGAAAAGTAAAGCCCCGACCGGGAAGGGCGGGAATGACTTCGGCCCCCGCCAGACGCAGGTTCGCGTCCAGCGGATCAGGATCCACCAACACCCCCGGATTCATCAAACCCCGCGGGTCAAACAAGGCTTTGACCTGCTTAAACAAACGAATCAGCGCGGGGGAATACATCCGCGGCAACAATTCGGAGCGGGCTCGGCCATCCCCGTGCTCGCCCGAAAGCGAACCGTGATGCTTCCCCACCAAGTCTGCGGCGCGCTCCAGGAACTCCCGAGAACGTCCTTGGTCAGCCTCGGCTCCCAACGGTAGGTTCAACCGCACGTGCAGGCAGCCGTCCCCGAGGTGCCCATAAAGCATCCCGTCCACGTCCATTTCCCGCATCAAATCAGTGAAATCTCGCAGGTATGCCGCTAGGTTTTGGGGCGGAACCGCTGCGTCCTCCCAGCCCGGCCAGGCCGGATCGTTGCCGGTGCCGTCCGGGTTCAAGGGGGTACGCCCGCCAAGCCCGGCTCCATCAGCGCGAATCCGCCAAAGTTTCGTGGCTTGCGTGGAGGGGGGCAGCACGAGGGTGGCGCGGGTGTTAGCGGCTTGGGCCAGGTCCTGGGCCCGAGCCAGGGTCGTCTCCAAGTCCTCGGTGGCGCTGCCCATCTCTACCAGCAGCCAAGCGTTACCCTCCGGCAATTCGGGCAGCTCGCCAACCCCCGGCTTGTGCGCCAGAGTGTAAACCAGACGCGAATCCATGCCCTCCACCGCGAGGGGCGAAAAGTCGTTAATCAGCGGCACGTCAGCGGCGGCGGCAATTATGTCGGGGTATCCCAGCACCACCAGTACCGGCGCGGCCGGCACCGGCACCAAGCGCAGGGTGGCGCGCAGCACGCTGACCAAAGTTCCCTCGCTGCCAACCAGGAATTTCGCCAGGTCACGCCCATTTTCCGGCAGCAGGTGTTCCAGGGAATAGCCCGAAACTTGTCGGTGAAAGCGCCCGCATTCCGTGCGAATCACGGCCAGGTTTTCATCAACTAAACGCTGCAAACCCGGCACCACATCCAGCGCGCCTTCACCCGAGGCGGCGTGAAATTCCCGCCCGAAACCGTCGATAACATCCATCGAAATGACATTGTCGGCCACGCGCCCCCAGGCTTGAGCGTGCGGGCCGCAGGCATTATTACCAATCGAACCCCCAACGGTGGCTCGCGTCCAGGTGGACGGGTCGGGCCCAAATCGCAGACTAAAGGGCGCTCCGGCCTCCTGAATAGAGGCGAGCACCACCCCCGGTTCCACCGTAATCTGGCGCGCGGAAGGGGCCAGGGACAAAATCCGGTTGCAGTGGTGAGATGTATCAATGACCAGGCCGGGCCCGATGGAGTTGCCGGAACATGAGGTTCCCCGCCCGCGCATCGTCAGGGGCACGCCAGCGGACAGGGCTTCCAAAATCGTATCGTGTAGCTCGTCAAGGTTTTCCGGTTGGGCAATCCGGTCGGGCACGATGCGATAGTTTGAGGCGTCCGATGCATAAATGGCCCGGTTCAGGGAGTCTTGGAGGTATTTCACCATGGCCCTAGTTTATGTTACTTTTCCCGGTCTCCTGGCTATCCGTGGGCTTACTCAGAGCCTTTTTCAAAATCCCCAACCCGATAGGAATGACTGAAACCGCGATGATGATGACGGCGATGAGCTCCACGTTGTTGCGGATAAAGGGCACCCCTCCGAGCGAAATACCGGCGACGATGAACACGCCGGTCCAGGCAATACTGCCGATGACGTTCCACAGGGTGAAGTGCGCCCAGCCGTAGCGGCCTATTCCGGCCGCGATGGGCACGAAAGTGCGCACGAAGGGGACGAAACGGCCCAACACCACCGCCGGTCCACCCCACTTGCGAAAGAACACTTGGGCAGTCTGCAAATATTCGGTTTTCAGCACCCGCGCGTCGGGTTTAAAGAACCGTTCGCCGAACAGCAGCCCGAACCAGTAGCCGACCTGGGCGCCGGCTATCGCCGCCACAATTAGCACGAACAGAACCACGGCGAGGTTCACTGGCATCCGGTCTTGGAGCAGCCCCAACGCGAATAGCATCGAATCGCCGGGCAACACCGGGAACAGCACTCCTGACTCGATGAACACGATGAGGGCGACGATGGCCACCATCCACACCCCGTAAGCCGAGATGAGGTGTTCCAACAGGGCGCCGGGGTCTTTCAGCCAATCCAGCAAATTCGCAGTGAAAACCATGGTTCCAATCTTAATTAATGCCGATAGTTGAGGATTCAGACCTCAAGGGCAAACGGGCGGTTATTGCAGCGCCCACGCCACGTCCTGGTCGGGTAGCGCGCCGGTGCCGCCCACGACAACACCGTGGGAGCCGGTAGAGGTCCACAATTCCTTCAAAAAGGCGGGTTTAGACCCGGCCGGGGGCACCAGCACAAGTTTCGCACCCTGCTTGACGGTGTAAGCTCCGGCTGACAGGGCGTCGGGGAAGTTCCGTCCCGACACCATCACTAGGCCGTTTACGTTGCGTCCCAGGTCAAGGCCGGTGGCGAGGCTGCGGGCGGTGTCGTAACGGTCCGCCCCGGTATAGGTCGCGCCAGGATTGATGCCCGCCGAGGCGACGGCAGACTGCGCCGGGCCGCCAACCGTGATGATTTTAGTGCTGGTCAGAAGGGGGGTCAGGTAGCTTTGCGTAGCGGGGGGCAAGCTGGCTCTGCTGGAGAGCACCAGGGAGGCTCGCATCGCTCCGGCCGCGGCTCCGGCTGCCAGAGCATCAGGAAAGTTGATGCCGTCAGCCACCAAGACTGCGCTGGGTGCGCCTCCCAGAGAATCGCGATATTGCGCGACTTTCACGGCGGTTTCAAAACGATCCGCGCCGATGAGCTCGACCAATTCCAGACCTTTGGCCTGAATCGCCGCCCGGTCGGCAGCGCTCAGCCCCACGGTTCCGCCCACGCGCACCACCCGGCGTAGCCCGAATTTATTCAAGGCTTTCACGGCTTGGGGGTCCAGGTGGTCGCGGGAGTTCGACAAAACCAGCGCGGAGCTGGTGACCCCGGACAGCTGGGTCGCGGCCAAACCGTCAGCGGCAATCAAACCGGTGGTGATAATCAGCGTTTCCACGTTGGGTGAAGCCTCGGCAATCATCCCCGAAGTCTCCATCCGGTCGGCGCCGCTGACCCGCATAATATGGGGCGGTAGCTGTTTAAAGGGCAAATCAGCGCCACTCACACCGCGCACCGGCACCCCTAAACTCATCAGCCAGGGCGCGAAAAGCGACATCGGCGAAGCGGAGTTGAACAGCAACTGTTCGGTGTTGTCCGTGAAAGCCGTATGGGATTTCGAGCTGGTGATGCCGACCACTTCGCCGGCAGCGTTGTACAGGGGACCGCCGGAGTCTCCTTTATCTACCGCCATCGGCACGGTGGCGAGGATGTTGCCACCAGGGGGAATCTGGAAACGCTGGGCAGTACGGGCATCCAAAGTGTTGACGTTGGCGCAGTAGTTTCCTTTGCCGCCAATCATCCGAGAGACGCTGTCGATAGTGCCAGATTCTTCAATGATGTAGTTCTGCCCGCAAATATACAGGGGGGTGCTGGGGGGCTGAACCGCCGCGCTGACCGGGGCAATGGGATGATTCGCCGGGGTGGTCACCACCAGCGCCACATCGCCCTGCGTGGTCGTGTCCCAGGTCACTCCGGTGGCGAGGGGCGAGGCCCCCGGAACGTGAGAGTTGGTTGAGTAAATCCGCGCCGGCCCTTGGGGCAAGTTCCTAAAGCAGTGAGCCGCGGTCAGCACCATGTTGGGCGCGACCCAAACCCCAGAACACAGGGACGCCATTCCGTCCGGGCCTGGTCCGATAACCAGCTGGACGGTGGTCTGGTGCGGGTCAGGAAGCTGTCCGGCCTGGGTGAAGCCAGTTTCTGGGGAGTTCATAAGCGGTGTCGCGCGGTCTGGCTGGTCAGCAGGGGTGGGCGGGAGAAGCTGGTGAACCTTGGTTGGCGGGTAACCTGACGGAGTGTCGCCGGTTCCGGCGCGCGCAGGCGCGACCGGACCGATACCAACGAGTGCGAAAACTAACATAAAGAGTGCCGGAACCCATAGGGCGCGGCGCAGCGGGAGACCAGGGAACATAAAGTCAATTATCAACCCTTGACGTGGATTTATCCAACCATAGAGGTTTCGTGACAGGACAAAAACCGAGTTCTATTCCGGGTGCGGATTTATCGCGGTCTAGGTACATTAGATGTATGTATGTCAAGCTCGCTCGTTTTTTAGCCCTCAGACCGAAGCGGGTTCTGGCATTTTGGATTTTGGTGGTTATCGCCACTGCGCTCAGCGCGATTACTGGCTTTGGAAACCCCCTGTGGAACCGTCTCATTTCTGACGTTCCCCAGGCGACCCCTTCGGAGTCTCACACCGGTCAAGTCATGGTGGAAAGTCACCAGACTGCGGCCTATTCCGTGATGGCCTACGTTTCCGGGGTCGATTTACGCTCAGAGCTGGAGCAGGCACCAAAGCTGGCAAGTCAGCTCGATGAAATGAAGGCTCAGGCTGAGGATCAGGGGGATAAAGCCAAGAAACTCGGTGATGAAGCGAAAGCCGCTGGAGATCCGGCTCAGGCTTTAGCCGATGAGGCGCGAGCCCTCGGGGCAAAAGCCACCGAGCTGGGTAATCGTGCCACCAGCTTGGGGAACCAAGCCAAAGCTCTGGGACACGATGCGCAGGTCTTGGGGGCACAGGCGCAGGATTTGAAGTCTCAAGCGGAGGCGGCTGGGGCGCGGGCTCAGGCGGCGGGCGCGAAGGCGCAGGAGTTGAAGTCTCAGGCGGAGGCGGCCGGGG